>JAHYJK010000004.1 GCA_019429225.1 Anaerolineaceae bacterium
ATCATTAATCGGACCAAAATCGTATAAAAGGTTTGTATTGCCATACGAACAAAGAATCATTCAAGCGATTCATGCGTATGGTGCAAAAGCCAGATTGCATATTTGTGGCAATATTTCATCTCTCCTAAAAATTCTTCCTGAAACAGGAGCGGATATCATTGATATTGATTACCCGGTGGAATTTTCTGCCGCTGTAGCTGCTCTATCTCCTTCCATTGCAGCCAATGGAAATTTTGAACCATCCCGGATCCTTTTGCAGGGCTCTGAAGAAGATGTCAAACAGGCTGTCCGCCAATGCACATCGGTCTCGAAAGACAATACCTTCATCTCAGCAGGATGTGAGGTGCCAAGAGACACGCCACCGGAGAATTTGTTTGCTGTGTCTGAGACATTATGGAGTTTATCTAATTAAGTTAGAATAATAAGAAGGTGGCAGATGGTAACTTTTGTTCTTCACCTTTTTCACTAAGAAATCAATTGGAGGTTACTGATATGAATGTGTCCCCACAAAATAAAGCTCAAATCGTATATTTCAGTCATGGGGGAGGCCCCATGCCGATACTTGGCGATCCCAGCCACAAGGCAATGATTGATTTCATGACTCAATTGCCTTCACAATTGAAAACACCGGATATTATCCTTGTCCTCAGCGCGCATTGGGAAGAAAACGTGGTAACTGTTCTGGGTGCTGAAAACCCGGAAATGTTTTATGATTATTATGGTTTTCCTAAGGAAGCTTATTCCATCACATATCCAGCGCCTGGCAGTCCAGAATATGTGGAAAAAGTTGTCAAATTGCTGGAAAAAAATAAAATTCCGGCACGGATTGATCGGAAACGAGGATTTGATCATGGCTTATTTATTCCACTGAAATTGATGTATCCGGAAGCTGATATTCCCTGCCTGCAATTGTCCCTTGTGAGCGGTCTTGATCCTGCAGCTCATCTTGCCATTGGAAGAGCATTACGGGAATTTGAAAATGAGAATGTACTGGTGATTGGATCTGGCTTTTCATTCCATAATATGCGTGCCTTTTCCTGGCAAGGAGAAGAAATTCAAGATTCAGCGAATGATGCTTTTCAGAATTGGCTTATCGATACATGCAGTGGAACACATTCTGATCAGGAGCGTGAAAAACGCCTGATGGATTGGGAGAAAGCACCATCTGCCCGCTATGGCCACCCGCGTGAAGAGCATTTAATGCCATTGCATGTATGTGCCGGAATGGCTGATAAACCAGCCAAACTCATTTTTGATGATCACATATTGGGCAAACGGGGGATAGCATTTTTATGGAATTGAGCGATTATTTTTACTGTTTAATAATGTAAAAACAAAGGGGAAAATTTATCCACCGATATTGACGCCAATTAATCGACCGATACCAAATGTAATAACGGCTGCCAACAAACCAAAAATAACCTGCCTTGATCCTGAAAACAGAATGCTGCGGCCGGTAAATAATGTAATTCCGGTCCCGATGATGAATAGACCCACAGCACTGATCAGCAAGCTACCAATCACGGCTGGCATTCCGCTCAGGAAGGTGAAGGCGATGACCGGGATAATGGCTCCAATGGCAAACAAAAAGAAAGAAGTGATGGCTGCTTCCCAGGCGGATCCGCCCAACTCAGCCGGGTCAATGTTGAGTTCTTCACGTGACAAAGTTTCCAATGCCTGAGAGGGATCTTCAAAGATCTTTTTGGCTAATTTTTGTGATTCTTCTTTCGACATGCCGCGTGCTTCATAAATCAGCGCTAATTCTTCGGCTTCTTCTTCGGGAGCAGAGGCAATTTCAGCCTCCTCAATCGCAATCTGGTGCTGGTATAACTCACGTGAGCTCTGTACTGACAGCCATTCTCCCAGTGCCATTGAGAATGCTCCTGCCAGTAAACCAGCCAACCCGGTGATAAGGATGGTCGAGTTCTGGAATTCCGCCCCGGCGACACCCATCACCAGACTCAGATTAGAAACCAAACCATCATTGGCACCCAGTACCGCAGCCCGTAGTGCATTCCCGCCAGAAGCACGATGTCTGCCTTCCAACCTGGCGAGAAAACCTCCTTCCAGTCCTCCGGGCATGCTTTTGGTTACCTGTTTCAGCAAACGTGAATGCGAGAGCTCATCGGCAGACATCTCGGCAGCATCGGGTGTGTTGGCATATTTCCGCGAGTCTTTTTGTTCCATACTGGTGATGGTGGGCAAAACAGCATTGACGCCGAAACGTCTGGCAGCCCAGGACAGTGTACGGGTGCGCCAATTTGGTTTAAATTTAGGGATCGAAATTCCCTCTGCCAGCAGCTTCGCTGTCCACTTTTCGGCATGTTTGTGTTCCACAGTAGCCATGCGCTGGTACACTTCTGCCAGGCGTTCATCTTTTTCAGCTTGTGCCAGGACTTCATATAAAAAAGCACCATTCAACTCATCCTGTAGACTATCCAATGTCATTTTTTGCTTTAAATCTTCCATGATGAACTCCAGAGATTTTTCTATAATCATACTCCTTTTTTGTTGGAAATGATTATTCATAGGATTTTTCAAGTTTTACAGGTTAATTTCTTAAATGATGATAGGATTAAGTAGGCTGTTCAAAAATCAAATAATCTGACAATGAAGGCTACTTTAAATGAACTTATTGGTGTATCTGTTAATCGCATTATTGATCATAAGCAAATTGATGGATGTTTTATCCACGATTGTTAGAATTAAACACCCACAGATAGAAACCAATCCACTTGCCCGGAAAATGATGACCAAAATCGGCATTAAAACGACTGCCTGGATTGTGTTTGGCATCGTAGTTTTGATTGTTATACTCATGGGAAGAATTGCCTTGAAAGCTGATGTTTATTTCCAAATCTTTTTTCTGGCTTTCGGCTTTGTTTTATCCATTATCCAATTTGCGGTTGCTCTTAATAACTGGACAAGAAGAACCAATTTCATTACCCGGCTGGTGTTGATGTATCATCGTAAAATAAATTCAATGTTTCGTGGATCTTAAGAACCAACTCATGAATAGGCTGCGCACCTTATTTACAGAAGACAGAACTTCGAAGGAATTGTTAGAATCGACTTCGAGATATATTATCTTTTCTACGACTGCGATTTATGTGGTTTTTCATTTTATTGTTTCTCTCTTTAATCCACGAATATTCAGTCCTCAATTATGGATTTGTACCACCATATTCCTGGTGACATTTGTTGGTACCTTGTTTCTAATGAGATTTACCTTTCTTCTGGCACAGGTCTTCTGGTTGGTAGGCGTGAGTGCCACCATTCTGAGTGCGTTTTTTCTGTTCAATCGGGTGGAAATTCTGTTATTGTTTGCGGTGTTGCCCTTTATGTCGATATCCACCATCGGATTAACCGGTACGATTATTGTGGAGATTTTAATCCTATGCCTGACGTTGATCTTGCCAGGCTTAGGATGGTTTCCTGCATTACCAGAGGGGTATCCTTTCGCAATTATTTTTGTGTGTATTTTTGCAGGGGTCTTTGGGTGGGGGATTTCCAATAATCTGAATTCAGCCATTGAGAATGCTTCCTTCCATTATTATGAAGCCCGTAAACGCCTGCAGGAAACGCGGCAACATCGTGCAGAAATCAGCCGGATGTTGAAAGAGCAGAACCAGTTTAATTATCAATTAAAGCAAATGACCAGAATGCTGGAACAGGCACGCGCACGGGCAGAAGAAGCACGCGAAGATCGTGACCGCTTTGCCATGGCAGTCTCGCATGAACTGCGTAGTCCGCTGAATTTCATTATTGGGTTTAGCGATTTAATGGTTAATGCCCCGGAAACCTATGCACCTCTGGAGGATTGGCCAGCGGGATTGTATGACGATAGCCAGGAGATTTTCAAAAGCAGCAAACATCTGCTGGATCTGATCAATGACATTCTGGACATGGGTAAAATGGATGCCAGGCAAATGCCACTTTTCAGAGAGCGGGTGGATCCCAAAATTTTACTCGATGAAATTGAGGATCTGGTGGCTGCTCCCATTATTCAAAAGGGTCTGCAGTTTGAGATTCACACAGAAGCTAATATGCCATATATTTTTGTCGACCGCACCCGCATTCGGCAGGTATTGCTCAATGTAATTACAAACAGTATGCGTTTTACCAAACAGGGAAAAATCTCGGTGGATGCCAGAATGCATGGAGCGGATGAAGTTGAAATCGTCATTCAGGACAACGGTCCCGGGATCGCGCCGGAGGACATCGAACGTATCTTTTACGAATTTCGCCAGGCAGGGCAGGAGAATTGGAGCCGGGAAAAAGGTTCTGGTTTGGGATTGCCAATCAGCAAGCGTTTTGTGGAATTACACGGTGGCAGAATCACGGTAGAAAGTGAAATTCAAAAAGGAACCATCATTCATATCTTCTTACCCGTGATGGAACCCATTGGATCTACACAGGAAGCACGAGCAAACCTGGCGGAGGGAGGTGAACAACGGGTGGCAAGTTCATTTGCCCAAGGACAGGCAGACTTGATATTGTGTTATTCAGCCGATTTAAGCAAGGCGAAACAAATCGGCATGTTACTTTTCGATTATGAAGTGATTCCGGTTTCCAACATGATTGAATTAAGGCAGATGATCGAAAAATATTTTCCTTCTGCCATTATTTTGGACGACGCATTTATAAATGATAATCAGATTACAATGCTGATTGAGAATTTACCTTACCAGATTCCAATCATCCGGTTTTTGTATTCCGAAGTGTTGGAACAATCGTTGATATTGCCAGGAGGCGTGTATCGTTATTTGGTTAAACCAGTCTCCCGTGATACGCTGATTCAGACAATTCAGTCAATTGGAGCAAATACTAATGACTTATTGGTGATTGACGATGATCCAAGTATGGTCAGGCTCTTTACCCAGGCAATCAAATCTTACAATGGGGTCATAGAATCCATGGATAAAATTAATTTTTATCCCGCTTATTCTGGTAAAGAAGCCCTGGAAATCATCAGTGGACAAAATGTGGATGCAATTTTGTTAGATCTGGACTTACCAGATATTCATGGAACCCAGGTACTCACTGAAATTCGCAAAATGAGTGCGCACCAAAAGACACCGGTTGTCATTATTTCAGCCAGTGATTTTGGAGAAGAACAAAAATCAATACACCCCGGATATTTTCAGATCATGAACAAAAAACCCTACAATCCCATTGAATTGCGAGTTATTTTCAAATCAGCCTTAGAAGTGCTGAAACCAGATTTCCGGGAAGCAAAAGATACCTAACATTAATATTTCCCAAAGAAATTGACTCATTACAATTCAATTACATTCTCAAGGATTTCCAGCAGCTCTTTCTGTACAATCGGTTTACGCAGAAAATAATTAGCACCTAAAGATTTCGCCAATTCCGGCTCTCCCCAGGCAGAACAAACAATGATGGGTATGTGTTTGGTTTTTTCATTCAAGCGTAAAGACTGCAAAATTTCCCACCCATCGAGCTTTGGCATCATAATATCCAACAAGATCAATGCCGGATTGAGCTCAATCGCTTTGTGTAAAACTTTGGTTGCTTTTGAAAGACCATAAATTTTATAATTTGTTTTGGAGAGATAGCGTTCGTAGAGTTTTAATGCTGGTTCCTGGTCATCTACCACCAGGATTAATTTTTTCTCATGACCAATGAAGCACACCATCAGCTGAAATCCTTGTGGTGAACGCATACCTTCCAATCGCATATTCAATTCATTCAACCATTGATGGATCTGATTCTCTTCCGAATACAGGAATGTTAGAAATTGATCCATCTCAAATGTGGCTCCAGGAAGATTAAGTAGCAAATGAACATCTTCTCCTGGTTGTTCCATACTCAGTTGAATATGTCGACAATCTGTCTCTTGTAAGAGTAGGTTAAAAATTCGTATGATGATTTGTCGTAATATGATCCGATCGCTATTAACGGTGAGTGTATCCTGGGATCGATCAAAATCGACTACAACAGATTCCCTTTCAAAGTTATTCTGAAATAGATCTAAAATGCTTTGAACTACCTGATTCAGGTTGATAACTTCGCGGTTGATGACAAAACTGTTTGCCTCTGTTTTATTTGCAAAGGTGTCTTGTAAAGCGTGGATACGGTCCCATAAAACTAATGCCACAGCTCGAATAGCTTTTTTTTGACTCCTGCGAATTTGCCTTTCGCCCAATAATAATTTTTTCGCCAACTCAGGGGAACTCACATTTTCAAGATAGCGCTGGGAAAGTATGATATAAGAACGCCATTCAATCGAGAAAAAGTCAAAATTAATATCACGAGGTTTTAATGAATTTATACATTCCAGCAGAACACTTTTCAGATAATCACTGCGGGAACCTTTGTATTCTGTTGGTGGTTTGATACCTGCATCGATCAAAGGATGTGTTTCCAATGCAGCATAATCAAACATATTGGTGAGTGCATCCTTGACCAAATTCTCAAAAATTTCAAAATCCATATTACTCATGTCCGCCGTTCGTCCGGGATAAGTCCGTTAATGTCTTGTTAATGTTTTCTGCGATCGTTATAATTAATTTTACCTTGCCTTCGTGGCAATTCCTAATCATTTAACCTATCATATTCGGAGGAGATAAATATCGGGATAAAACTGTAGCACTGTATGTCGAAACTTTGTGTTGTGTAATCCAATGGAAATTGGTTCATAATCTAATCATTCAGAAGGAGAAGTAAATATGAACGGTCGTAAAATTAGTTTGTTGCTTGTCACGCTATTGGTTCTTTTTTCGATGGTGTTGACTGCTTGTGGTGGAAAAACTGAAACCCCGGCACCAGTAGCTCCTGGTGAACAACCAGCGGAACAACCCGCTGGTAAACAACAGGTGGAAGTATTTTCCTGGTGGACCGGTGGTGGTGAAGCCGCTGGTTTGGACGCCATGATTAAAGTATTTGGTCAAAAATATCCAGACATTGAATTCATCAACGCAGCTGTAGCTGGTGGCGCTGGTACCAATGCACGTGCTGTTCTTGCAACCCGCTTACAGGCTGGAGACGCACCAGACAGCTTCCAGGGCCATGCCGGTCAGGAATTGATCGGTACTTATGTGGCAGCTGGCCAGCTCGAACCGTTGAATTTCCTGTATGAGGCCAATGGTTGGTTGGATGTGATGCCAAAAACACTCATTCCTTTGATATCTGAGAATGGAAACATCTATTCAGTACCGGTCAACATTCACCGTGCCAATGTGCTCTGGTACAACCCCACAGTTTTGGAAGAGAATGATGTAGAAGTGCCTGCTACTTTACCTGAATTCTTTGCTGCGATGGACAAATTGCAGGCAGCTGGCATGGATGCTCCGCTGGCATTAGGTGAACAATGGACAGTCTTGCACCTCATGGAAACGATTATGCTGGCTTCATTGGGTAGCGATGCCTACAATAGCCTGTGGGATGGCACCAAGAGCTGGGCAGACCCCGAAGTTGCTAAAGCTATTTCGGATTTTGAAAAAGTATTATCCTATACCAATAGCGATTCTGCTTCTTTAAGCTGGCAGGATGCTTCTCAGTTAGTTGTGGACGGCGATGCAGCCTTCAATATCATGGGTGACTGGGCGGAAGGCTTCTTCAAAGAATTAGGCAAAGCTCCTATGACAGAGTTCGGTTGGGCTCCTGTACCTGGAACTGCTGGCACTTTCCAATTCCTGTCTGATAGCTTTGTGTTACCCACTGGCGCACCCAATCGCGATGCTGCCATCGCCTGGTTAACGGTTGCTGGTTCTAAAGAAGGCCAGGACGCTTTCAACCCGGTCAAGGGCTCCATCCCGGCACGCAGTGATGGTGATAAAGCATTGTATGATGAATATTTACAATCTGCCATGGACGACTGGGCTAAAGATATTGTGGTTGGTTCTCTGACCCATGGTGTGGTAGCCAATGACTCCTGGAAGAGTGAAATTGATACTGCTTTAGGTCTGTATTTGCTTGAAAAAGATGGTAAGACTTTCCAGAGTGCTCTGGTAGCTGCCTATGATGCCTCAGGAAAACCTGCTCCTGCTCCAGTTACTTCCTCTCTCAGTGGAGATGTGGAAGTGTTCTCCTGGTGGACAGGTGGTGGCGAAGCTGCTGGCCTGGATGCCATGATCGAAGTATTTGGCCAAATATATCCTAATATCAACTTCATTAATGCAGCTGTAGCTGGTGGCGCCGGGACCAATGCACGTGCAGTGCTGGCAACTCGTTTGCAGGCTGGTGATGCACCGGATAGCTTCCAGGGACATGCTGGTCAGGAGTTGATTGGTACCTATGTGGTTGCTGGTCAGCTGGAACCATTAAACTTCCTGTATGAACAGAATGGCTGGCTGGATGTGATGCCAGAGACATTGATCCCCTTAATTTCACAGAATGGCAATATCTATTCTGTACCGGTCAATATTCACCGAGCAAATGTCTTATGGTACAACCCGACAGTATTGAAAGATGCTAGCGTTGCTGTGCCCACATCCCTGGATGAGTTCTTTACAGCGATGGATGCTTTGAAAGCTGCAGGTATGGATGCTCCTCTGGCATTGGGTGAACAATGGACTGTTTTACACCTGTTTGAGACCATTTTACTGTCTTCCTTAGGCGGCGATGCCTACAACGGTCTCTGGGATGGCACCAAGAGTTGGGGCGATGCCGATGTGGCACAAGCATTGAATGATTTTGTCAAAGTTCTCTCCTATACCAACAGCGATTCAGCCTCATTGAGCTGGCAGGATGCCTCTCAATTGGTAGTTGATGGTGATGCTGCCTTCAATATCATGGGAGACTGGGCAGAAGGTTTCTTCACGGAATTGGGCAAAGCTCCTATGACAGAGTTTGGTTGGGCTCCTGTACCTGGAACTGCTGGCACATTCCAATTCCTCTCTGATAGCTTCGTATTACCCACTGGTGCACCACATCGTGATGCTGCCATTGCCTGGTTGACTGTGGCTGGCTCGAAAGAAGGTCAGGATGCTTTCAATCCGGTCAAGGGATCGATCCCGGCACGCAGTGATGGCAATAAAGCATTGTATGATGTCTACCTGCAATCTGCGATGGATGACTGGGCGAAAGACGTAGTGGTAGGTTCCTTAACCCATGGTGTCGTTGCCAATGACTCCTGGAAAAGTGAAATCGATACTGCTTTAGGTCTATTCCTCCTGGATTTGAATGTTGAAAACTTCCAAACCAGCCTGGTAGCGGCCTGTGTTGCCTCAGGTCCCTGTAAATAAGTAGTACAACAAATATCTGAGAGGGGTTCAACCCCTCTCAGATATTTAAGCTAAATCCTTTATTACCTATAGGAATATTATTGTATAAATAATTATCCTCATAATAAGGAAGGTAACATGCGCATCAAAAGAGAGACTTTGCTATCGGTAGCTTTGGTCACTCCATCCATCATAGCCATTGCTATCTTTGTTTATGGTTTTATCGGATGGACAACCCGCGTCTCTTTGAGTAAGTGGAAAGGCCTCTTACCCGATTACACCTGGGTGGGTCTGGAAAACTTTAAAGGTTTGTTTCAGGATCCTCGCTTTCATATCGATATTCGCAACACTTTGATTTTTACTGTTATATTTGTGATTGGTAGTTTGATTATTGGTTTGGGGTTGGCAATTTTATTGGATCAGAAAATTAAAGGAGAAGGATTTTTTCGGAGTTTATATTTGTTTCCGATGGCTATCTCGTTTATTGTGACCGGTGTGGTTTGGCGTTGGTTGATGAATCCTGCTACAGGATCGAGAATGAGTGGTTTAAATCTTTTATTTGACTCATTGGGTTTAGATTTTTTGATCAGCAGATGGCATACCACACCTTATTGGGGGATTGCCTTTATTGCGCTTCCAGCGATCTGGCAGATGTCTGGTTATACCATGGCTTTGTATTTAGGTGGTCTACGAGGTATTCCCGTTGAGTTGCGTGAAGCAGCCCAGGTGGATGGAGCCAACGAGGTTCAAATTTACCGGAACATTATCCTGCCCTTATTAAGACCCATAACCTTGAGCGCCATGATTATTTTAGGGCATATCTCACTGAAAGTGTTTGATTTAATTGTTGCTGTTGCAGGAAAACAACTTCCTCTGGATGTACCGGCGATTTATATGTGGCAGGTCACATTTGACGGTTACTTCTTTGGAAGGGGCGCTGCTATTGGTATATTGCTGCTATTGAGTGTGGCCGTGTTAATCATTCCTTATCTGATTTACACCCTTAGAACGGAGGCTGAAGTATGAAAGCTCGATCCCGTTCTAATAAATGGCTCATCTATATTCCCCTGATTCTGGCAGCATTTTTCTACTTAATTCCCATGTATGTCATGTTGGTAACAGGATTCAAGGGATTTGAGGAAGTCAGCCTTAAAACCATGTGGGACCTTCCAAAAGGAATCCGGTTTGATAATTTTGTTGCAGCTTATAAAGCCCTTGCTCCCTATCTGTGGAATAGTTTCAATATGGTATTCCCCGCTGCGATTATCTCTTCCATTTTGGGTTCGTTGAATGGATATGTACTGGCTAAATGGAAGTTCAAAGGTTCTGAAATCATCTTCCCTGCCATCCTATTTGGTATGTTCATTCCCTATCAAAGTATCTTGATCCCGCTGGTTGAGTTCATGCGTGATATTAATCTGTATGGTGGTTTACCGGGACTGGTGCTTGCCCATGTAATATATGGTATTCCCATCACAACACTGACATTTCGAAATTATTACGCCACTATTCCTAAAGAATTAATCGAGGCATCACGGATCGATGGCTGCGGTATATTATCCTCCTACTGGCACATTCTCTTGCCCATTTCTGCTCCGGCGTTTGTGGTGGTAATCATCTGGCAATTCACATCTGCATGGAATGATTTCCTGTTCGCTGTGGTACTCACCAGCCCATCCAACTGGCCGGTGACGGTGGCACTCAATAATTTGGCGGGCAGCCAGATCATTGCCTGGAACGTGCAAATGGCAGGTTCCTTTATGGCAGCCTTGCCCACGCTGCTGGTTTATATTTTCCTGGGTCGATATTTCCTGCGCGGGTTGATGGCAGGTGCATTAAAAGGTTAGATTTCATTTTTGTTCTTCTTATTGAAAAATTACGCATGCTACTTTCGATGCGTAATTTTTCGTATGAGAAAAAATTATTTTTCTAATTTAAAGGTATGATAGCAACAGGGAGATCCTTCATCACCCTGGTAGTGTTCCGAAATGAAACCGTCCTCCGTGAGAATGATGATATCGTGACGCTCTTCATCCACCTGGGTAGTGGTCTTGTTTTCACCTTCACCGCTTACATTTATGTAGTATCCCATATAGGTGCGTTTATAAGTGTTATCGGCAATTTTATTATAAACTTTTCCAGCATAGGTCAGTTGATCGCCATCAATATCTAAGCTTATCGACATGGTACTTGTATCGATAGAGCAGGTACAGCCAAAATTTGTTGCTGATACTGCGTATTCATTCTCTTCACTGAATAACGATTCGGAAGCTGATGAGCTAATATCTCCTGAGGCAGGTTTAGCTGATTTTTGTTCAGGTTGAGGTTGATCTGCTGGCTGTGAATTGTTCATACTGTCCGTTGATTCTTCAGGCTGCTCAGACCAATTTTCTAAAATAGTAATGCTTTGCTCTGCTGGACTCGGTGTTTCACCTGGACGGGTACCGAACCCGATACAGGAAAGTGTAGTCAATGAGACAAACAAAATAATGGTTAGTGTGATGGTTATTCTTTTCATTACCTCTCCTGGAACATTTCTAACTGACTGGATATATCGATTACTGCTAATTATCTAAAAAAAATTGTCATGAAAAACAAATTCCGAAAATATCTAGCAAAAGTGCTACACGATTCCGAATTCAGTTAAATTATAGATTAGTTTTTCAAGGGAAAACAATAAACACATCAACCAAAGTTATCACAATTACAACCTGGTTGTCCTGAAAAAATACTATTTTACTAAAAATTCTTGAATGGTTTCAATCAATTCTTGCTGGCCGGGAATCAACGAACTGAATTTCAATTCACCATTAATCACAATTGAGGGTAAGTTCTGGATCCCCATTTTCTTCAGACGGGCGATGTTCTCTGTTGTGGTCATTTTATATTCCACCATGTCGATTTTTCCTCCCATAGCCTGGGTGGCTCGCTCTGCTGCCAGTAACATATAACTGCAGGCAGCACAGGACGCCGAATCCAGGGTGAATACCTCCAGCAAGGGTTTCTCCAGGTGCGGGTAATCGGGTATTTCCACATGTGAGAGATCCATATCTGCCTGCTGGTAGTTTTCCAGAATCCTGCGGGTCTGTTCCGGGTTGCGGATAGCTTCTGCCACACCGATCACGTTTTCCACCGGGGTGTCGTAGGGCATGTCGCAGCCGGGCGAGATGATCAGATTGTGATGATCGAGCTTATCCAGCAGCTCAATCACATATTGCATGTTGTCTTCCTGGGTACCCAGTAACATACGTGTGGTCAGGGGGATATTGCCCTGCAGGGTGATATTGTACTGGCTGAGGATCGATTGGGCATACACCATATCGATATTTTCATCGACTGCGATACAATCCGGTCCGGTCTGGCACATTACCTCCAGGTTTTTGGTGGCATCCCCACACACAAAGAAAGCCGAAAAGACCTTCTGCTCTCGTATGGTTTTGAACAGCTGGGTGAAAGGTTCACTCATGAAGCGCTTGAAATGACGTGGAGAGATTTGCGAGATCATCGGATCCACCACAGCAATCACATCCATCCCGGCTGCGATGTAGAGTGAGGCTACTTTTTCAACAAAACGAGTGCAATATTCCAAAAGGTCGGATACATACTCCGGCTCATCGATCATATCCATGAATATCTCGGTACCACGTAAATGCGAAGCCAGTGTGAAAGGTCCGGTGATAAGACCATACAGCAAGGTATGTTCTCCAACAGCGGTTTTCATGCGTCGCATTACATTCAGAACGATCGGCAGACGGCCATCTTCTGGGGTAGGAATGTACGTGGGAATCAGGTAATCATGTTGGAGTGGGTGGGTAGCAACCGTGGGGGGTGATTCCTCTGCCCAGAGTAGTTCACAGCCCAGAATCTCAGCTTCAATTTGCAGATCAAAGACCACTGGTTGTCCATCCGGGGCATACAGGTGGTTCGCTTCCAGCAACGCTTCATACAATTTATCGGCATCCTGCAGGATTTCGCTGGCATTGTGACCGGTTAACTTGCCGACATGCACGCCAGCAAACGGTACCCAGGGAATCTGAGTGGAAGGTTTGTGTTGGAGGACGGTCAGCAGGTCTGCTTTACGATTTTTGGGATTAGATGGGGACATGTTCTTTCCTTTCGAACGATCAAAACAATAATTTAATTATAGTTGATTTGACAACGTTGTCAATTATTAAGTTGTATTTTTTCAGGAACAAATCGAACAATTCTACCTTTCCAGAATTTATATTATGTCATGCTGTAATAAATAATCATCAAGGATTACTTCATTCACTAAAATTAATATTGTGGTTGCTTTGCATTATGAGTACAAAAGATAATCCCATAACCAGGCCTATGAAACTGCCGGAAAGAAAACTAACTATTCTCAATGAAATTCCTGAATTTTCCAGAATTTTCCATAACCAAAAACTCAACCCCCAGGATAACATGGAAGTTAATAACCAGAAGAGCTTTGATACCAGCATTTTCCTATCAAGCTTAAGTTTTGAAATGGCTATTGCTTGAAAAAGACCCACCAGCAATCCTCCAATGATCATTGCCATTGGAACTGGGGGGATCATGATGGTTGACCCATCAAAAGTGAGATTTGGATTGAATACGAACGATGAGAATGTGGACAGGATTAATCCAAAAGGTAAAGCGAGGCTGTATGCGATGGCAGAAACAATTGTCCAGGTTCTGACAATCTGTTAATGATCTTTCAAAATCAAAGATTGTAGCAATGCAGTGAGGACACCTAGAATAGTGCAAGGAAGAATTATCTCCCCCAAAATATTCCATAAATCGAACCATGACTTGATATTTTTGTGAAAGGTGGAAATCCCGGGAAAAATAATGAGCAACCAGGGCAGTCCAAAACTGAACGCCCAAAGAAGGATGTTGTTCGATTGATAGATTTTCATATGAATCCTTAACGTCTTATAACCCTAAGAACATTTTACAATAATTAATAATATTTTCAAGGAAACTCTAAAAAAGCTGGGAAGGAGGGTCGGAAAGGTAGGCCTGGATTATAATTATTAATATAGACCAGTTTAATTATGACAAACAATAAAAAAAGAGGAAAATTGGCTGTAACGATCAAAGAAGTTGCCCAACGAGCAGGTTGCTCGATTAAAACTGTCTCACGGGTGGTGAATGATGAACCGCATGTGAAACCAGCATTGCGTGAACGGGTATCAAACGCCATTGCTGAACTGGGATATGTACCCAACATCTCCGCTCGTCAGTTGGTGCAAAAGAAATCCTATGTGATCTGCATCCTGCTGCATTCTTCCGGGTCCTTTCAATCCACGGTGATCTCCAAAGTGTTGGATCTGGGATATGAGGGCAATTATGAAATCCTGGTGCAAACCTATTACCCTTCTTTTTCTCGTTCACGGGATAAGATCACTGCATTGATCCAACAAAAGCGAATTGATGGATTGGTCACGACCCCACCGTGCGATAGTGATCCATTTTTGATCGATTTGATTAAATCTTCAGGCATTGCGCATGTGCACATTGCTCCGCTACAACCAACCGGAGGCACACCATACGTCTCTGCTGAGGATTTCACCGGTGCTTATCAGATGACAGAAAATCTGATTCAAAAGGGTCATAAACGGATTGGCTGTTTAATGGGCTTAAGAAATCATCGCTCCAGCCTGGATCGGCTTTTCGGTTATAAGGCAGCTGTTGAAGCGCATGCGATTCCTTTCGATGTGAAATACCTAGCTGATTCAGAAAATAATTTTCCTGGTGGATATAACGCAGCCCGGATGTTGATGGGACTGCCGGAACCTCCCACTGCCATTTTTGCATTAAGTGATGAAGCAGGTGCCGGGGCGCTGTATGCTTTGAATGAATTGAAAATTGATGTCCCCGAGCAGGTTTCACTGGCCGCCTTTGGAGATATTACGCATAGCCATGAAATCTGGCCAGGCATTAGCGTGGTGAAGTACCCATTGGAACAGATCGTTGAGAAGTCTATTTGGATGTTGATTGAGTTGGTTGAAGGCCGACAATTGGAAGAACGACAGGTGATTTTCCCGACAGAAATTATTGAACGGGGTTCCATTCGCTCCATTCCAGAATCAATTCATCAAAATGATTGAGAGATAACATGAAATTAACGAAGAAATTCCTCCTGAAGATGCTTATTCTTTTTTTGATTGCCATCCTGACAGCCTGTGCCAGCAACGCAAGTCTATCGAAAGATAATAATGTAGCCAGTGTCACAACCGATGAAACCAGAATTGAGGGTGAGTTGATCAGGATTGATGGAGACGAGATGGTCATTCAACAATCCGATGGAATGGAAGTCTTATTGCACACCACCGAAAGCACCATTTTTTGGGAGGGGATTGATTGGTTAGAAGAATTGCCAGCTGAAATGGGTGATCAGATCACAGCATGGGGCGAGTGGAACAAGGACCAGAGCGCTTTTGAGGTGGAAAGTTACTATGCCAATATGCAGGAAATTCACGGGGTTGTCTTTTATGTGTGTGGGGAGACCGAAGCTTTCATGTTAGATCAACCTGATCAGGATTATTTGATTTTACCCATGCTGAAACGCACACAACTGTTGACCGAATCCCCCGAAGATCCGCGCTCATACAAATATTATGATCTGATGCCCAATTTTGGGGAAAAATTAACCGTGGTGGGTAGGAGTATTGAGGAACCTTTTGTGATTGCAGTTAAAATGACACGCATGGATTAATCCGGTAGCCATCATAAATTGAAGAATCGTGCCAATATCCAAAAATGATCCACCATCATAGCGGAATAATCATGTTTCCCGACCATGCCAATCAAAACAGGCCACCGTGTTGTTAGAAACAAACGATCAAAACGACCAAATCTTGATAACGAATAAATGCCTAAAAACATTTGATGGAAATTTTTACCATGGGGCGAAGCAGGTGATTACGAAATTTCGGGTGGAAAACGGCGTCCCATATCACCTGCTTCGCCCCTGATAACCAATTATCCCAAATCAATGGAACGGTTTCCGTTTCAATTGGCGAGATTATACAAAAATATAAATCGGGGACATCACGCAAATTCAACGCCTTACCAGGTGTGAAGAATGTGAAAATCTGGCAAATCAATTACTATGACCACAGTATCCGTGAAGATAAGGTTTTTGCACGGATTGTTGGTAGATGCAATAATCCTTTGAATTGGGAAAATGGCGAATAGTATAATGAGTATTATTTCCACGGGTAGGGGCGAAGCAGGTGATTCCGGAATTAAGGAATGGAAAACAAATCTCTTATCACCTGCTTCGCCCCTTGTATCATGATAACCAATCAACCTAATTCAATGGATTGTTGTTATGATGTTAGTTTGCTCTCGCCGATTTTGCTATTGCTGCCAGATGTTCCGGACTGGTGCCACAGCAACCGCCCACCAGTCTCGCTCCTTCAGCAATCCATAATTTGGCCTGATTTCCCATTTTTTCCGGGGTGACATCATAGCTGGTGCTGCCGTCCACATTGGATGTAGGTAATCCGGCATTCGGTTTGAACCAGATTGGTTTTGTGGTGTTTTCTTTGAGCGTTTTTAAGACGGCGAGGTTGTCTTCCAGACTCTTTCCACAGTTGATCCCAATCGCATCCACAGGTAGATCGTTAAATATTTCAGCAACTTGAACCGGTTTGACCCCCATCATGGTGCGCACCCCACGGTCAAAACTGAAGGAACATACCAGAGCAATCTCTGTATCCATGGAGCGCACTGCCCGTACTGCTGCCTGGGCTTCATTCAGATCAAACTGGGTCTCAATGACCAGTAGATCAACATTGGAATCCAGTAGAATTTTTGCCTGTTCAGCGTAAATATCCAATACCTGTGCTTCACTCATGCTGCCAAACGGCTGCATCATCTCCCCGGTGGGGCCGAGGGATCCTGCTATCAGTACATCCTTATCTTGGATTACTTCTTTCGCCAATACGACAGCAGTCTGATTGACTTCAACAATTTTGTCTGTCAGATTGGCATGTGCCAATCGAGTGCGATTACCACCAAACGTGCAGGTCAGGATGATGTCGGAGCCCGCCTGAACGAAGTCGCTGTAGAGCTGTGAGATGCCAGCTGGATTGTCGAAAAGCCAGGTTTCCGGGGCTGTGCCAATGGGTAATCCACGTTTTTGCAGATTGGTGCCGGTCGCGCCATCCAGGACGAGGGTTTGTTTTTGATCGAGCAGGGAGAGGAAGTCGCTTGAGTTCATGATGAGGTCCTTTCGAGGGGAGATGAGTTAATTGTATCGTAGGATTCAGGTTTGAGGGAGTAGGAATGAAAAATCAAGGATTCAGGGGGCAGGATTCAGTGACTATTGACTCGCTCTGATATTAGTTCATTTAAGAAAAAAGATAATTACGCAAAATAGCAAAGTTTAAAAGAAAAGACGCAAAGGAGAATTTTCTGATAATATTAAGACTTCCAATGCATGTTCAGAGGTCGATGTGGTAAAAAAATTCTACATCAAAAACAAAATCAAAAGGAATGAAACGATTTCCAGGGAAGCCTGGTTGGCTGAGAGCAGAGCCTTAGCAGAACAAATCAGAATGAACCACGGTGGTCAGATGATCGATGTCGACAGGATCATTGAACTGGATAAACAAGAACTTGAGGAAAGATTTACAAAATGGATAGAAGAGTAACACAATGAAAATATATCTGGTCAGCGGATTTTTGGGCAGTGGAAAGACAACAGCCATCATTTCGGCCTCGAAAGCATTAATGGCGCAGGGGCTGAAGGTGGGAGTAATTACCAATGACCAGGGCAAGTACCTGGTGGATACTCACTTCATGCGGCTGAATGATATCCCGGCGGTGGAGGTCAATGGTGGTTGCTTCTGCTGTAATTATGGTGATTTTAACCAGAGTCTGGAGCAGATTACCCAGGAGATTAAGCCAGATGTGGTTTTCGCTGAATCAGTGGGATCGTGCGCAGATATTGTCGCAACGGTGGTCAAGCCATTGATGGAATTCAAGACTTCACACGAAGAAGACACCACACTAACCACTTTCACCGATGCGCGTTTGCTGAAGATTTATCTGGAAGGGGGTGATTTACCATTTCAGGATCATGTGATCTATATCTTCGAACAGCAGATCCAAGAGGCAGGGATTCTGGTCATCAACAAGGTAGATTTACTGGCGGATGATGTCCTGGGTGATTTACTGGATCGTACAGCTCAGCACTTCCCTGAGAAGCAGGTCCTCCCACTGGTCTCATTAACACCTGAGAGCGTAACACCCTGGCTGGAGAGTTTGCAGAATACATTGCAATATGCAACTGCACCACTGAAGATTAGTTATAAAATATATGGATCCGGGGAGCAGGAGCTCGCCTGGTACGATGCCCAGCTCAGAGTAGAATCGGGGAGTAAACCAGCAGTCGAATGGGTGCAGGATTTTCTGGGATTGGTGGCTCAACAGATAAGTGAGCAGGGAATTCCGGTGGGGCATCTTAAGTTTCTGCTGAGTGATGGTGTGCACCATCAAAAATTTAGCCTGGTGAGTGGGGATGGTGCCCCTGTTTTTGTAATCGATCGACCTGAGGAGTGGGGACAAACAGTTGAATTGACCGTCAATGCCAGGTTGGAAGGTTCGCAGGAGGAAATAAAGCAACTTTTCCAGAGCTGTCTGACAGAGAGCACTGATTCAATGAAAACAAAAGTAAAAGTCCTGGCAGAGGAATCCTTTCACCCTGGCTTTCCCAAACCGACGTACAGGTTCCCGAAGATTTGAGGGGGAGATGTGCAGATTTCCAAACTCACCATGGATTCAAATCCATGGATACTAAAGTTCAAACTGATTGAAATCAGTTGGCTGTCGTAACTATTTTCAAATAGTTTGAAATTAATTATCCTATGAATTGATTCATAGGACACGCTGGCGTCACAGGTGACCATCCTGCCAGAGGAAGCCTTTTCCCAGGGTTTCCAAACCCGACGTATAGGTTCCCGAAGATTTGAGGGGGAGATGTGCAGATTTCCAAACTCTTCCATGGACTGAGGGTGAACTCATAGGAGGTGATCGTGCGTGGGCTTAATCCTTCTGCCGTCTTGAATTTAAGATATCCATCGATGGCTTTTACTAAGGTAAGTGCTACTTTGGGTTTTGACGAACCCGGCGAGCTGCGGTTCATAAGAAATTCCTCCATTTTTGGAAAAATGTCTACCGCCGTGCGCCGGGCTAACGAAAAACCAGAGCCCGACGGACTCTGGTTTACTCTTAGTAGCGGGGAGCGGATTCGAACCACTGACCTCCGGGTTATGAGCCCGACGAGCTACCTCTGCTCTACCCCGCATCGTTTATTGAACGATCAGAATTTTACCCCACCTTGCCTGATCCGTCAAGCCAAACATTATTCGATACTTCATCCATATTCATTGTGTGAATCTGTTTCTATTGTCCATTTTCATGTATTTTCCTAAATATTCAATCTTTTTTGTACTTTGTGACTGAATTTAAGTTAAATGTCACTTGACAGATGGGCAGGATTTTGTAGAATCTTAAATAGAAAATAAATTTTTTCTACCAATCTCCACAATATTAATGGTATCCTGATTTCATCTTTTATTATCAAAAGAGTTTCAAAATCAGACACTTCATTCACGAGAATCACTTCAACATCGGTGATTGTCAATCATAATCAATTGAGGAAAAAATGGCGAAAACTGCATGGATAAATTTATCGACTGGTGAAATCCGGGTGGAAGAAACAAATCCGAGACTTCTCCAGCAATTTTTAGGAGGGCGTGGATTAGGAGCTAAATATTTGTATGATCTTGTGCAACCCGGAATTGATCCATTTGGACCAGAAAATTATATAATTTTTACCAATGGTTTATTCAGTGGCACATCATGGCCTTCTGCTTCTCGTTATCATGTCACCTTCAAATCCCCTGCCACCGATGGGTATGGATATGCCAACTCCGGTGGCGGATTTGGGCCTGAACTCGCTTTAGCGGATTATGATGCCCTGATTGTTTCTGGGGTTTCCCCCACACCTGTTTATCTCAAAATTACCGATGAATCTATTTCTCTGGAAAATGCTGAACATCTTTGGGGAAAACGTACCGGTGAGGTACAGGATATTTTATTAGGAGCCAACTCACCCAAAGGAGCCAATGGCCGCGTTGCCTGCATTGGTCCTGCTGGAGAGAATCTTGTTCGAATCGCTTCCATTATTAATGATTATGGCCGCGCCGCCGCTCGTGGTGGTCCAGGCGCTGTGATGGGTTCTAAGAAGTTGAAGGCAATCCATGTGAAATCCTCTTGTAAAGGTAAGAATCCCCCCGATTTGAAAGATGAGATCAAGAGATTGAACCAGCATCTCCGTCAGGATCCAAAAATGCAGGGATTGATTGATTCGGGCACTGTGATATTAATGCGCTCCAAAAATGTCAGTGGTGATTTACCTGCAAAAAACCATCAATTAGGTCAGGTGCCATTTATCGATAAAATGGATGCTGCTGCTATGAAAAACTATCGCACCAAACGAATGGGCTGCCGCTTCTGTCCGGTGCAATGCTCGTGTGAATCAATCGGTCAGGGATCTGAAGGGCCCATTCACACCGAAGGACCGGAATATGAGTCCACTGATGCCCTGGGACCAGTACTATGGAATGAAGATGTCAATGTCATCATTGAAGGCAATTATCTTTGCAATGAACTGGGCTTGGACACGATCTCCACCGGCAAGGTGATTGGCTTTGCCATGGAATGCCATGAAAAAGGCATTTTATCCGATGCTGATTTCAACCTGGAGTGGGGTGATGCCTGCACCATTCTTGGTTTAATGAAGAGCATCTCCTATCGCAAGGGGATCGGTGATCTGCTGGCAGAGGGGACTAAACGTGCTGCGGAAAAAATCGGTCACGGCGCTGAAGCTTTTGCAATGCATGTGAAAGGATTGGAGATCCCAGAACAGGAACCACGCGTCGCCAAAGGTTTTGGGTTGGGTCACGCTGTTTCTAATCGCGGTGCCGATCACCTGTATGGTTTACCTGCTATCGATCTGGCTGGTAATTTTGAGACAGCCCGCAAGGTATTTGACCCGGAAATTATCGATGAGTTAATGGAATCCTCCAATGAAAAATATAAAGCAGATATGCTCATCTATGGTGAACATTTTTGTGCTTTATCCGATGCCTTTGGGGTTTGCAAGTTCACAACCACGGAAGAATACAGTTTGATGCCTTCCGATTTCCTGCCCGGATTAAAAATTATGGGTTTCGATCTTGATGAACGATCCTTGCTGCAAATTGGAGAACGGATCGTTAATCTGGAACGGTTATTTAATGTAAGGGAAGGCTTTGACCGCAAAGATGATAACTTGCCCAAGCGATTTACGACTGAAGAGATGCCTATTTATGCCAATGAAAGAGATCCTGAAACAGGAAAAACAATCCTGGGCAAGCAAATTGGTTCAGCGATTATTCATGACCTGGATGCGATGTTGGATCGTTATTACCAGTTACGCAGCTGGGATGAGCTGGGAAAACCTAAGCCTGAAAAACTTCAGGAATTGAATTTAATGAGTGAATATTGAAAAAACCATGATGAAGTAAAATAATTTTTAGAAAATCACTTTTTACGTGGGAATGGATAAAAGATGGCAAAATTTGATTATGTATTAGCAAAAACTCTGGAAGATGCTGTTCATCTGTTGAACGAACCAAATATTCGCAGTATCCCTTTAGCAGGCGGAACGGATATCTATGTAGCAATTCGAGTCAATCCAATCTGGTTTGACCGATTGGTGGATATTCGCAGAATTCCAGAATTATCTCAGATCACACAGGAAGGAGATGTGGTATCTCTGGGTGCAGCGGTAACTTTTTCGCACGCCATCGCAAATCCCATCCTGCAGAAAGTTGCACCATTTCTTGTGGAAGCCTGCAGTACGATCGGCGGGCCAGCCGTCAGAAACTGCGGGACATTTGGTGGTAATGTATCCAATGCGGCTGCCTGTGCCGATTCTTTACCGGCACTTGTCTGCCTGGAAGCAGTCGCTCATCTGCGATCACCCAAAGGAAAGCGCCAGCTCAAAGTAGAGGATCTGGTCACCGGACCACATGAAACGAAAATCGAATCAGGGGAATTATTAACCCATTTCACATTCAAAGTTCCTCCCGAAAAGGCCAGAAGTTGTTTCATTAAAATAGGTCGCCGTGAAGCTCAATCCATTTCTCGGTTAAGTATCGCTGTCATTGGAGCTGTGGATTCAACAGGAATGGTGGATTACATTCGTGTCTGTCCGGGAGCTGCTGTGGCAACACCGGTTCGTTTTCCTCATGTTGAAGCTGTTTTATTGGGAAAAAAACCGGATGAAGAAATCATTACCGCAGCAGCGGAACAACTGGTTGTAGATATGATCGTGAGCACCGGTCGGCGCTGGTCAACAGAGTATAAGGAAATAACCCTGAAAGCGATTGCGGAAAGATCGCTCACGAAAATTTTTTTAGAGGATGGACAGCATGTTAATTAATTTCAATTTGAATCATAAACCAGTTTCGGTGGATGCACCGGCTGATATTACGCTGTTAGCTTTACTGCGGGATCGTTTTAAGCTAACCGGTACAAAAGAAGCCTGTGAGGTTGGAGAATGCGGTGCCTGTTCGGTCTTATTGGATGGAGAACTGGTGAATAGCTGCCTGGTAGCGGCACCTTCTGTAATGGGACGCAATGTAGTCACCATAGAAGGTATTCATGCTGAGGACGGCGGACCCAATGATTTGCAACGAAACTTCATCGAAAAAGGTGCTGTGCAATGTGGATTTTGTATCCCAGGCATGGTATTGGCAGGAGAAGCACTTCTGTCAATAAAGTCTGATCCTAGCAGATTAGAAATTAGAGAAGCATTGGCAGGGAATCTGTGCCGTTGCACCGGTTATATGCAGATTGTGGATGCAATCGAGACCACAGCCAAAGCTCGTGCAGAAAAGCATCATCCAGAAAAAAGGGAGGATTAGTCTCAATGGCAAATTTAAAATATGTTGGCCACCCAGCTCAACGTGTCGATGCTTTGGATAAAGTCATGGGCAAAACCAAATATGTAGGAGATATGTCCATTCCTGGAATGTTGTACGCTCGCTCGCTTCGCAGCGAACTCCCTCATGCCCGTATCGTAAAACTGGACGTTTCCCCTGCGCTGAAAGTTCCTGGGGTTGTTGCCGTTGTCACCAGTGATGATTTCATGAATCACAGTAATTTTGGCTTTCCCATATCTGATATGTACATGCTCGCCTATGAGAAAGTTCGTTATGTGGGTGAAGGTATCGCATCCGTGGCTGCTGAAACACCAGAAGCCGCGTTAGAAGGTGTCAAAGCCATCATCTGTGAGCTGGAACCCCTTCCAGCCGTGTTTGATATGGCTCACGCCCTGGATCCGGATGCACCTCAAATTGGACCAAACCGTACCGATGGGAACCATCCCAATTACATCGGTCATTATCCGGTCTATAAAGGCAATCCAACCGAAAAATTACAGGAGTGCGATGTCACCATCGAACAGAAATATGAAACGGTGATGCAGGAACATGCCTACCTTGAGACAGAAGGTGGGTTGGCTATTCCCACCCCGGAAGGCGGGGTTGTCGTTTATCTTTCCTGCCAGAGCCCTTTTATTCCACGAAATGATCTTTGTAAAGTATTAGGCTTATCAGCGGACCGTGTACGCGTGATTGTTCCTCCTGTTGGCGGTTCGTTTGGTGGAAAAGACGATCTGAATTACCAGACCGCCGGTCAGGTGGCTGCCCTGGCATTGAAAGCCAAACGCCCCGTTCGAATGACCTTCTCCCGCGAGGAAAGCATCATTGCCAGCTACAAACGTGGCTCCATGCGTATGAACATCAAACTCGGTGCTGATCAAGATGGCACATTACGAGCCTGTGAATTCAGGAGCCTTTATGATTCTGGTGCATATTCCTCTCAAAGCCCCTTCACCAGCTGGCGCGCCAGTATTCATGCTATGGGAGCATACCGTTATGAAGATTGCACAGTCGATATCGATACGGTTTATACCAACACTGGTTATGCTGGCGCATACCGTGGCTTCGGCAATACCGAAGTTTGTTCTGGAATTGAGCAAGCCATTGACGAAATGGCTGATGCTCTAAAAATGGATCCCATGGATTTCCGTTTGAAAAACTGTCTTAAGGTTGGAGATGTCACCCCACACGGACAATTACTTTCAGAATCGGTAGGATTGACAGATTGTATTTTGAAAGTTCGCAAAATGAGTGATTGGGATCGCAAACGAAAAGAATTCGCCAGCCAATCACCTTCCGCCGAAAAACGGCGTGGTATTGGTGTTGCTGCACTTTTCCATGGAACCTCTTTGGGTGCAGAAGGCCTGGATGAAGCCACCGCCACCATCGAAATCCATTCTGATAATCAGGTTACCTTGACATCGGGTTTGACCGATTATGGTACCGGAGCTCGCACAGTTTATACCTTAATCGCCGCTGAGATCCTGGGAATCAAGCCTGAACGGATTCTTGTTCACAATCCCGATACCAATACTGCAAAAGACAGTGGTCCCACGGTCGCCAGCCGTACTACCATTCTGGCAGGGAACTCTGTGCGCGTTGCCGCACAAAACCTGATCCAGAACCTGGATTGGGCAGCCGCAGATTTCTTGAAGTGTGATGTTTATCAGGTGCATCGTGTCGGTGAGGATTATATCGGCCCCAGCGAAGAACCTGTTTCCTGGGATATTATTGTTAAACACGCCCGCGAGATGGGATTGGTTTTGTCTGCATTTGGTAGATGGACAGCACCCGAAATTCATTGGGATGAAGAAAAAGGTACCGGAATACCCTATTTTGCTTATCATTTTGGTGCACAGGTGGCTGAAGTTGAGGTGGATCTCAAGACTGGTCACACTGATGTGGTCAACATCTGGGCTGTTCATGATATAGGTAAAGTCATTTTTCCTCAGGGCGCTTATGGTCAGCTATATGGCGGCATTTCTCACGGTCTGGGTTATGGACTCTATGAAGATCTGGATTACCAGAATGGTTATGCACAATCCATTAACTTTGATACCTATCTTATTCCTACTTCAATGGATATGCCTGAGATCAAAGGCGGGTTTGTGGAAGCAGCATTCTCTGCCGGACCATTTGGGGCTAAGAATATTGCAGAACCATCCATGGTACCCACAGCTCCCGCGATATTAAATGCGATTGCCAACGCCACTGGCAGGAGAATTCGCAAGCTGCCAGCCAACCTTGAAAGAGTGATGCTGGGCAAGGAACTCACCAAAAAAGGGTCACCTTTCAGCTGTAAAGTTGCTCTTAAAATCACATAATCACGATGCATTCCGGTCAAATTACAGTAAAGGTACGTTTCTTCGGTATTTTAGAAAAGTATGCTGGAGCACGATTAATTGTTTTTGATGTGCCGGAAGGATACACACTACAAGAATTATTAGATAAGCTGGAAGAAATCAATCCTCCAGCTTATCGAGAATTATTCCGTCAAATACCGGAATCTGAGCCTTTTTTAAGAATCATGATCAATGATGTTCTGATTCATAAAAATGATGAAATTCCATTGACGCAGAATGACGTCATCACCTTGCTTCCAGGAATTTCCGGTGGATAAATCATTTAACTGATTAGAATCTGTTTCTAATCTTTGTTGATCTTTTTTACGAAAATATCCAATCCAAATAAAAACAAAGCAACCAGACCGATGGGGACTAATCCACCTACTAAGCACAGCAAGCCGACTAAAGCTGCCCCGGTTCCATAAAAAATGGCTATTAACCCCAGACCCACCACAAACAACAGCACAAATCCCCCAATGATTAATTGCACATTGGTTTGAGATGTATACTTCTTTAAATCACGAGACATGTGTACTCAATCCATTTGATCATGAGCCGGTTAAATTATGACCGTTTCTTAAAAACAATAAATATGGGTGTCCCGGTAAATGGGTACTCTTCACGTATGGTATTTTCAATAAAACGAATAAATGTGAAGTGAGCCAACTTAGGCTCATTGCAGTAAATCATGAAAGTCGGTGGATCTGAACGCACCTGGGTACCATAATACATTTTGAATACCCGCCCGGCTCTGGATGGTGTGTGCATATCCTGAACATGTTGAATAATCCGGTTTAAGGTCGATGTTGTCATTCTGGCGAGACGTTCTTCCTGAACTTTCAATGCCATGGGCATTACCTGTTCTATGCGTTGCCCGGTCTTGGCTGAAATAAACAGCAAGGGCACATAATCCATAAAATTCAGATCTTTCCGTATTTGTTCAGTGAATGCCACCATTGTGTGCGTGTCTTTCTCTATGGCATCCCACTTGTTGACCACCACCACACAACTTTTTCTTGCTTCCAGGATGTATCCAGCAATATGAGCATCCTGGGCTGTGATGCCTTCAATCGCATCAATCAATAACAATGCCACATCCGCCCTTTCTATGGCACGCATGGAACGCAAGACTGAATATTTTTCCACGCCCTGCTCTACTTTCCCACGGCGTCGAATCCCTGCTGTATCAATTAAGGTGATGGGCAATCCGTCAATCTCCATCTTGCTATCAATCGCATCACGCGTTGTACCCGGAATGGAGGAAACGATCATCCTTTCTTTACCGATCAATCGGTTTAAAAGACTGGATTTTCCAACATTCGGTTTTCCCACCAATGCTATTTTTACAGATTCATCCTCTTCTTTTTCAAGGTCTTCTGGAAAAGTAGCCACCAGAGCATCCAGTAAATCCCCGGTTCCGGTTCCATGCACTGCAGAAACTGCGAATGGTTCACCCATGCCCAACTCGTAGAATTGATATACCTCTTCACGAAAGGTTTTACTATCGGCTTTATTTGCAACCAGCAAAATGGGTGGAACGAGTTCGCCGTTGATGGTCTTTTGTTTTCTGCGTAAAATTTCAGCCACTTCCTGATCGGCAGGAGTGACACCAGAAATGGCGTCCACCACAAACAGGATCGTATCTGCATCTTCGATCGCGATTTCTGCCTGCGCTTTGATCTCTTCAATAAAATTTGCGGAGCCAATCGAGAGAGGTGTTCTACCGCCAACAGATGGGTCAATCCCTCCCGTGTCAATTACATAAAATGGGCGTCCGGTCCATTCAGCTTCAGACATCAATCGGTCACGGGTAGTGCCAGGGATATCATCAACAATCGCTTTTCTCTCACCTGTCAGGCGATTAAACAAAGTACTTTTGCCGACATTTGGACGTCCGACAAGTGCAACAATCGGTTTATTCATTGCTTACTTTCCGCGTTTATCCACCCGGTGTGGGTGTTGGCGCTATGATCACTTCAATATCGATTAATCCAGGTTGGATACTATCCACCGTGATTTCCTCGGAGGGTAATTCTACCACTGGTTCTAATTGGTATGTTCCGACTTCGTAATCGGTCAAATCCAGAACGACTCGAATATCTCCTGGTTTGATTCCATCCAGGATAGGAAGTGGCCCTGAAATCAGTATCGTGATCAATTCAGGAGCAATTATCGCCTGCAAATTCTCTGGTAATCCAATGATTTCTATCGGTAGATTAGCAATAGGCATACTGGATTGCACAGCAGCAATACTAACCCGCACTAATACTGTACGGTTATCACCCACCACCAGAATACCTTCAGGTAAATCCAGTAGCAAGGATACATCTATATCATCTTTCATTCCCTCCAGATTCAATGGCATTGTTTGCACATATCCAGGAAGATCGTTAACAATTTGAGGGTTGGATGAATAAACCGTCACGGCCAACGGAATAACAGAAATATTGGTCAGCCGGTATCCATCTGCCACCTGACCTTCGATGGTCACAGAAACAATTACATTGCGATAACCGTAACGCTGGTTGATTTCCAGTAACATATCAACACGATCGGGCGTAAGGGTAACACCATTAATTACCATTTCATTTTTATCCAAAGCCACAACATTGATCACTCTGGAAATATCCTCATACGCCAGGTTTATGTCCAGGGTAGCTCTAACTTCAGCCACTCTATCAACCTGTGAGATTGGGCCAGTGACTGTTATCTGTCTTATATCTACCACTGGCTCCTCAACCTGATACCCGATTGCTGGTTCACCACGAATATCCAGAGATAACGGTATTACCTTGCTGGAAAGACTTTCCAGGGTAACAGAAACGGTTCTGGGGGAATAAGAAACAACTTTTACCGGTCGAATGTTTACCTGAATCTGAAGATCGACGATATGGGTTCCTGGCTGTAGACCCGAAAGGTCTACAACCGCACGTACCGGTGATTGAGCGCTGATCATTTTATCCCATACCGATTGTGGGGTATTGAGAACAATCGACACATTCGACGGCAAATCGCTGGTCATTACCAGATTTGTATCCTGCCCAACAATTTCTATCGGTACATTACGTGGATAAGTTCGATTTTCTGCCGGATCACTGGTTGTAACAGCAATAATCCAGACAGTGATCGCTAAAATTAGCGCAGTCAGAAAGGTTGGAAAAATCCTTTTGGATTTTCGAAGGAAGCTCCACATAATTAATCTTCCTCCTTAGGATGTAAACCGGGTATTCTAATTTTCCATCCAAATATATTGATGTAATCTACGATGCCAGGTACTGGCCGGAAAAGTGCAATTAACATATTTTCTAATCGATCAGAATCCAACCCTCGAATTAAACGGCCAGCCTGCGCCACCGAAATTGACCCGGTCTCTTCCGATACCACGATTACAACCGCATCGCTGGCTTCAGAGGAACCTAAGGCTGCCCTGTGACGTAATCCCATTTGTCTTTCCGGTGTGCGATTCAAAATACCACTGGCGGATAAAGGCAAAACACTGGAAGCTGCTAAAATCCGGCTTCCGGAAATAACAACAGCGCCATCATGCAATGGTGAATTGGGATAGAATATCTGCAATAACAATTCTGGTGAAACAACTGCATCCATATAAACACCAGTTTGAACATATTCCTGTAAAGAATCAATTCTTTCCAGCACAATTAAAGCTCCATGTCTACGAGCGGAAAGCCGGGCGCAGGCAATACTGATAATATGCATGGTATTTTTTATGTCTTCTTCAGAAGCCAGATTTCGCCGGAACAGGTTCGATGATCCAGCGCGTCCTAATCGTTCCAATCCTCGTCGTATCTCAGGAGCAAAAATGACAGGAATAGCCAATAAGAGTGCAGGTAATGTTGTTTGAATTAACCAGGAAAAGGCAGGCAGTTCGATGAATTGTGTTAATAATGCCAACAAAATAACCAGAAATATCACACCGCGCAATAAAATCGTTGCCTGGGTATCTCGTAAGAGTGCCAGAATCGTGAAGAAAATAAGGGTAACCAACACCAGGTCAAGCACACTTAACCAATTTATTCGTTGGAATATAAATAAAATCTCATTTAAAAATTCTGACACTTTTCTCTCTCTTTAGATTGGTTTTAACACACGATCCTGTCTTAATTTTTTGAATAGTAATATGGAACCCTCTGGCATAGAATCTCGTGCTGCAAACATCCAGGCAATCACCTTTAATTCATCCGGGGTGCGGATTTCATAACCTAATGGGTGCCAGATCTGTTCCAACTTAGCCATCTTTTCATTCAGGAACAACAATGAAATCTCACATTGTAACTCTCCCGATGCCCGTTCCATTTCATTAATTAAAAGGGGGATTGCCTTGTCGTATGGAACATGATCAAGAATGCGTAGATCTACTGTTCGAGCAACCAGATTTTCAACCTGCCAGCCCAGAATTCCGACCATTGTTTCTCCAGCCTGTAAAACCAGAAATGCTTTCTCCCCAAAAGCCTCCATGATGTCCCGGCGATTAAATGACCTGCCATTATCAGGAAATTGGTTGAAGAATTCAGCAATTTCATTGGATCGACGAGGAGTACCTCTGCGGACAGTTAATTCACCGCTGATGGATTGAACTGTAGCCAGGGTGGCTTCACTCTCGGATGCTTGTTTTGGTACAAGCTTGAGCCAGTTATCATTTACTTGTTTCCAGGTATCCTCAACAGAACCTGCATTATCAATAACCACCTGGGCTGCTTTGATTTTTTCTTCCTGTGGAGGTTGGGCATCAATCCGCTGTTGGGCGTCTACAACACTCATTTTCCGACGTATGACCAAACGCTCAAGCTGGATATCGGGAGGGGTCTGTGTAACCCAGATGCTATCGCATGTCTCTTTGATTTCTGATTCCAGGAGTTTGATGGCTTCAATCACAATGACTTTATGTTTTACGCGTTTAATGATGTAATCCAATGCCTGAAAAACCAGTGGATGAACAATTTCCTCCAGAATTTTCAAAGCCTCAGGATCATTAAAGACCAATCGACCCAGTTTTTTGCGGTCAATTTCTCCATCATCACTCACCATCCATTGACCAAATTGGGATATGACTTTTTTGTATCCCGGCGCGCCTTTCGCGATAGCCCGATGTGCAAGCGCATCCGCATCAATACCGAAAGCTCCCAGGTGTTCCAGCATACGCCGAACAACACTTTTTCCTGTACCAATATTTCCGGTTAACCCAATAACGAGCTTACCAGCCCATTTGCCCAATTTTCCTCCTTAATTATGGAAAAAATCTTTGATCCTCCTTCATTTTAGCTTTGCGAGGCAAGAATGTCAAAGGTTTGTCATTTAGAAAATTCATCCATCCATAATCATTTCGATGAAACGATCGGCAAGAAGATCTTATGATTTAACCCTTCGGGTATTAATAAGGTGCGTAGTCGAATGGTACCTTCATAGCTTTGACCTGGCCAGGCTGGCAACGATTGCCAGATTCCTTCCGTATCTCTGAACCAGGTTTTATCAGCAGATAATGGACCATGATGATCCAGTGTAAGAAGATTAGAATTAAACTTATTTTTTACATTCAACACAACCGCAATTTCACTATCCTCTGGTATTTCCAGATTCTGGTTTATCTTTATATGATGGTATCCAGCGTAGGGAATATCTATCTCAGCTGATTTATACAGGAGATTTATTAGTCCGATTCCATCAAATCGCTCGTAAATATCTATTGACACAAAAGCAGCATCACTAGTCCAAAATTCAACTGATAGTAGAATTTCATTTTGTTCAATCTCAAATAATGACATACTGGAAGCACTTTTCAAGTCACTAACAGTCAAGTGTTTCGTATATCCTGCTTCATCATAGAAATGAATTTTATTAAAAACTGAATTTTTCTCCCAGCCCGTCACCGTCGCTAAGGAACTTCCGATCCCTGCTTTTCCATAAGCAATGTTAAAGTATCCATCATTACCCCACTCTGTGCCATAGCTGTTCTTCACAATCCAGGCACCTTTCCCACCAGTATAGCTTAGTTCATCATCCCAACCCACTATCAAAACGCCATGAGTCCATTTATTCGGATCAGTGGATGTTCCGTACAGCACACAATCACCAGAATAACTGGAAAAACCAGAAATTTTCGGATCCATCTGTGAATAGAGCGGACCATGTTCTCTTAACTTTTGTTTGATCAATTCAATTGAAGCTGGTTTATCACTTGGACCAAACTGTTGCCATTCAGTGATGTAGTATTGCGATTTACAACTTGTATTACAGACTGTATCATAATCCACATAAGGATCACAGGTTTCAAGCACCAACCCCTCCTGAGTAAAAAGGTTGGTTAATATCTTGAAATTTCCACCTTCACAGGTGTTGAGTGGTAATCCAGCATAATGGGTCAATGCATGCCAGTTACACTCTTTGGCATGATTCACCGAAAAATCCACCTTAACCTTATCTTTTTTCCAGATGGCTGCCTGCACTGCATCCACGGCTGCAAAAGCATAACCCGCGTTACAATTGCCCTGATCATGGACAGGGAAATCATAGCCATCACTACGCCAATCAAAATTGGGTAAATCTTCGTCTGTAGCCTGACTGACTGTTTCTGGATAAAGAAGTAAAGAAATGATACCAACAAAAATCAAAACTCCTCGTAACAATGTGAGCCGCATTGAAACCTCCGGGATATTTGATACATTGATTATAGAATAAAAAATTTTTTATTTTTTATTTTCAGCTTTAATTTTCATAGACCACCCGTCCATGTTCAGGATAACAAAACCCGGATATAATCACGGCTGTTTCATTTAAATACCATCACCATAAAGAAATCTGAAAATAATTAGATTGATCTCGATTTGTTGGTGAAATTCAAAAATTATTAGACAGAATCAGTCTAAAACTGATGAGATGAGGTGTTCATTGTCCATGAGAGACTTTAAGAATCAATTAAGCCGTGAAATTTCCACGATGAAATTTACCCGTTCCACATTCAAAGATTATTTCTTTATCATCCTGGGTGTGATCATCCAGGCTTTTGCCATGCGCCTCTTCCTGGTGCCTGCCTATCTGGTGAGCGGTGGCGTCAGTGGAGCAGCCCAGTTGATCAATCACCTTACTGATTTTCCGATCGGTCTGATGATATTAATTGGCAACATTCCTCTTTTCGTCCTGGGATGGCGCTATCTGGGTGGACTGCGTTTTGCCTTGCGGACAGCGGTAGCAATCCTGATTTTCTCCTTTTTAACCGATTTTCTGGTCTTGTTTATCTCCCCTGAAGGGGTGACTGATGATCTGGTTCTTAATAGTATTTACGGTGGCTTGATGTATGGTATCGGTTTGGGAATGGTATATCGCGGAAAAGGTACCAGTGGCGGCAGTGATATTCTTGGCCGTATCCTCAACCATCGCTTTGGTATTTCCATCTCCACTTCCTATCTCATAACGGACTCTCTGGTTGTGTTAATGGGTGGTTTGGTCTTCGACTGGGAACGTGCGCTGTATGGTTTAGCTGTCATTTATGTCAGCGGGTTGGCAGCTGAGATCGCCTTTGAGGGCCGAGCGGTTTACCGCACTGCGATGATTATTACCTATGATTCAGAAGAGGTTTCTAAAAGAATTTTTACAACACTGGAGCGTGGAGTCACCTTGTTGCATGGCATGGGAGGATACACTCATGAGGAAAGGAATGTCCTGTATTGCGTCATTACCCAATCAGAAATTCCCCAACTAAAAGAAATCGTCAAAGAAGTTGATCCACGGGCATTTATGGTGATTGGACAGGCACATGAAGCGCTGGGGGAAGGTTTCCGCCCATTGATGGAAGCCAAGAATTGACCTGTTAAAGCAAACCCAACATCAATAATGCACCAGTAGCGATGCCTATTTGCCCCAGATGATAGGTGAACATCACCAAAAAATTTCCATATGGCACAGGGCGTAGAAACCTTCCAGTTGCCAGAAGTGTATCCGAAATTGTAAACAAAAGCGCACCGACACTGGCGATTAATGCAGATTCACTGGTCCATTGATCACGGAACCAGGTCATCATGGCAGAAAAAAACATGATCGTGATGGTCACCATATACAAAACCACAGGTAACCATAATCTCCTGTGTTCCAATCTACGCCGCACACCCCCCACGATGCGAGGATAAGCCACAATGACTAAACCAATCACTAAAAGTAAAGGTATAAGCCCCCACCCATTGAGATTGAAAGTGCCAAAGCTGAATCCAATGATATAGAGTAAATGTGCAATCAAAAATGAAAATAAACCCGCTATAAAGAACCGCGAGCGTAACAACAAGAATACATCTCCAACCAGCGAAAATAGAAGACCAGCTCCAAACCAAAACCCTGCTTGAACCCATCCACCCAGAAGCGAAAAAATTAATATTAACAAAATCAATGAAAGTGGTTTTGTAATGAAACGCACCTTGATCCAGCGTTTTCCTGCAGCAACCCATTCCAATGGCATAATCAAACCCAAAACGATCACCAAATAAGGGATCATGAATTCACCTGAAAATGATTATGTATTCGCGTGAATACCTTAGAATTAATTTGAAGTTTTTTTATACACTCAAAAACGCCAGTCCCCATCATCCTCTCATCCCGATCAAACCTTAAAATTTATTACAGGTCAAACGTATCCATCAACAATGCAACCCTATACTAAACCTTTATCCCATGTGAGAATCACAAAAATCTCCTCAAAAACATAATGCTATGCTTTGATTATAGAAGGTAATTTGAATTCTACATTCAATAATTTATTTCCAATCATTTTTCTGTCTCTGATGACCACCCGAAAATCAGATTCGGTTTATCCAAAACAACACGAAAAAATCCTTGCAACTTTATTTCAAATCAGTATAATGAATAAATCAATTGAGTAAAAAGATAAAATTTGTAAACTCTAAATTGTTTGTTCTTTATCGAAAACAAGCATGGAAAAATTTATTGTCTTTTAACTTGATTCAAGCTCATCAAACTTCCTTAAGATCCCGCTTCTATCAAAAATTTTTCCTAAAAATCTATACTTTAGTCAATAACGGTATGTGTCTGATCAATGCTCTTCTTTGAACTGGAGGTGATGACTATAGGTTTTTTAACTTTTTGGCTTATACGAGTTGAGGGTAACAATCGTATAACAATCTCTTTAAATTAATCTGGTGTAGTTTTAGAAGGATGAGAAAATGAAAATGAAATTGGTCGTTACTATTGTTTCTGTCTTACTTGTCACCGCGTTTTTTGCTTCAGCGTGTGCTGCTGGGGGTGGAGATACAATCAAAATTGGCATCAATGCTGAGATCACTGGTGATAAACCAAAGGTTGGCGAACAAAGTAAATTCGCTGCAGAAATGTATGTCAAAGAAATTAATGAAGCCGGGGGAATTGATGTCGGCGGGAAAAATTACAAGCTAGAATTGGTCATTGAGGATAATAATGCTACAGCTGAAGGTTCAGCGGGAGCAGCCAATAAATTGATCAGTCAGGATAATATCCTTGCCATGGTAGGTCCTAACCCAAGCAATGCTGCTGTCCCGGCTGGCGAGGTTGCCAATAATCTCGAGACACCTATGATCAGCCCCTGGTCAACCAATCCGAATACAACATTGAATCGTCCCTGGGTATTTCGAACACCTTTCCTGGATCCCTTCCAGGGCCCTGTAGTAGCAAATTTTGCTTCTGCCAAATTTAATGCTACTACGGCATGTGTTTTGTTTGATATTGCCAGTGACTACCCTAAAGGTTTGGCAGATAATTTCAAGGAAGCATGGGAAAAATTACATGGTGCCGGTTCTGTTGCAAAGTTTGAAAGCTTCACGACCGGTGATCAGGATTTCAGTGCCCAATTAACCTCCATCAAATCCTCTGGTTGTGAAGTACTCTTTACTCCTCAATATTACCAGGAGGTTCCATTAATTGTTTCACAGGCAAAAGACCTCGGAATGGATATTCCAATCATGGGAAGTGACTCATGGGGAGATCCTCAACTATTAGAACTATGTGGTTCTGATTGCGAAGGAGCATTTTTCAGTACGCACTATGTTGCCAATGGTGCAACCGGAGCAACCAAAGATTTCATTGACAAATACAATGCTGCTTACAATTACATACCAGGGGATGTGGCAGCTTTAACCTGGGATTCGATGATGATTGTTACGCAAGCTATCAAGAATTGTGGAACTATCACCGGAAATCTAACAGAAGATCGAACATGCGTTCGTGATGGTATGGCGAAAATAAAAGACTTTGACGGTATCACTGGAAATATGACCTTTGACGCACAAGGTGACCCGATCAAATGCGCAGTTATTGTCGAGATTCAGAATAGTGAATTCATCGCCTTTGATTCAGCCTGTCCATAAGTAAATTAGTGAATAAATTATCGGGTTAATCTTTGGAATTCAATCTCCCGACTTGCATAATCAAAATCGGGAGATTGGATTTTCTCATACACATTCCAGAAATCATTGCAAGGAGGATTTAGTGACTCTCGATTTCTTTATCCAGAATTTTATTAATGCCATGCAATGGGGCAGTTTTTTGGCTTTGATTGCGGTTGGGTACACGTTGGTTTATGGAGTACTGTTACTTATTAATTTTGCACACGGCGATATATTTATGGTTGGAGCATATACAGGGTATTTCATTGGAACATTTCTAACCAATAACTTTGAAATAAAATTACCGTTTGATCTGCCAAGTTGGGTTGTCATTCCTGTAACGATTGTTGCCACGATGTTTATTACAGCCCTGGTAGGTGTTGCGATCGAACGGATTGCTTATCGACCTTTGAGAAATCGCGGAGCACATAGGCTATATCTGGTGATAACCGCACTCATGTTTGGTCTTTTACTGGAGTATGGTAATCTTGCTTTGCTGGGCGCAAGTGACCGCCAGTTTCCGAATCTTTTCGATAAAATTATTTACTCTATCGGAGGGATCACAGTCACCAATATTAAAATTTACGTAATTTTACTTTCATTCCTTAGTATGGGAATCCTCTGGTGGATTGTACAAAAAACACGTTGGGGGATGGCCATGCGAGCTATTTCCTATGACCGCCTTGCTGTACCGTTGATGGGAATTTCTGTCGATCAAATTATACTATTTACATTTGTTCTCGGCTCTTCAATGGCAGCCTTAGCTGGGATTATGTACGGAACCGCATTTCCTATCCTTCGTTTTAATATGGGCATGCTGGTTGGGTGGCAAGCATTCATTGCGGCTGTGGTTGGTGGTATTGGCTCCATACGAGGGGCGATGGTAGGAGGATATATTTTGGGATTTACCCAGATATTTGTAGCAGCTTTCTTACCTTCAACTTATCGTGATTTAATTGCCTTTGTTGTCCTGCTGCTCATCCTGGCAATTAAGCCGACGGGGCTATTTGGTGTTCCCCGTCGCACCAAAGTTTAAGTTAGTAAATCTTATAGAATAATCCAGGAGGATCTATGAAACGCTTTGGTATGCCTGCACTCATCGGGATCTCATTTCTCATTTGTATCGTGCCATCCTGGTTGGGTTGGTTCAGTAATTATATTCAGTTCATTATTACATTAATAGGCATCAATATCATACTGACCGTGAGTTTGAACCTTATTAATGGCTATATGGGTGAGTTTTCTGTTGGACATGCAGCTTTTATGGGTGTTGGTGCTTATACCTCATCGCTGCTAACCGTATATTTACTTACCGAAAATCCGTTTTTTGGAAAAGCAATCTTACCAGAAGAATTATCAATTCTGATTTTCCCCATTTCTCTGCTTATTGGTGGTGTTGCTGCGGCTCTTTTCAGTTTATTGATTGCTATTCCTTCTTTTAGAACCAGAGGAGATTATCTCGCGATCGTCACATTAGCCGTCAATTTCATCTTCAAAAGTGCTGTCGAGAATATTGATGCAATTGGTGGTCCCCGTGGTTTTATGGGAATGGGAAAAGTTGTAAAAGCTATGGATAATCTGGTTAGTTTTCCGTGGTTAATTTTTTGGACATTTCTGGTCGTGGTTTTTTCAATTTTTATCATTCGGAATTTTGTTAACTCAACAATGGGTAAAAGCATTGTTGCCATCCGGGATGATGAAATTGCATCTGAATTGATGACGGTCAACACACGCTGGCTGAAGATTGTTGCCTTTATGCTCTCCTGTGGATTGGCAGGTGTGGCTGGTGGATTACATGCTCATACCGTTACCTTTATTAACCCATCCAGCTACTTTATTTTGCAGTCAACTTATATCCTGGTTATGGTTTATCTCGGGGGCATGGGTTCGCTCAGTGGATCGGTTATCAGCGCAATTGTGTTTACCATTTTGCTTGAGTTACTACGACCATTGGATGTATGGCGATGGGTAGCAACTCCATTGCTGCTAATCATCTTAATGTTGTTCAGACCGACTGGCATCATGGGAAGTCGCGAGTTATTGGACGTGTTCCCAAAATTGAAAAAATATTTTTCATCTCTGCAGGAGCGATTAACAAATGCCTTTATTAAAAGTTGATAAACTCACACATTATTTTGGAGGTCTACGTTCAGTCGATAACTTCAACCTTGAGTTAAGCGAAAATGAACTTGTCGGACTCATTGGTCCCAATGGGGCTGGGAAAAGCACTGTTTTTAATCTGGTTTGCGGACTCTATCGCCCTACTGAAGGATCAATATCATTCAATGACAATAACTTGATAGGTCGATATCCTCATCAAATCACTTCACTTGGGATTGGTAGAACCTTTCAAAATATCCGCTTATGGAATGAATTATCCGTGATAGATAATTTACGGATTGCTCACTTTTCACAAATCGATTATAAGCTGCTAGATTCGCTGTTTTTCACCAGCCGAATGGTAAGAGACGAACAAAAAGTCACAGAAGAAGCAATGGATCTGCTGGATAAGTTCAACCTGGTTCCTTATGTAAAGGAATTACCGCGTAATCTACCCTATGGCATTCAACGTAGAGTTGAAATTTGTCGGGCATTGGTGATGAATCCCAATTTGTTGCTCCTTGACGAGCCGGCTGCAGGCATGAATCAAGGTGAAATTGGTGAATTGATAAATTTGGTGCGTTGGGTCAAAGATGAGTTCAAAGTCACGGTCTGGATTATTGAGCACCAGATGCGAGTGATTATGAACATTTGCGAGAGAATCCAGGTACTTGATTTCGGTTCAATCATTGCTGAAGGAACTCCTAAAGAGATCCGCGATAATCCGCTTGTTATCAAAGCTTATCTGGGTGAGGAGGTTACATAATGTTGCTGAGCATAAAAGACCTGGTCGTTTCGTATGGAGCAATCCAAGCATTACATGGAATCTCCTTTGATGTTGAAGAAGGGGAAATTGCCACTTTGATCGGTGCAAATGGCGCAGGAAAATCAACCACTTTATGGTCTATCGTTCGTCAGATCACAGAAATGGGTGGCAGAGTTGTGTCTGGTTCAATCGAATTCAAGGGTGAAGATTTGTTGAAATATGCACCGCACGATATTGTCAATAAACTGGGTATTACCCTCGTTCCTGAAGGCCGTAGGGTTTTTGGTAATTTGAGTGTACTGGAAAACTTAAAGATAGCTGCTTATGGTCGCAGAGACAATAAAGGTATTGAAGAAGATTTCAAGCGGGTCTTTAAAATTTTTCCGCGCCTTGAAGAACGGAAATCTCAATTAGCTGATTTATTGAGTGGTGGAGAGCAACAAATGCTGGCTGTTGGCCGATCGATGATGAATCGAGGAAAATTGATGTTGCTCGATGAACCTTCCATGGGATTGGCTCCCATTCTGGTAAAAGAACTATTTGAAAATCTTGCAAAAATAAATCGAGAAGGAACCACTATTCTCCTGGTTGAACAAAACGCACACTTAGCTTTGCGATATGCAACCAAAGCATATGTAATAGAAACCGGTACAATCACCCTTTCAGGCACATCGGAGGAAGTGGAAAAGAATCCGGAAGTCAAAAAAGCATATCTGGGCACTTAAATAACAACCTGGTTGATAAGAGATAAGCCTTATTAACCAGGTTTTGTATTTATCCTCGTTGAAAGCTCAATTATCGGGAACGATATATCCCATTAAATTTAATGCTTCGGGATTGTTACGCCAATTTTTATGCACTTTCACCCGTAACTCCAGATAGACATTTCTACCCGTCATACCTTCGATCTCTTTTCGAGCGGTCTTGCCAATTTCACGGATCATGCTCCCCTGTTTACCAATCACGATTCCCTTTTGAGAATCGCGTTCAACAAACAATGTCGCCATAATATAAGCCTGCTCTTCACCCCGATCTTCATAGGTATCCAACCGAACAGCCACAGCGTGCGGGACCTCTTCCTCCAGATGCCGCATGACCGCCTCTCGGATTAATTCCACAGCAATATCCCGTTCATAATAATCTGTTACCTGCTCCTCATCATAATATGGGTCTCCAACAGGTAATTTTTCAATGATGATTTGTACCAGTTCAGCAATCCCTTTATGTAAACTTGCACTGAGAGCAATAGATTCAGACCCAGGCACCAGATTCTGATATAGTACTTGATTTTGTGCCAACTTATCAGGCGACATCAAATCGATTTTATTCAAAACAATTAATAGTTCTGGTCGTCGTGGGAAAGCAGACAATTTTTCTGCAATCAAACGGTCTTCTTCAGTAGGCGCTACAGAAACATCCACGATCCATAAGATCAATTCCCCATCAAACAATGCCAACTCAGCAACTTTATTCATATAATCACCCAGCTTATGACGAGAAATATGCATACCAGGTGTATCCATGAAAACAATTTGTGCCTGATCAGTTGTGAGGATTCCCAGTTGTTGTTTGCGGGTCGTCTGGGGTTTTGGGGATACTGCAGCAATTTTCTGTCCCAGAATCGCATTAAGTAAGGTTGATTTTCCTACATTAGGTCTACCTATCACCGCCACAAAACCAGATTTAAACGAGCCACCAGGTTCAGAATTTTCTGGCATTGGATCAATTTGTTGCATTCTATGCCTCTACTTATGATTATTTTGTCTTTTACACATAACGTAAACCTAATATACCACTAATTATCGACCGTAAATCCAGACATAATTAAAATTTGGGATTACTCGAATATTATCTTCCTATTGATTCATTATAGCAATTCTACAAATCCAAATATTGATTCATTCCAATAGAATCTACTTCGAAAAATTTTCCAGTGGGCAAGAAAAAGAGCCATTTCAGGAAATCTATCAATATTGTCAGGCAATTGGCACCTTAGCGTAGGGTAAGCGTAGGGTAAGCGTCAAGTATTGTTCCAAATGTTCTGGTAATATAGTAAACAACAAAGGGCGACTTCTCTTCTTCTCCTCCTTAAAATGAGAGCCGGGGGCGGCGTACCCGGCTCTCACTAAATTTAAAAAAAGGCAACCTGATAATTTCAGGCTGTTTTTTTGTTAATAATAATTTTTCAGATACAATAAAGATAATATTAAATAACATGAGGGAAGCTATGAGTAATAATCGAGATTTCTATCTGGGAAAAGAATTTGACTTCAAAAATAAGGTGCTTACCGAGAATATAATTTATTACGATCCAGCCGATCTCACCACACACATGTTTGTGACCGGAATGACAGGCTCAGGTAAAACTGGCTTATGTGTTGGATTAATGGAAGAGGCAGCATTACAGAATATTCCGGCTATTGTAATCGATCCAAAGGGAGATCTCACCAACTTACTCCTTCATTTTCCGAATTTATTACCCAAAGATTTCGAGCCCTGGATTGATCCGGAGGAAGCCCGTCGTGAAAATAAATCCACTCAGGTTAAAGCAGAAGAAACAGCCACGATGTGGAAGAATGGTCTCGCAGATTGGGGATTGACCGGAGAGAATATTCAGAAATTACAGGACTCTGCCGAATTTGCCATCTATACGCCTGGTTCAACCTCTGGTATCGCAGTTGACATTCTTTCTTCATTTGCTGCCCCAGAGTTGGATTGGCATGAAAATCAGGAAATACTCCGTGAACGGATCGCATCCAACATAACAGCTTTATTGGGATTAATTGGTTACAACGATATCGATCCTCTCAGTTCCCGGGAGCATATCCTGCTTGCCAATATCATGGAGTATTACTGGAGCAAAGGGAAATCATTTGATTTAAGTGATTTGATCATGCAAACGCAAAGCCCGCCTTTTGACCGCCTGGGTGCCTTCCCCATTGACCGTTTGTTCCCGGAAAAAGACCGTTTTGGACTGGCAATGAAACTCAATAACTTTCTGGCTTCCCCTTCTTTTCAAACCTGGATGCAAGGTCAACCTCTGGATATTCAAAAAATGATGTTTGCCGAAAGTGGTAAACCTCGCCAATCCATCTTTTATCTGGCTCATCTGAGTGAAAATGAGCGCATGTTCTTCGTAACATTGTTGTTTGGAGCCGTCGAATCCTGGATGCGTCGCCAAAGTGGCACCAGCGGATTGCGCGCAATTATTTACTTTGATGAAATTCTGGGTTATCTTCCTCCAGTCGCCAATCCACCTTCCCGACCGATTATGTTACGCATGTTAAAACAAGCCAGGGCTTTTGGTGTCGGTCTGGTGCTGGCGACCCAAAACCCTGTCGACATGGATTATAAGGCCCTCTCAAATGCTGGAACCTGGATGATAGGACGGTTACAAACGGATCAGGATAAAGAACGTCTGATGGATGGATTGCAGAGCGCCAGTGGCAGCATTGACAGAGCAGAAGCCAACAATTTGCTATCCAATCTGGGTAAAAGGGTTTTTCTGCTCCATAATGTTCATGAGAAAGGTCTAAAACTTTTTAATACGCGTTGGGCCATGAATTATCTGGCTGGCCCAATGACTCGTTCTCAGATACCAGCCTTGAATACTCTGGCAGGAGCGGGTATCAGTAAGGCAAAAGTTGGCCCACGGTCTGCTGCCAATGAACCCAAAACCCAGCCTGTTAAAACACAATCGGCAGCCGCTGAACCTGTGTCAACTCAATCAGTGCTCAGACCGGTTCTTCCTAGCGGCATCATTGATTACCACCTGCCAAACAATCTGACCCTACAAGTTGCAGCTCAAAAAGCGAATATTCCCTTATCCAGTGGTTCAAAGATGGTCGCTATTGAATATCATCCCCGCTTACTGGCTCAGGCGGAAATCCGCTATCTGGACAGAAAATACAATGTACAAAGCATGCAAAAAAAGTCTGTATTGGTGGAAGATGAAACGGGCAGAATGATCCGATGGGATGATCACTTAACTGGAGCCATTGACCAGGATCAAATTGAACGATTTTCACTGCCAGAAACAGGCTATCAACAAATGCCGGTTTGGATGGCTGATCCTAAGACAATTAAGATTCTGGAATCAGACTTTCTCGATTGGGTCTATCGAACTGATAATATGACCATTCGTGCCAGTCAGGGATTAAAAATCTATGCTGGTCCTGAAGTTTCAGAACAGGAATTTAAATCTCAAATCAATCAAGCCACCAAAGATCAAATGGATCTTGAAATTGAAAAAGTGAAAATGAGTTATGAAAAGAAAATAACTGCCCTGGAACAAAAGCTTGAAAAAGAAAAACGCGACGTGGAAACAGCAGAAGACCGCTTAGGCCAACGCCGCATGGAAGAGGTTGGTACACATGGCGAAATGTTGCTGGCGCTATTATCAAAACGCAAGAAATCCATCTCTTCATCTCTAACCAAGCGTAGGATGACAGCCGAGGCAAAAGCTAAACTTCAGAATGAAAAAAAGGATGTAGATAATGCAATCGCCAACCTGACTGCCATGCAAACTGAAATGAAGGATGCAATTGCTAAATTAGAGAAGGAATGGTCTGGTAAAGCAAATGATATTACAGAAATAACAATTACTCCGTTGAAGAAAGATATTTTTGTTGAGCTTTTTGGAATTGCCTGGGTTCCCTATTATGTTGTCGAAATAGATGGTCGTAACCGCCGCATTTGCGCTTTCAGCAGTAACTAAGAAATGATCCCGCTTCTATTGGAGCGGGATCATCCTATTAATCCAATTCTTGCCGTCCAGCCAATGCTCTCAGAAGCGTATTCTGATCGGCATATTCCAGATCTCCCCCCATGGGTAGTCCACGTGCTAACCGAGTCAAGCGAACCGGGAATAATAGCAATTGCTGTTTGATATACAAGGCAGTTGCATCCCCCTCCATGGATGGATTGGTGGCGATGATGATTTCCTTTATATTTCCCGCTTTAACCCGCTCAACCAATGGCCTGATTTTTAAATCATCCGGCCCGATACCTTCAATCGGAGAAAGGGCACCATGCAGAACATGATACTTTCCCATAAATCCACCTGTGCGCTCCAATGCCAGCACATCCAAAGGCTCTTCAACCACACAGATCTGGCTATCATCACGTTGATTGCTGGCACAAATTTCACACAGTTGATTGCCTGCCATGGTGATATTAAAACACTGCTCACAGAATGTTGTCGAACTTTTCAAATTCTGTAAAGCGTCCGCTAGATTCTTGCTGGCTTCATCCGGAGCGCGCAATAAGAAAAAAGTCAGTCGGGATGCCGATTTTGGACCAACTCCAGGAAGTCGTTCAAAGGCATTAATTAAATTCTGAACAGGTTCAGGTAAGATTGGCATATTTTTCCAAAGAGAATCTTGATTTTAGAAACCCAGGCCAGGCATTCCTCCAGCCAGTGGTCCCATTTTCTGAGCTTGCAGCTCGCGGGATTGATCCAATGCCATATTTACAGCTGATAAGATCAGATCCTGCAGCATTTCGGCATCTGCATCCTGCAATAAATCTGCAGCAATTTCAACCGACTTACAATGTTGGTCGCCAGTCATGGTTACCTTGACAGCACCTCCGCCAACGCTGGCGGTTACGGTTTCATCCGCCAGAGCAGCTTGAGCAGCTTCCATCTGCTCCTGAAGTTTTTGCAGCTGGCGCATCATTGCATTCTGGCCGCCGCCCATGCCGCCACCCATTTTTCCACCAAATCCTTTTGCCATTTTTTACTCCTTATCTACAATTTTTCCACCCAGATCAAGGGCTGCACTAACAAGACTATCGGGTTCGAACTCTTCTTCATGATCAACAAGATTAGATTTTGCGTTGATAACCACAGCCTTTACTTTTGCATCTGCTCCCAGCACATGGGAAAAGGCACGTTGTATAATCTCCTGGTGTTCTCCTTTTTCCATTCTTTCCTTTAATACCGGACTTTGAAACCCGATAATGATCACCCCATTTTTCATCGAAAAACTTCGAGCCGACGCCAGTAATGCTTCTGTATTTTTTCTATAATTACGAATTAAATTCTTTACTTCCGTCAAAGATTCCCGTACTTCGTTGATGCCAAAAGGTGCTTTCACATCGGGTCTTTCACCTTCAGTCACCACTTCATGAGAATCAGGTGCGTTTTCTTTGGCGGGGCTTTCGAAAACCTTTTCAGCCTCGCTCTTTTCCGTTTTAATGATTTCAGGATCAACTTGCTTCTGATATTCTGAAGGTTCTTTGCTCTTCGTTTGTCTTGAGGGTTTGGATTCTTCCTCTTTTATTAATCTGGGTGCTTGTATTTGTGAAGTTTGGACATCAAATAATTGAACACCCTGGGCAATTGCCAATTCCAAAGCCAGACTGGGTTGCCATGCCAGACGGCTTTCATTGGCAGCATTGTTAAATAACTTCACCAATTCAGTCAGTATAAACATGGAAACTTTTTGTGTCTGCCTACCCATGATTTGACGAACCTCATCGGTGACATCTATTGACTTTTCATTACCCAACTGAATTAACATCAATCCTCGTAAATAATCAACCATTTGACGCGCAAATTGGCGTGGATCTGTACCAGAATCGAGTGCGCTATGTAATTGATCCAGACAACCTTTCGAATCCTGCACGCAAATCATATCAACCAGATTGATCACAGTCTGGTTGGTAGCGGTACCTAAAACCTGTTGTGCCAGTTCAAGTGTGATTACATCACCGGTGGAGGCAAGTTGATCCAATAAGGATATTGCATCTCGCATAGCCCCGGTGGATTGTCTGGCGATCATAAAAAGTGTGTCATCGTCCACTTTTAATTTCTCTGCCACCACTAACTCTTTGAGTAGATCCACAATGATTATCACAGGAATGCGCCGGAATTCATGTCGCTGACAACGTGACAGCACAGTAGCCGGGATCTTGTGTACCTCAGTGGTTGCCAGAATAAAGATCGCATGGGGTGGTGGCTCTTCCAACGTCTTCAACAATGCGTTAAAAGCCGCTGTTGACAACATATGGACTTCATCGATGATATAGACCTTAAATTTTCCCTGTGAAGGTGAAAAACCAATTTTTTCGCGAAGGTCACGCACATCATCCACACTCGTATTGGAAGCCGCATCAATTTCAATCAGGTCCATGAAACGACCTTGGTTGACTGATAAACAATTTTCACACTTGTTACAGGGTCGCGTTTTGAGATCATCACTCTGACAATTTACTGCTTTTGCCAACAAGCGTGCCGTGGTGGTTTTTCCAGTGCCACGCGGTCCTGAAAATAAATAGGCATGTCCAACACGATCACTACGGATAGCGTTTTTCAGGGTTTGAACGATATGATCCTGTCCTACAACTTTTTCCCACAATTGGGGACGCCATTTCCTGTATAATGCCTCTGACATGCGGGTTCCAATCTACTTTTTTTCTTTTTCCTGTTTGATATTGAATAGAATTTCTTCAATATTTATCATCCTTCTTTGCAGTCGGCTGGCAGGAACACTTAAATTGTAATCGAAAATTTTCTTATTTATCTGCAAGATTTGATTAGATATTTCATCCTCGACAGCTTTCCTCAAAGGTAGAAGGAGCTTTACTTGTTTCGTCAAATCAAGTACCAAATTCTCAATTTCCTTTCTTAAATCCATCCATGGGTAGGACAAATTATTATTTCGGAGAAGATCCTCTACCATCCGCCACTCTACCGGTGTATATGGGTTATCCTTCCATTCAATGGGCTTCCCAGCGCCAGGCAAATTATCAAATTCCCCTGCTGCCATTGCTTTTTTGATGATCTCGTCGATTATTCGATCCGTGTTTGCCATGCAAATGTTTATGGGATCTCGAAAACAGCTCGTTCCTGTCCAGCTGAATCAAAAATTCGCACGATTTCTCCTGCTGTCCAGATGGGTTCATCACTGCCCCAAAACAACGTATTGACGGTATTGGTACCTGGCCTCGAATACACGGATATCTGCCCTTTTACCAGGTCAATAGATGGAAAAACAAATGCATTTTTATCCTGATCGATGATTTGCCAACCCGACAAATTTAGTTCACCTTCTCCAACCCGTTCGACAACCAGTAGTTCATTCTGGAGATCACCGGCCGCAAACACATTTGCAATGGCAATAACAGGTGTGTCCAGTGGAGGCAACTCTCCCAAAGCCGGTTGCTCGGTTGAAACTGGGGCAGACGACGGTGGAGATTCAATCACGATACTATTTGCTGTATTGACACGATTCCAAATGGTAAGCACCAGCAGGGTCGTGGCTGCTGAGACAATGATATTGACAATCAAGAATGGTAACCAACGTTTCAAATCAGTCTCCTGGTTCTTTTCACGTTTACGCACAAAACGGACAAAATTACACAAATTCAGTAATTTGGTTAATTTGCTTGAATCATAGCATACTTTCAACGTAAAATAAAATGACGAAAGGACACTTTGAAGAATGATTTTGATTGATGGTCATAATTTGGTACCGAAGATAAAAGGACTCAGCCTCAGTATGGAGGATGACGAAATGGCGTTAATCCAGATATTGAGTGAGTATACACGCCTTACCAGAAAAAAATTAGAAGTTTATTTTGACAAAGCACCAATCGACAAATCGGGCACCAGGAAGTTTGGATTCATCACCGCCCATTTTGTCAGGGAGGGATCAACAGCTGATGAAGCGATCATCCAGCGTATCCGTAAGATGGGACGTAAAGCGCGTAATGTGAAAGTAATCAGCTCCGATCAACACATTCTGCGACAGGTGCAGGCCTGCCAGGCTGAGACACTTACTTCGGATTTATTTGCGAAAGAAATAGAAAAAGTTCTCGCATCCAGTCCGGGGGGTGGAAAACCAGACCCACAAAAAATGTCTGATTTGGAAATTGAAAACTGGTTAAACCTCTTCAAAAACAATAATTCTCAAAAAGATTAAATTTCTCTTAGTTTTATTTAACATAATATGTACTATTATGATCTATAATATCCATTAGACACCCATTAATGGTTAATGTAAGGTGTCTCAGTCAGAAAATCTGTGAACATTTCCCCCGATGTTTACATCCAGGATTTTTCTGATAGCATTCCCTCCCTGGAGACCGTCATGCATTCCCCAAGTGCATGGCGGTCACGTTTAATTATTATTCACTCGCTTCTTTGCTTGACGTAGATTTTGAATCTACTAAAATCCTAATAGTGAAGAATTCTCCATGGAGCGAAAAAATGAAAAAACCTTTTTTTAGTCTGTTATTTTTATTGATTTTTCTCTCTGTTGCCTGCAGTCTCCCAACCAATAAAAAAGAAGAAATTAATAACATAAAAGAGCCAACAGTTTTGATTAATCAACCCACAACAGCGCTTGCTATTGATCCCACACAAACAGTTTACTCACCACCGACAGCCAGACCAACCAGCAATGAAACGCCTAAACCAGCTGCAACGGTCGAAGTGGTAAAACCAACAGACATTCCCACACAACCTGTTTCTTTATGTTCACCATATATAAAAGAAGAGTTTGACAATCCTGGAGAATGCTGGCCAGTATCCATTGAAGAAATTTTCTCTCCTGTTTCCATTTCTAATAAAAATAAATTATTTGTTCAGGTTAAAGATGGACGGCTTGAGTTTGAATCTCAATTAAGTGAAGATGTTTTTCTATATTCATTTTATAAAGATAATGAATATGATGAAGTGATAGTACGGGCGTCGGTGACAAAAATTGAACCGAGTGCTAACCAGAACGGATTTACACTTGCCTGCCATGTCAATCGGGATGGCTGGTTCGAAGTCCGTATCGAAAGTAGTGGCACATTTGAAGTGTTCCAATATGATGCATTTAAGAAACAATCAGGACAAAATCCGTATGTGAATTTGGGAAATGGTGGAGCTGCTGCTTACCGGATTGGTACCGGACGTGAAAATATCATCGAATGGCAATGTAGATTTGATAGTTTAACCTTGATCATTAATGATAAACAAACCTGGATTAAAGAGAATTTTTCCAATATGAAAAGTGGTGGTGGTATTGGCGTTGGGTTGGCATCTTACTCAGGGGTAGTACCTCGCCACATTGGTTTTGATTTTGTTGAAATTCTTGAACCGTAGGCTCGCTCATAATAGTTTCCTGGCGAAATACCTGCCATGATACCTGTCAAAAGCCTTGTATCATCCTGTGCTGAATGCTATAATCTCGTTGTTGCCCCAGTAGCTCAATGGACAGAGCAAAGCACTCCTAACGCTTAGGTTGGGGGTTCGATTCCCTCCTGGGGCACTTTTAATTTCAAAATAGACCCTATTTTCCTCTTGCAATTTTTTGTTTTTATGCTAAAATATTGTTTAGATAAACGCTTGGGTGCCCCCCTCACCTAAGCGTTTATCATTTAATCTCTGTAATCGTGTATTTTTAAAAAAAGACCCTGTTATCCAGGGTCCTTTAAGTTTTCCATCAATTGAATTAATTGTCAAAATTTGGCGTGTCGTCATCCTCATCATCAGAATCGATATCAAAATCGTATTCGATTTCTCCAGCTTTGCGGCGTATCCACAAATATAGTACCTGGCCATCAGTGGAATCTGATGAACGGGCAGCCATGATCGGCACTTTCTCTTCCAGTCCATAATCATTACGATAATGGAGAAAAATCGTGTCCTTTCTTCGCCAGGCTCGATGGCAACGTTCAACCAGTGCCGGACCATTAAAGGTGCGTAATCGTGTCAAAGCCAGGTCATATAGACCAGGTCCTTCGTTTAATCCCAAAGCCCAGCCATCATCAATCAATTCAAAACTGGGTGGTGGTCCTTCAATAATTGTAATTTTATCGTCCATAAAACTCCCCGATTCATCTTGTTACTTTAATGAATCTGAAATCATTTTACCGCGAATCTTATAAAAGTCCATGAGAAGAATGTTAATTCTTTATTAGAGTTTCGGCTCTAAAATTTATAAAACATTAATATTTTTCATTCAAAAAACTTATGTTCAGCATGTAAGATTATCTCAACGGACAAAACAAAAATATTATTGGAGGAAATAATGCCTACTCTTTATGTAAGAAACCCTTATCGTCAGCTGACCCGCCGCAATAGGTGGAATGCCATTGAGGAAAATAACATCGAAGAACCGAAAGTAATCTTCCCGGTAGATATCAGAGTTGCAGAAGATGAATACATGGTCGAAGCATTTCTGCCTGGTGTTTCAACGGAAGATCTGGATATTCAAATTGAAAGTAATGTTGTCACCATCAAAGGTGAATTAAAAATTGAAGGAAAAGAGGATGATCGCTATCTCTTACGTGAACGACCATCAGGAATATTCCAACGATCAATCGAATTACCAGATGATGTAGATGCTGATAAAGTGGAAGCAGAATTGAAAAATGGTGTTCTCACATTGCGTCTCCCAAAATCTGAGCTAGTAAAACCACGCAAGATTAAAATATCCAACAATTAGTGTGCTTTCATTAATTCGCGGACAGGGTGTTTTTGGCGTGCGCTGCACGCCAAAAACACCCGTTTGCCCCAATTAATGGAGATAATCTAACAATTAGTTGCCATACAATCCTATTCCAGGAGTCCCAGCATAAAGCCGGGACTCCTGTTTTTAATTAATTAACGATCGCAAATTTTTTCTTACCTATTCTCATTGTGTATTGCGGTAAAATGGATGCATGTCAATTCCAGAAGCATTTATTAAAGCGATTCAAAGTACATCTGTTCCACAATTCAAATATTACAGCAGTGTAGATTCCACCAATCGGATCGCTTTGGAATGGCTGGATAATGGCACGCCGGATGGAGCGATCGTATTTGCGGACCATCAAAGTTCCGGCCGTGGACGCTTTGATCGAAAATGGGTCACCCAGCCTGGCAGTGCTATCGCAGTTTCAATTATTGTCCGGCCAGATATACGAGAACAACAACACCTGGCATTGTTTTCACCACTTGCTGGGATTGCTTTAGTAGATATATTGAAACACATTCTGCAGATTGATGCCCAGATTAAATGGCCAAATGATGTTCTGATCCAACGAATGAAGACCGCCGGCATTCTGACAGAAACAATCTGGAATGGGGAAGAATTACTTGGTTTGGTGGTGGGAATAGGGGTAAACGTCCTTCCTCAATCAATCCCACCAAAGGAATTCCTGCAATACCCCGCAACCTGTATCCAGGATCACTGTTCATTTCCCATTGATCGCTTTGAAGTTTTGGCAGAGCTGATTAATGCTTTTAATTTCTGGCGATCCCAAATTCATTTACCCGAATTTATGAATCAATGGCAAAAAACACTGGCATTTCGTGGTGAAAAAGTATATATTAAGCAAAAAGATGGAAACGTTCAAATGAGTGGTATATTGTCAGGTTTAACCTCCAATGGAGATTTGGAGATCTTATCCGAGAATAATCAAAAACAGACCATAACAGTAGGAGATGTCCATCTTCGACCTGCTGAACCAGAAAATTGAGAGGTTTATTATGTTAGATGATTTACGAAATACTGCCGAAGCATCTTTTATCGAGGAAGAATCCGCTCTGGAAGCCCAAAGATTTTTAACCCCTAAAGAGAAAAGGGTTCTGGGGATGACTGCCGCCCAACGCTTCATCCTGGCTTTCCTATTATTGATCCTGGTTGTTGTATTGGGCACATTGTTTCTCCTGGTTTCAGGAAAAATGATTCTGCCATAAAACTTGAATCGTCCGGTAATTAAAAAATGCCTGGCAATCAGGCATTTTTGATTTAAATAAGCTGGATTATTCAGCTACAGCGTTTTCAGAGGTATCTCCTTCACCCGCCAGGATATCAGCACTGATCCGGGCCATGGAGGCTACGCTATCTCCATCATCAATATCCATCACACGCACACCTCGGGTGGCACGTCCCATTTGTGAGATATCGCGTACTTTCATGCGAATCATCACACCATTGGTGGAAATCATCGACACCTCATCGTCCAATTTAACAATTCTGGCAGTCGCAATCAGACCGCTCTTTGAAAGATTGTGTTTATCAATCGTAGAAACACCTTTTGACCCACGGCTCTTGGGATTGTATTGTCCTAATGGGGTTCGTTTACCATAGCCTTTATCGGTAATGACCAACAATTCAGCATCCGGTTCCAAAACATCCATACTGGTCACACGATCTTTGGCATCCATCCGGATTCCAGTTACCCCACCAGCTGGCCTTCCCATGCAACGAATTTCGCTTTCGTCCATACGCAGGGCACGCCCATACGCCGTCACCAACATCACTTCGTCTTTTCCGCTGGTTAATCGCACCCAACCGAGTTTGTCATCTGGCTTCAAATCCATGGCAATCAAACCCGATGGGCGTACATTCGCAAATTCTGAAAGCTGCACGCGTTTAATTTTTCCCTGTTCGGTTGCCATCGTACAATATTCAGCCTGCTCAAAATCCGGTACCGGAACAGCTGCCGTGACACGTTCACCCGGGTTGAAGGCCAGAATATTCATGATCGAGATACCTTTATCAGTTCTTCCTGCTTCTGGCAGGTTATAAACTTTCTCTGAGTAAACTTTTCCGCGATCCGAGAAGAATAATACGGTGTTCAGGGTTCGAGCGGGCAGCAATAACATGACTTCATCTTCATCACGCATGGATTGACCAATCACACCACGGCCGCCACGTCCCTGCGTGCGGAACAGGTTAGCGCGTGTCCGTTTGATATATCCTTTTTCAGTGACTGTGATCAGAACAGCTTCGTCTTTCACCAACTCAGCTTCGGAGAACTCTTCTTTGGCATCGAAACTGATCAGTGTCCGGCGTTCATCTCCATACTTGTTGGACATTTCCGTCAGATCTTCCCTGATCAAGGATAGGATTTTCTGTGGATTTGCTAATAAATCTTCCAGGTATGCGATGGTCGCTAGAATTTCTTTATATTCATCTTCTATTTTTTGACGTTCCAGCGCAGCCAGACGGCGCAATTGCATATCCAGAATGGCTTGTGCCTGAATTTCGGTCAGATTGAAACGTGAAATTAAATTTGCCTTGGCTTCATCGGCATCCATGGCTTTTCGAATCGTATTAATCACATCATCCAGATTGGCTAATGCGATTAATAATCCATCCAGAATATGTGCGCGGTGTTTGGCTTTATCCAGATCGAATTGTGTCCGGCGCGTGATGACTTCCTTGCGATGCTCAATGAAGATTTGTAGCATTCTTCGCAAAGACAGCGTTCGTGGCTCGCCATTGATTAAGGAAAGCATATTCACGCCAAAAGTGGACTGTAATTGAGTGTACTTGTATAACTGGTTCATGACACGTTGCGGCTGTGCAGCCCGTTTGAGTTCGATTACAATGCGCATCCCTTTGCGATCGGATTCATCGCGCATATCCGAGATCATATCCAGACGGCCTTCACGCACCAATGCGGCAATTCTTTCCAGCATGGTCGTTTTGTTTACCTGGTAGGGGATCTCTGTGATGATGATCGCGTGTCTACCAACTTTGAATTCCTCAATATCAGCTTTACCACGTACAACCAGACGCCCACGGCCGGTTGAATAAGCCTGTCGAATCGATTCCTGTCCGATGATAATGCCACCGGTTGGGAAATCCGGGCCTGGCAAGAATTTGATCAAATCTTCAACTGTTACATCTTCGAGATTCTCATAGTTATCAATCAGATGATTAATGGCTGCTACCAACTCACGCAAATTATGCGGTGGGATGTTGGTTGCCATACCCACGGCGATACCGGACGAACCATTCAACAACAGGTTGGGAAGTCGGGCAGGCAAAACCAATGGTTCTTTGAGGGATCCATCAAAATTGTCGGTAAAATCTATCGTATTTTTGCCAATATCTGCCAGCATATCTTCTGCCATGGCGGAAAGTCTGGCTTCGGTGTAACGCATGGCTGCTGGGGAATCCCCATCGATGGAACCAAAGTTTCCCTGGCCATCGACCAGCATGTAGCGCATAGAGAAATCCTGTGCCATACGCGACATGGCATCGTAAACAGATAAGTCACCATGGGGATGATACTTACCCAACACCTCACCCACAATACGGGCAGATTTTTTATAAGAGGTATTCGCTCGAATGCCCATATCATGCATAGCATAAAGGATGCGGCGATGCACTGGCTTCAAACCATCGCGTGCATCCGGCAAAGCTCGGGCGACAATTACGCTCATCGCATAATCTAAGTAGGCGGAACGCATCTCACTGTCAATGTCCACCAATTTGATATTGCCTATATCCATGTACGTTCATCCTCCAATTATCAGCGTTCAGGCTGGTAAACCTTCATTTAATTGACTTCCCCAAAACCTAATTATACCTCACTACAGGCGTGTTCAGGCCGATTCTTCCTTTTAAAAATGCAGGGGGATCGCTTCCCTTGCCAATCTGATGGCTATTTGCTATAATCACCCTCACCAAGGGCGCGTGGCTCAGCTGGTTAGAGCGCACGGTTCACATCCGTGAGGTCGTGGGTTCGAGTCCCTCCGTGCCCACAAGAAACACTCTGCAAAGGGTGTTTTTTTGTTTAATTCTTTTTCCCCATTCAGTAATTTATCTATTTAATTCGTTGATTTCAATTCCTGGTTTCTCGAATTCCCTATCAGAAGATTCCTCATCCAACCTTCCAAGAATTAACCAATCACCGTATCCACCGGTAAAATTTTTTTCAACACGTTCTTTTCCGTTTTAGCAGCAAAATACATCTCCCACCTCAATTGCATATTCATCCAGAAATCCGGCGATGTGTTAAAAAACTTTCCCAGTCGTAAGGCAGTGCTGGAGGTAATTCCTCTCCGGCCATTAACGATATTATTTATCCTCTGGTAAGGAACCAGGATGGCATCAGCCAATGCTCTTTGAGTTAATCCCATAGGATTTAGAAATTCTTCCAGAAGCATTTCTCCTGGATGGGTAGGGGTTCTTTTTGTTGGTATTTGTATCATAATTCACTTCTATCACTTAATGATAATCGATGATTTTATCTGGTGTATAATTAATTTAACAATTCAATAGCCCCAGCGGCGCACTTATCCAGAGAGGTGGAGGGACCGGCCCTTTGAAACCTCGACAACCTGCAGAGAATCTGTAAGGTGCCAAATCCGGCAGAGTAAATCTGGAAGATGAGAGGCGAGCGATTTTTCCTTGCCCCTCTCAGCGTGGGGTTTTTTAATTCTGAGAGGAGGTCTTTATGAAATTCATGTACCTGAAATTCAAGCTGCCGTAGATGCTTATTTAGCGTCAAACAAAACCGGCTGAAGTGTATCAGCCTGGTTGAATGGTAAATCTATAGAAATTCATCAGGAGTTTAACATGAGTGAAAATGATAATTTAGAAGAAATCTGGAATATGATCCAGAAAGAATACCCACTAGTTATGTTCACAGGCAGTTCCAGACTATATACGATGGTGCGGCGCATGCAGGCCGAGAAAAAAAATAATATTCCCTGTGAGTTGCGCAGTGGTTTTGCCGTATCTGTAAAGTCAGGAAAACACGCCAATGAAATGGCAGAACAGGAATGGGAAGATTTTTATAATGCTTTGAGGAAGGAGCTGAAGGAAAATTATCCAATGTTGTATCACAAATTATTCAAAGATGAGGAGGATCTGAGTAATTAGCTTTTATGGAGAGATGACCAAAAATCATCTCTCCATTTTAACAATTCCTGACCGTTTTTTTCTTGACTTTAATTTTTAGATTTGCTATTCTAATATTAATTCGTTCGTTTTTTGTTCGTTCGTTTGATAATCATTATTTCCCCAGGAATACCACAATACAATGCCTACAGTTCGTCAAATTGCACAACATGCAGGTGTTGCCAAAAGCACCGTCTCTTTGGTAATGAATAACAAACCCGGTGTATCTGATAAAACACGTCAGATCGTTCTAAACGCATATCAGGAATTAAATTCACAAAATGAAAATAATTCTGATGACAACTTGGAAAAAAACATTTTTTTTACTCATTCTCATTATGTAACCAAAAAGCCTTTGTCATTCGTAGTATTTCATCCTGCCATTCTTGGATCAAACCAGGTATTTTCAGAACTGCTGGCTGGTATCCAATATGGAGCAGATCTGTATCATGCACAGCTTCGTCTTACAATCAATGAAAGGAAGATTTCTTCTAACCATATCAGTAATTTATATTTAAAAGATCCCTCTTTACAGCCAGATGGCATTTTGATTATAGGTGCAAGAGAAAAAGAACCAGTATTAGAGGAAGCAGAACGCCAACAAATCCCCTTTGTAATCGTCAGCCGAACTGTTTCGGACCCATCCATTTCTGCAGTCGGTCGTAACGAGGTAAAAATTACAATGGAAGCTGTAAATTATTTAATTGAATTAGGACACACAGCCATAGGTTTTGTTGGAGGTAATCCCTTATATAGCTATACCCATCAGAGAATTCTGGGTTATCAAAAAGCGCTTAAGACATCCGGTATTACACCACCCGATCGTTGGGTTTCATTAGGTACAGGAGATGAAGCCGCAAAAACGATATTACAAAACAGTCCAGAGATCACAGCCATCGTTTTTGTTAATGACACATTTGCCATGCAAGCGCTACCAGTTCTTATTCAAGCCGGGCATCGAATTCCGGACACGCTATCTATTATTTCATTTGATGATACGGATGAAGCAAAAAATTATAACCCTCCCTTAACTTCAATTCATCATCCTCGTTATGAGGAAGGTGCCTGGGGTGTTCGAATACTGGTTGAAAAAATTCGAAATCCCAATTTTGAAGAATGTCAGATCATTCTAAAATCAAATTTCATATTGCGGGACTCCTGTTCTCGACCAAAATAAAACGTAGTGGAGAATTCTTTCTTCACAAAGGAGGTGAAATTTAAAATTTTTCTTTTAGTACGCTGTAAGAACCAATCATAAAAATTTAGAAAGGAATGAAAATGAAGAAGAAGAATATTTTTACGTTATTCGTGTCATTAATGGTCATTGCTTTGATCATCACCTCCTGCGCTCCTGCAGCCCCTACAGCTGCACCAGTTGTTGAGCAACAACCCACAAAAGCGCCAGAACCAACCAAAGCGCCAGAACCAACCGCGGCAACCGTTGAAGAACCTGCACCGGAACCCTTAGAAGATGTTGAATTACGCATGACCTGGTACACAGATGGCAATGAAGATGTAGCCATGCGGGCTTTGTTGGATAAATTTGAAGCGGAGAATCCAAACATCAAGGTGGTACTTGACAATGTAGCATACAATGTAATTCTGGAACAACTTCCGGTTCAATTGGAAGCTGGACAAGGCCCAGATCTGGCCCGTGTGACCCAATTTGGTATCTTATCACCTTACTTTTTGGACATCAAACCTTATGTTGCTGATCCCGGTTATTGGGAAGAAAATTTTGGCCCATTCCTGACCTGGATGAGACCAACAGGTGATACAGAAGGTATCTACGGTATGATGACCCAATTAACGGTCACCGGACCTTACATCAACCGCACCCTCTTTGAACAGGCTGATGTTGTAGTACCCAGTGATGGTTCAGCGTCAGCCACCTGGGAAGATTGGGCTGAAGCTACCCGTCAGGTCGCAGAAGCTACTGGCACTGATTTTGCCATGACGATGGATCGTACCGGACATCGACTCGCTGGCCCATTGATCAGCAATGGTGC
>JAHYJK010000151.1 GCA_019429225.1 Anaerolineaceae bacterium
TACCGCTGACCCGGCGCTGTAAATAGGTAGTATTGGCTGAAAAAACACCACTTGCAAGGGTTAATCCCGTCCCGGCGGAATAAGTGGTGTCGTTGTCGACCCCATCGGCAAAGCCAGCCGGGACACCGATCAGACCGGACCAGGGGGCAGCTTTTGCGTAGAGCGCATAAGGAGAAGCTGTGAGCGCCTGGCGCGGTGTCAGCTGGGTGTAAGTACCTGCACCTGCTGGGCAGCGCACCCAGATATCGAGCCAGCGATTATCACCCATGAATATCCCGGAGCCGTAGTTGAGATGAACCGTGAAAAAGCCTTCAGAGACCGCGACATTGGTCATGGTCAGGCTACCGACCTGCGTACCGGATGTGTAGGCATCATACAGACCGAATTGAAAGTCGCAGGTACCGGTGTAAGGAACATCGCTACTTTTAAGCTGACCCTGGTAGGTGAAAGAATCCCCCAGAGAGGTGCCTTTGGTCTGGGCGTAGGCCATACCGGTAATTAAAACAAAAATAAGTGCTGTGACAACACCACTGGTAAGAATGCGTTTCGTATTCATTTTATACTCCTTTTTAATAATGGAAATGATTCAAATCACTTGTTGATATTAATCTCACTTTACACCTCCTGTGCGACGACGTGTTATCCAGGTGCTGCCTGAGATGAACAAGCCAATTACCAAAAACCAGGGCAAGGATTGACTGAGGTCACTCTGTACAGGACTACCAGTCTTCATTGTCTGTTCCAGAGTGTTGAGACGTGCTTCAAGATTCTCAATCTGTGCATCCTGTCTTTGGTTCTTTGCCTTCAATGCCTGATTCTCGGCATACAGCCCCTGAATGGCAGCCAATGCCACTCCATCCGCATCCAGGGAGTTGATGTGATCCATACCTTCCCCACCCAGCCCTTCCACCAAAGCATTGAACTCATCAGCCATCAGACCGATATGACGAATGGAAGTATCCTGGGATTTATAATTCCAGGTGGTGATGGGGAACTGAGCCAGGCGTTCGAGCAGCAAAGCGGAATCAACTGGAGAGAAATTCTCTTTGAGTTCACGATTACTGATCGAATTCCAGGAACTACCATTTGCTGCCAGGTACGATCCGCTGGAAAGAGCGGAGTTGGTGTAAAAGTAAACCCCACCACTGGCGCGAGCCACCCAACGATTAATAACGCTACAAGGAATATCTGCGTTGGTAGCATCCCCCCAAACAAAACAACCTTCACTGTTTGCTTTGGCTCGTGTACCGGCAGCAAAACTATAGGTACCAGCAGCTGTATTATTCACCCCACCAGCAACAGAGGAATAATTTCCGCTGGCTGTGTTGGTAGATCCGCCAGAGACTGTGGAGTAATCTCCACTGGTAGTGTTCAGGTAGCCCCCACCGATGGTGGAGCGCCACCCATTGGCAGTATTATCATACCCCCCACCGATGGTGGCATAATTATTGCTTGCTAAGTTAGAATAACCTCCACCGATGGTAGAATACTCGCCAATAGTATCATTGTTTCGCCCTCCTCCGACGGTAGAATCAGAGCCAATAGCATCATTGAATTGCCCTCCACCAACGGTAGAATGTGTGCCAGAAGCAGTATTAGCATACCCTCCACCGATGGTGGCATAATCTGCATCAGAAGTGGTACCGGCGTTATTCCCGGCCTGATTATATGCTCCTCCCGCCACGGTGCCAAAGTCATCAGTAATGCTGTTGAGATTCCCACTAAATCCACCTCCAGTGATGGTTGCCCCCATAACACCAGCGGTGAGCCAGTTACCATGATATCCTCCGATCAGATTGGGACTGTTGATGTTAGGTTCAAAACGGAACACACGCAAATTGTTAACCTTAATTTCAAGAGGTACATTATTGCTGGTGCCCAGGTAGTTATCATAAGTTGCAGCATTTCCGGTCAATGACCAGCTTGGTGTGATTGTCTGGCAGGTGACAGTGCCATCTGCGTTGACCATGCGGATAGCGCTACCCACCGTACAGGTACCGCTGACCCGGCGCTGTAAATAGGTAGTATTGGCTGAAAAAACACCACTTGCAAGGGTTAATCCCGTCCCGGCGGAATAAGTGGTGTCGTTGTCGACCCCATCGGCAAAGCCAGCCGGGACACCCAGCAGACCGGACCAGGGGGCAGCTTTTGCGTAGAGCGCATAGGGAGAGGCTGTGAGCGCCTGGCGCGGTGTCAGCTGGGTGTAAGTACCTGCACCTGCTGGGCAGCGCACCCAGATATCGAGCCAGCGATTATCACCCATGAATATCCCAGAGCCGTAGTTGAGATGAACCGTGAAAAAGCCTTCAGAGACCGCGACATTGGTCATGGTCAGGTTACCGACCTGCGTACCGGATGTGTAAGCATCATACAACCCGAACTGAAAGTCGCAGGTACCGGTGTAAGGAACATCGCTGCTTTTGAGTTGTCCCTGGTAGGTGAAAGAATCCCCCAGAGAGGTGCCTTTGGTCTGGGCATAAGCCATACCGGTGATTAAAACAAAAATAAGTGCTGTGACAACACCACTGCTAAGAACGCGTTTCGTATTCATTTTTACTCCTGTGGAATTAGGGGCTGGCAAGAAAGAGCATGGGATAAAAAACAACCTGCCACGTCGGATCTAACCGGCGAGCAGGCTGTCAGAGCAATCTGGCACCTCGCCCGAGAAACATTCTCAGACCTTTGCAAAGGGTTAAGTTTTTAACCACGAAGCTCGGTGCAATAACGATTTTAATTACTATAGCATATCAGAAAGAGAATATCAATCATTATTTTTTTGAGAAATGTGAAAGGGGGGAAAAGACGGGGGACCAGGGACGGCCGTCAACGAATTTGAAACGAATTCACGAATGCCGATGGCATGGATTGCGTTAATGGGGAAAATGGGTGGATCGGTCGTAGGGGCGTTCGGCCGAACGCCCCTACGGGGTGGTGACATCGTTGATCCGTCGTTGAATATCCAATTTTCCCGAACCATTCAGTGAAATTTCCAGGACACCGGGGGAACGCAGATAGGGTTGGATGGACTTGCCGTTCCAGTGGACGCGGTAGGTGTGATCCGGATTCAGCACCGCGATGGCCAGCCAGGGACGGTCGTCTGTCGGGTGTTGGAGGACTGCCTGCAGGGAGGTGTGGTCTTCAGCAATGGTCAGCGATTCAATCCAGGTGTCGAAGCCGCAGGTGATGGTGCCGGGCTGATGATAAGCCTGGAACCAGGCCAGCACCGGGGTGGAAAGTCCGCCGAAGTGGTGCCAGCCTGCCCCGCGCCCGGAGGCTACAATGAAGTGCTCGAAACATTGGTAACTCTCTTCCACTTCTTTTTTCCACAATTCCAGCGCGGTGTGCGCGATGCGAAAGGCCAGGTCAGCATATCCCAGATCGAGCAGGGCTTTCCACAGGAACCACTGGTAGGGGAACCAGACCGCGCCGTTCCAATAGCCATCTTCACGATAATAGGGCGCGCTCTGATCGACCGATACCAGACCGATCAGGCTCCACATGTGCCGTGGGGAAAACATGCGCTCCAGGATGCGCTGCTCCTGTTGCGGGGTGCAGATACCGGCGAACAGCGGGCTGATGCCATCCAAGCCCAGGTTGAAGTTATCCTCGCTGGCATGCCGCAGGATCTCGCCGGGTTGCCCGTTCTCATCATGGAGGACATAACTGAAGACCCCGGCGCTTGCGTCCCAGGCGTGCTGCTGCAGGGCCTCCGTGAAGGCAGCGATATCTGTCTGATAGTCGTTCAGATCCTCCGGCAGGTGCAGGGCTCGGGCGGCCTGTTGCAGAATTTTGGCAGTGCGAATGGCATGCGCGGTCGTGACCACCGGCGTGGCGCGGCTTTCAAGTTGTTGCTGGTGGACGTGCACCTGCGGAGGGTAATCATCCCAACCGGCGGAGTTGTAGAAATAATCCCAGGTCTTAAGCAGGTTGGATGATAGGCTTCGGGTGGTGGAGCTGCCCAAGCGCCCGGCCAGGAACAGGTACATCTGGCGCAGGCGGGGGTAGAAGTGCTCCAGCAGCGCGCGGGATTGGGTGCGGTTCCACAGTTCCTGAAAGGCATAGATCTGTACCGGGACCGGGCTGCCATGCTGGATAAAGGCTGCCTGCGGGTCGCCGGGTGGGGTGGTGTAGGCCTGCAGACAGTCGATGGCGTGCGGAAGATCGATGGATTGCAAACCCAGGCTGATGAAGCCAGAGTCCCAGGTGTACAGGCAGTCCCAGCGTTTGCCGGGGGTGAAGTGGCGGATATAGCTGCGGCGGGTGTAGACCGGGTAAATGACGTTGGTAAGTAAGCTGGCTGCCATGCGTTCCAGGCTGAAGTGATAGGTCTGCCCGGTGGGATTGCTGGCGAAGGACACCACCTTTTCACGTTCGGTTTGATATTGGCTTTCCAGGTTGAGATCGGCAGGATCGAAATTTTTGAGGAGCTGGCGCACACCGGCTTCCTCTCCCTGACAGACCAGCCCATAAATCACCACGTTGGAATGTGGTTTCAGGATGACCGGTCGGATGAAGATATTGGTGAAGTGCCCGGCGCCATCGGTCGTGATCTCCTCCTTTACGTGGTCGGTGACGTAATAAGGCAGGCTGCGATCGATTTCGGAAGAGAAAAACTGGCGCAGCTCGGAATATTGTCCGCCCCAGGCCAGACCGTAGGTGGGGGACGCATCGTCGTACTGGAGGAGCAGGGAGTGCTCGTTGGGTCCGGGTTGTATGCTGGGCACCGGATTCCAATGATGTGGTTTGAACTGCACCTCGGCTTGCTGCGCTGCTTCCAGGATTACGAAGCCATCCAGTTCCAGAGCAGCGCCTCCTTGCGAGATCAATTCGAAGGTCAGCTCACCGGTGGGTACAGCACCCAGCTTGATGGACAGCAGGGAGAAGTCCTCTGTTTGTGGAAACACAACCTGATGGACGGGCAGTCCGTGGGTGCTGAAGGTCACCTGTCCTCCGGATGCCCGGTAGCGCACCAACAGCCGGCCATCCATCAGCGCATCTGGCAGACTGAGAGCATAACGGACAAGATCACCCGCTTCGGCCCCAAATCCTGTACCAATGCCGCTGCCATTCACAAAACCATGCTCTCTGACCTCCCCGCGGGTCCAACCGTCATACACCAGGGTATCGCTCGGGCGCGGGGTGGCATATTGCAGGTCATTGTAATCGAGCGCATCGATCCAGATCGCACCGGGTGGTAAGTGCACATCGCAAGGTATGAGGTCTTCTTCGGAATAGGCTTGCAAGGGTGGAAAATTCAGATAAGCCATGTAATGCAATACCGTATGCTGTGGACGAGAGGTATTGTTCACGAACGCGCAGCGCACCACCCGGGCTTGCTGCTCATCCCCCCGCCAGGGAAAGAAAGCCACGTCACAATAGACCTGATCCTTCCATTCGAGTTCGTAGCGGTAGGAAAAATAACCTAATCCCGGTGCCGCTTCCCAGGGATGGTATCCGGACTCCCATTGCGTATGTGGGACGATCACGCGATTACGATAATAACCCGGGAAAACGCTCAGGTCAAAGCGGATGCCTTTTGAAATGTCGGGGATATGCGAGATGCCGTTGTACTTTTTGCTGTAGGGTCCCCAGGCGGGGAGGCGGAGATCATGGGAGAAAGGCTGTGGGAGGGAGATGTCGGGCATAATGAAATTCTCCTTAATGGCAATAAAAAACCTCAGGCGTCAGTTGAAAACAGCTGTGTTAATATGATTATAAGGGGGAAATGGCGCGGGATGAGGATTAGGGGTGGTTCTGTACGGGCGGGTTCGGAACCCGCCCGTACGAGTGTTCTGTACCCGCCCGTACGTGATGTTTAATAATCGTAGGGGCGTTTGGCCGAACGCCCCTACGTTGACGATTCCTACGGGGGAGGGCGAAAGTCTTTCGAATAAGACCGGGAATCTGGGAAATTTACGATTGTTATATCTTCAACTATTCGATGGTAGTTTTGTTTTTTTTCTTATCAGCATACATTAATTGGTCAGCTTTCTTGATCAAGATATCCAGCGTGTCAGTTGCTGTTGGCACCACACCACCTAAAGAACATTGCACAGCAAGCTCACCTTGATCGGTGAGGTAGGGTTGGTGATTGAGAACTTCTCTTATTTTTTGGATGACTCTTTCTATTGATTCATGAGTCACTTCATTCAAATATACCAGGAATTCATCTCCTCCCCAGCGTCCAACAATATCAGCGTGTCGTAGTTCTTTCTTGAGACGAGAACCGATTCCTGCCAGAATTTGATCACCAATTAGATGACCATATTGATCGTTCACCTGTTTAAAATGGTCCACATCGATAAAGAGTATTCCAAAAGGATAATTGTATGCTTTAAAATCTTTAAACCATGTATCAATAATTTTTTCCAATCCCGCCCGGTTATACACCTGGGTTAATTTATCCAGAAATGCAACATCGGTCAATTCTCGAATACGGGCTTGCGCAAATTTCAAAGGAGAAATATCATGAAAAATCTCAACGGCACCCAGCGTTTGTTCATCTTCCTGCATTGGCATGGCCTGTACCAATACGGGAACACGTTGTCCTAATTTATGCAGCATGTACACTTCTGCCTGGCGTGGATTTCCGTCAATCATGGTGCCCATTAAAGGACAACCATCCCCACATAAGACTTTTCCACTTTCATCAACATGGTTTAGGAATCCAGAACACTTTTTTCCAACTACTTCTTCGGCTGTGTAACCGCTTAATCTTTCAGCACCTTTATTCCAATAGGTGATGAAACGTTCCGTATCGACGAAATATACTCCTGAGGAGATATTGTCCAAAATGTTTGAATAAAATTCCTGATAATTGTTCATCATTGCTCTATCGTCACCTGGATTCTGAGTTTTTACATTAGCATTGTTCGGTTTTTCATCACTTCTTATGAAAGAGGCTTTTTTTTCAACGAGTGAATAATGAATTAAAGATGATAAAATTTTCGTGATCTTAATTATATCATTGACTGATTTTATCTAAATTCTGATTGAAATTTGATATCATTACTTTAACAAAATCATAGATCAGGGTTGACAGCCATGCAAGATTGATTATAATAATCAAGCTTTCCTCGATAGCTCAATTGGCAGAGCGGGCGGCTGTTAACTGCTAGGTTGTAGGTTCGAGTCCTACTCGAGGAGCCTTTTTATTTAAAATGATGTCTTTAGCTACTATGCGAAAGACTTTTTTTATATTAATTTTAGAATTCATGCGATAATATATTTATAATGATTCAATAAAATAAATCAATTTTCTGATTATAAAAATGAGAAAGGTTGAAATATGGGGAAACTAATTAAATTACGAAAACCTAAAATAAGAGTTACAAAAAAAGGTTTAAAAGTAAGTAGTCCATCAGCTAGAATTGGTGGAAAAGCTGGACTTAATGTCTCAAAAACAGGCGTTAGTGCAAGTGTAAGAACTCCAATAGGAACTGCAAGTAGTGGTAAGTTAGGTTTGTCAAAGAAAGCAAATAAAAAAAATAAAAGTTGTTTTGGTGTGCTTACTCTAACTTTATTATTATTGGTATTTATCTTTGTTTTGATTTTTTAATTTACTCTCTTAAAACTTAGTTTGCATTGACTTTTATAAAAGATTAATACAGTTATCTTATTTAATATTCATAATAGGAGGGAGAAATGACAACAGTTTCATATTACTTAGACAGGCTAAAATCAATTTTTGATATTCCTTCAGATTCTAATGAGATAAATTTATCTTTTGAATGGGAAACCCAAGCGGAAGCTAAAATCATTTTGTCTAAAATCATAATTATGCAAAAAGAATTACGATTATTAAAAAAAGAAATAAATTCAACAATTAAATCAATAAGGTTAAAATATTCCGAAGATAAATCCAATGTTGGCACTGGTTTTTCATCATTATTCAGAAATCGAACAATTGGTAAATTGAATTCAATTCAAAAACAGTCAATTAGAAAAAAAGAATTATCTGAAATCGAACCCTATCAGAATATTTTAAGAAATATAGATGGAATTATGATCGAATTAGATAAAATAAAAATCAAACTAAAAGAAAATGATCCAGAATAAAATAATTAATACTAATTATCCCTTTTGGTTTTCCATTCTAGGTAAGCCTCAAATTCTTTGAATAATTCATCTTTATTTTCAATAATTGATGATCGAATAACGGGACCAAGTGAACTAATTCTTTCCTTCACCTGGTGATCATTCAAGACTGAATAAAATTGATCAGTAATTTCCTTACTTGAATGCATGACATTTAAACTAATAGCTTTATAATCTTCAATTGTCTTAGCATGAGTCATTGCATAATGAACATGCCCATGGCGAAATTTATGTGGAGAATGATAAGGCAATCCAACTTTACCTAACCAAGCTTTCAAATTTTTTCTAGCCAGCGTTTCTCTATGTTCTCCAATTTCACGACAGTTTATATCAAAATCACCAGTATCCGCTTTCAGAGGTGCAAACCAAAAACCATCTTCAGGAAGAATAGACCTAACTTCTTTATCCCAATTCATGACAACCTCTAACAATTCTGGAATATTTAACAAAGTGGTCTTTCCAAACTTATGATTCTTGGTTCGAACCCCAATTGATGGATCCTGGAGAATAATCTTATTTTTTATATCAACTGCTTTCAATGGCAATGACACGAAAGCCCCAATTCTAACCCCTGAGAACCGCATCTTTCTGGAATATTACGTTACCACAAATCTTGACCATTTACTCACTGGTGGTCTTTGCGGTTCTTTGGATTGGTCTGGCTTTCACAATGATCGTTAATCCAGCGTTGTTGGATCAAATATGGAATTGGAGGCGCCGCCTTGCCTTTATTGCAGGAGATTGTTGTCTGGGTGCTTTTTCTGCCCATTATGGTTGGTTGTGGATCTGGGAATCATCCTGGCCGATGATATTGCGCTGGTTGGCCACTGCCGGGTTGGTGGGATGGACGCCATTGCCAGTGTCCAATTTGATTAAAGGGAAGTAGGGGCGTTCAGCCGAACGCCCGTACACCGGCCG
>JAHYJK010000152.1 GCA_019429225.1 Anaerolineaceae bacterium
TGGTGTATATCGTTTTTGTCATTCTGCATTTTCTGATCTCCTGTCTCAATCAACAACAGCATTTTTAATGATTCTGAATTGCTGCTGATCACAATCAATTTCAGCTTGAACCCCATAGGGTAGAGTCATCATCGGATCGGTATGGCCAAAATCCATGTTCGTGATAATGGGTAGTTCATCCAGGCCGGCTTCATCCCGGATGACTTCCAGTAAAACCTGATCATACTCGAAAAATTTTTCAGTTAGAACCTGTCCACCTGGACGACCGAAGAGAATACCTGATAATTTCTCCAGGACCCCTGATGAAGCAAATGTGGACAAGCCAAATTTCACCATTTCGGGGCTTGGAGCACCTTCTGAAGTTTCCAAAAACAGAATAGCCTTCTCCCATTGATCCGGTGTTGGCCAAAAATCAGTACCCCTCAGCCAATCCAGTACCTCAAAGCAGCCACCGATTAAATGTCCTCGCTGAATGCCCTTTCCCTGAAGGTAGCGCCAGCCAGTAGAAGGGTTCAGTTTGCGTTTTATAGTCTGATTATCCGAATCAGCCCATTCCAGATGTTCGACAGTCCAACCATCTATATTGGGTGAAATGATCCCGATAGGTTTGGAGGAAAATAAGGTCTGATAGACCGAGTCTACCAGGTAAGGAAACAACCCCCCATTTTCAGCAAAGCCAGACATGATGGCTGGACCATAAAAAGAAACCAGACCCGCCTGAAAACATGCCATATGGGTTATCGTCGTGTCCGAATAACCTAAAAACACCTTCGGATTATTGCGCAAGACTTCCAGATCCAGAAATGGCAGAATGCGGATCGAATCGTCGCCTCCAATGGTGGAGATGACTCCTTTGATCTCAGGATCAGAAAATGCCAGCATCAAATCCTCTGCACGGGCCTCGGGATTCCTGGAAATCCATTCCGGGTCAGCCAGGGTATGAGGCATCTCAACCACCTGCAGCTTGAACTCATCCTGAAGTTGTTGTTTCCCTGTCTGATAGCGGTGAGGAATTGTTCCTGGACCACCCCAGGAGAGGGATACGGTAGCCACTTTATCACCTCGTTGTAGTTTTGGAGGTTTAATCATGATAGGTTTCATTTGTATCTTCCTTATCTCTTAGATTTATTATACAAAATTGAAGACAAATCATTTCAATAATTCTGGGCTGGTCGGTGTTTTTGACCTGCATCACCCTCAATAACACCAGAACCACTCGTAGATGAAAAGATCCCAGAGGCGGATTGGTTTGTATCTTAGAAAATATTAAGATAATATTAGTCCAATTAATGGTATGATGTGAATGAGAGGTACTATGCCTGACGATCGCTTTGGAAGAAATATTCATTATTTACGTATCAGTCTCACCGATCACTGTAATCTGCGTTGTTTATATTGTATGCCGGAGGATCAGACGTTCCTGCCCAATGCAGAGCTGATGCAGGATGGTGAAATCATTCAATTATTACAGCTTTTCACCTCGCTGGGTTTCGATAAAATCCGACTGACCGGTGGCGAACCGACCGTACGGGCGCATATTGTTGACCTGGTGCGGGAAATGGCTGCCACGCCCGGGGTGAAGTCATTATCCATGACCACCAATGGTGTCTTACTGGGTAAACTGGCTGCTCCTTTAAAGGAAGCGGGGTTACAAAGAGTTAATATCAGCCTGGACACCCTCGACCCGGGTCGGTTCAAATCACTGACCCGCTGGGGAAAATTTGAAGATGTCTGGAGTGGGATTCAGGCAGCCGAAGCAGCCGGTCTGACACCCCTTAAGCTTAATGCCGTAGTGGTGCGCGGGCACAACCTGGATGATGTCGTGCCAATGGCAAATCTCACTTATGAGCACAACTGGCAGGTGCGCTTTATTGAGATGATGCCATTTGCCGGGCAGACTGATTTCCAAACCGGCCTGGTGGTTAGCGATGCAGAAATTCTTGAAATGGTCAGCACACAACTGGATAAACCGGAATTATTGAATCATGGCATGCTGGATGGCGAAGCACGTTTATACCGGCTGCCAGGCGCGAAAGGCACATTGGGATTCATTTCCTCGGTCACCAATCCCTTCTGCGCAGGATGCACTCGTGCCCGTTTGACCTCCGATGGCAAATTACGTCTATGTTTGCTCAAGGAAAAAGAAGTTGATCTGCTGACACCCTTACGAGCCGGTGCCAGTATAGAGGACCTGCGCGCCATGATTCTGGATGGCATCTGGTGGAAGCCCTGGGGGCACGGACTGGCAGAAGGAGAATTTGCCACCAACCGCACCATGAGCCAAATTGGCGGATAAACCCCGAAAAGATTATACAAAAACCTGTTAAGCCTCTACACTGATTTGACATTTGATGATTAAATCGGTATTATTTCGATATGAAATAATTTGATCAGGAGGTTTATATGCCTACACATTATCAGGGTACGCCAGAAGAAGAACTTGCTCTCGATACATATATCAAACTGACCCGGGCAACGGATACCATCAATGCACGATTATCGATGGCCAGCTCCATGCAGGAATTAACCATCAGCCAGTTTGGTGTGCTCGAAGCTCTCTATCACCTGGGACCACAGGCACAAAATATCCTGGGCGAAAAAATATTAAAAAGCAATTCCAATATGACCACTGTAATCGATAATTTAGAAAAAAGGCAACTGGTTCATCGCGAAAGGGCAAAGGATGATCGTCGCAAGATTATTGTTCATCTGACCGATGTTGGCATGAATTTGATCAAGGAAATATTTCCCAAGCACGTGCGCGCTATCGAGCACCAATTTTCAGTTCTCAGTTCAGAGGAAAAACAGGTGCTTTGTAATTTATTACGGAAATTAGGAAAACAATAATAAACCAAATAATTTATTGGTAAATTAATTTATTCGTTAGGAGTTGAGAAAAATGGAAAATAATATTCAGATTTTAGGTATTGCAGGAAGTTTACGTAAAGAGTCTTATAATCGCAAGTTGTTAAAAATTGCCCAGGGTTTATTACCTGAGAACACTACTTTTGAAATATTCGATTTGATCGATATTCCACTATTTAATGAAGATGTGGAAGCTGAAGGTCTGCCCGCTGCCGTTGCAGCATTTCGTAATGCTATCCAAAAAGCAGATTCACTGTTCATTGCCAGTCCGGAGTATAACAGTTCTATCACCGGGGTGTTAAAAAATGCGCTGGACTGGGCATCACGCTCTTACAACAAACAACCCAATCCCCTCACCCTCAAACCTGTTGCTATCCTGGGAGCAGGCGGACGTGGTGGCACGGATCGATCACAATATCATCTGCGTTCAGTTCTTAATCACCTGAATATGTATGTGGTGAACAAACCAGAAGTTCTGATCAGTATGCCCGGGAGACAGGTATTTGATGAACTGGGCAACCTGACCGATGACTTTGCTCTGAAATTGATCCGACAATTGTTGCAGAACCTGGTAAATTACACAATTCAGTTGCGAAAATAAAACAAATTTCAGATTGAATTATCCACATGAAGTGGTAAGATTTTGGATGACTTGCTTGGTCTTCTAAGCTCATCCAATAATTCATCATATAATCGTTTCATATTCATCCCTTGCATTAGACAACTTACGTAAAATATATCTCTAATCATATGAGGGATGTTTCCCATGCAACGATGACACTCAATACGAATCAAATAAGACAGATGAAAATTGGAATCTAATTCCAGACAACCGTCGGAATATTTCAGTGCCTGAGGATAATTATCCATATAAAGATAGGTTTTTGCCAGGAAATAAAAAATATACGAGTTTTGAGTGTCTAATTTTTCAGCTGTATGCAGCGCTATTTTAGCCAAATGGATTTTAACACCCGGATATAAAGCCTTGGCCATCCAAGCCAGTGAAGAACCTGGAAATTTTTGCTGAATGATCTTATACAAGACTTTAAAATCACGCACGTTCGATTTCATACTACTACAGATCAACCTGAGCTCATACCAGCGTTGGACCTCAGGATGATATTCAATTAATATTTCTAATAAATTGATCGCTTTCTTGAGTCTTAATTGTTGTATCAAAGCATGAATATGTATATCTTCTATAAAGTTCAAATATTTTTCCATAGCAACCTCATCATTATTAGAAATATTGTTCTATTATCATACAAAATGTTCTAAATTTCAAGGATTAAATAGAGAGGTTATTCTTAATTTTTTGTGATTAATGAATGAAATTTTCGCTGGGAAGCATGTAAGTTATGGCAACCACCGCAATTTGAAAACCTGATCGGTTAATTGGATCATTTCTCCCCCTGGGTTTTGGTCCCAGATCATCATTTGGGATCCATCTGCCAACCCGGCTAAGGTGTCACGCAAGAAGAGCACACGATTTCCATCTGGACTCCAGGAAAATTGGGTAACCATCTGAGTCAGATCGGTAAAAATTTTCTGATAGGAGCCACCTGGTTTAATCCACCATAATTCGCGTTGTGGGATTTTGGGGCCCACCTGCACAACAGCCAGTAATCCCTGCCCCTGGGGGTGACAAACCGGATAATAGTAGTTATATCCCAGATCAAAAAGATCACTGCCAGTAAAGTTAGCACGCAAACCAGTCAATATATCAACTTGATAGATGATAGAGACAATTGGTAGTCCTTTTTCTTTCACGTCTGAATAGTAAAAATAGCGTTCCTCTGGAGACCAGCAACCTGTGTCCTCACTTGATGGATCAGCATAACCCACCTCTTTACTGTTGCCGTGTAGAATCACGATCCCGCCATCCATCCCCTCCCAGAATGTAATCCATTGTCCTCTGGATGACCAGATTGGATCGTATGCGGCTTTTTGGGGGTCATTCAATAAAGGCGTTGTGGTTCCATTTATCAAATTCAGGATATATGCTTTAGGCAATTTGCCATTCATTAAGGATGTTTCATCACTGGACTTTTCGATGGTGAAAACGATTTCGTCTCGGACCGGATTCCAATCGGGGGAAGAACAACGGTCGACCCCACAATCCAGAATCATAGTTTGTGCCTGCCCATCGCGATTCATTAACCAAAGATCTAAGCCGGAGCGTTCGTTCAATTTAGTAAACAGGATCTGCTCGCCATCGGGAGAAACTGTGAAGTCAACAATTTTGCCATCCGCTCGTGTCAACTGAATTTCAATTTTTGGATTATCTGGAGAGACCTTTAACAATTCTTTTCCATTGTCAATCCCTTTCAGGAAGACAATCTCCGGTTCACGAATATTTGCCTGCCATTCAAATGGTTTCAAGCGGCCTACATTTGAATCAAGGGAAGCTTCAGGATTTTGAAACCCAAAGCGGAATGATCGACCAGAAGGAATAGGCTCATCCGGCTGCCAGACAGCCAGATCTTCTTCCATCCAGCTCCAGGTGCCAGATATTTCAGGTTCCACATAAAAAGATGCATTTACCACTTCAGGCTCAATATCCTGGGAAAATTGAAATTGCAGCCGGGGGTGTGAACTGAGGATTTCCGCAGTGTTCAACCAATTTACCCGCACCTGTCCCCCATCCAGTACAGATAAGGCTGTTTTTGTGATCCAGGAAAGCAGAAATGGTGAAAAGAACAGGATGAAGATGATCATCCCAACCATAAGAAGAGGATAGCGGAAAATCTTGCGGCGCTTAGGCATGCTTTACATAACTCTCAGGTTTGCGCATTAATCCCATTGTAGATTCGCCCAGGGTGCCTGATATACCAACTCTCCAGCAACAAATGTTGCTGCCACTTGCTGATCTGCTGATAATAAGACAAAATCAGCAACTGCACCAGGGCGGATGACACCCCGATCTCTCATGCCAAGAACCCGTGCCGGGTTGGCTGTCAGGCATGCCAGCGCTTCATGGAAGGAACACTTTGTAAAGGACTGTAGATTCTGAAGAGCTTTAAGCGGTGATAAAATGCTGCCAGCCAGGGTTCCATCCGCCAGTCGAGCTGAAATCCCATCCACCTGAATTTCATTATTCCCCAATGGATAGGTACCTGCAGGCATTCCCAAAGCAGCACTGGCATCCGTTACCAATATCAATCGGCGATTGCCCTGATAGTGCCAGACCATGCGTACGAGTTCAGGGGCAACATGCAACCCATCCAGGATCATTCCATAGGATATTTCTTCATGCTCCAAAATAGCCATCACCAATCCTGGTTCACGATGATGGATGGGCGTCATCGCATTGAAAAGATGAGTGGCATAGCGAATTCCAGCTCCGAACCCGGCACGCGCCTGATGTACGTCTGCGAGCGAATGACCTGCGCTCATCAGAATTCCACGCTGGGATAAGCTGATGATGAGGTTGATAGCTCCAGGAATTTCCGGGGCTATCGTCACCATACGCACGCCGTTTTGTGGTGTCCATTCCTGCACCAGGCGCGGATCGGCCAGATGGAAGAGACCTGCGGCATGGACCCCCTTCTTTTTGGGGTTAAGAAAAGGACCTTCGAGATGTAAACCTGGCAAGTATGTACCCTGATAACCAGTTGGTTTATTATTCCTCCAGACCTGTAAGGCATTTTCCATCACCTCCAGCGGACTGGTAATGATGGTCGGCAGACAGGTGGTGATGCCAAATTCCGGCAAACGTTCGGCCACCTGCCAGATTGAATCAGGCTGGCTGGTGAAATCATAGCCAAAAGCCCCATTGATCTGCAGGTCGATAAATCCGGGAACGAGATCATATTCCAGAGCGCGCAAATGGCGTCCAGCTTTTTTTTGCTCTCCGAGGGTTACGAATTTTCCAGAATCAACCGAGACACGCGGTTCGCGGTTGAACATCTCTGGATGATAAATTTTTCTGGCGTCGATTGAAAACATCCTACCACCTATTTAACTGATAATTTTGATCTCATTATACACAATACTATTTTAATAAAACCTTGAGTGTGGAAGGACCTCAGCAATCAGACTGCTGGAGAAAAATGTCTTTTCACTGGGTCCAATAATATCAATTCATTTCTTTCTACTCCACAAAGGAAACAAATTCACTAAATTCAATAATTCATTTTTGTTTTTGATGTATACTTTTTTTATTAAAAAGTCAATTATTTGATAAACACCGATAGCGATAGTTTACTCTCAAAATTGTATTTTCTGAATTAATTAGAAATTATTACTGGATTTATAGGATATAAAACATGCTACCTCATTTCGCAGGATTTAATTCTTTCTTTATTACAATGAGAAAAAACTTTATACTAAACATGATAATAAGCCTGGTTCTATCTTATAACATTTTAAGTACGGTCGTTCCTTTTAGCACATATCCAAAAATCACAAAATTAATTGTGGTGATTCTTGTTTTCTCCTTATCATATTTATTATCCAGATACATTTTGGACAATTATTTATTTCTTTTTTATTCACTGTCGTTAAGAAAAAAAATTCAAATAATTGTTATTGCATCAGTATTTTCGTTTGCTGTATCTTTCTTTTCACATTTTCAAAGACCTTTATATCCCATTGAATATAGTATCAATTTGCAAGCTAACACCGAAAACGTAAATGTCTTTATTCAACAAGAAATTGAAGAAATTCAACAAAAATTGATCGAACCAAAATCGATAAATAACATAGAAGATTGGGATTATCAAACTGGAAGAATAAATTCTCCAAAAAATGAACTTATTGAATTAAACTATTATATTTTTCAATATATTAATGGAAACGTAAACTACAAATTTACTTTTTATCCTCAAAATAATGTTTCTGAAGCTGTAATCAAATTTGATAATACCAATTATTCAGTCAATATTCCTGATAACAGGAAAGAAAATGAACCATTTATTTACACAATAATCCCCCCCCAAAAAGCATCCGTTTCTTCTTTCTGGAATATTTGGCAATTAATTTTTCCAATGATGAGATGGATATTGTTTTTCATTCATTTTTTTATTGGAGGAACGATTATCTTTTCAACTGCTTTGGATGAGAAACGTCGTTTTTTTAAATATTTTTTATTTTTGATTTTGTCCTATTTATTTTTTAATGCTCTTCACTTCCAAAATGAATTGTTTAATTTACATGAGAATAAAATAATCTGGTTATGGACATCAATCTTGTTTTTCATTGTGGTTCCAATTGCTATCCAGTTTTTTATAAAGAAAAAACCATCAATCCAGAGCTTGTTACTTGTTCTTATATTTCTCCTTGCAGCAGGATTAAGAATTTACTGGATAAATATGGTCCCAACTGAACAAGTTTCAGACTTTGGTAGTTTTCATTATAAAGCTTTGCAAATTGCAAATGATGAAAATGGTGTTTACATAGAAAAGCACAGTAATTTCGTGCGGTTGTTGTCAATAATTTACAAAATTTCACCAACTCACGAAATCTTTGAGAAGATCAATATTTTGTTTTCCTTACTCACAATTTTTTGTATTTATAAAATTGGACAATTTACACTTTCAAAATCAACTGGGATCATTGCTGCATATTTATATGCAATATTTCCTTCGCAAATTAGTATGGTATCAATTGTAAATACGGATATTTTATCAACCAGTTTGTTAATTTTAAGTATTACATTTATTTTTTACTTCATTCAAAAGAATTCTTTACGTTATTTAATACTTTCATCATTTATTATGGGATTATGTATAGTAATTCGAGCGCCTATGGTTATTTATTTACCAATGTTTATGATTTTATTCATTAAAAATCCGTTTCGTTTTACTGAACTAAAAAGCTTAAAACCAATATTGCTCGTAATTTTTTCCTTGTTCATGGGGTACTTCTCATTAAAAATGCTTGTGAATACTGTTTCAGTGGAAAATATGAAAATTGAAGAATATCGAAATGTAATTGGCCCACTTATGATGGGAACTAATATTGATTCAAATGGCCGGCATAATATTCCTGATTCAGAATTATTGTATTCATGGAATAAAGAAGAAGTATTCAAAAATGGGATGGTAGTAATACTTGACCGGATCATAAAAAATCCGCTTGATTTATTAAAAAATCTTAAATATAAATTCGGTTATATGTTTG
>JAHYJK010000153.1 GCA_019429225.1 Anaerolineaceae bacterium
GGGCAGATAAGCAATTGTCCCGCTCGGGTAATGCTTAATGCTTCGATCCTGCCCTACGCTTGAGTAAATCCCAACGATTTCAACCGTTTCTTGATTGACCGGGTAGTTTTGCCAATCCCGGTTATCAATCCCTGCACGGATATAACCATAGTATGGTTCCTTCAGACCCCGCATCGTAATGGTGAGTTGATCGCCCAGCTTCAGCCCCCGGGTTGTGGCCAGGTCTCTGGCAATCACGATCACTGGACGCCCGTTGAAATCGTCCTCAAGGTTGAGCCAGCGCCCTTCCATCAGGTAAATATCCCGCCGGCTTTGCTGCATCCGTGGGATGGCGCTCATATCCGAGGTGCCTGCCAGGAGCAGGGCATGCAAATTCGCGTGCAGCATACCGATTTCATTCCGAACCGCGGCATACTGCGGGTCATTCAGATCCACTTCCTCACCGTCCCCGGCCTGTATGTACCACAGGGTTTGACCATCCAGCGGTGTAAAGTAAAATAGGTTCTGGCGGTTAACCACAGAGGTTCCCGTTAAAAGTTGCGGCATATATTGATCCACCCTGCCACGCAGCAGATAACGCTGCCCAACCTGCATTTTCATAAGATCGGGAAGAATAGATTCGGCGTTGGGCGTACGGATCAGGCTGAAGTAATAACCGTAATATTCGCCGGTCTCGGTCTGTTCCGGATAGCCTTCCACCAGCGTATCCATCAGGAATTTGAAACTGTACCCGGCAATCTTTTCCTGGTCTTCCTCATCTGTGATGATAAGCGGCTTCACCTCTGTCAGGGTACCGTAAAAAAAGACGTCCATGTTAAACACGCCATCGCTGAATTGAAATGGCACATCAACGATCGAATCGTTTGAGGAACCGTCGATATCGGCGTTATAGATACCCTCCATCACCCCGGAACTGTAGCGGCGAGTATCCAGAAAAGCGAGTTCCGGGCTGTCTTTGATCAGTTCAACCGCCCGGCGTAAATCAGCCCCTTCGACATCTTTAAATTTGATCAGCTCCCCGATGGAACGGTAGTAATCGCCCAACCGCTCAATCTCCCGCTGCACCACAAAATACTCGACCGCTTTGGCAATAAAACCAAAGGTAATCAAGCCAAATAAAACCAGTAATAAAAACGACCTGACGGGTTGCCGGTAGGTGGATTTCAGAAAAACATTGGGTTTAGACATTTTGATCATTTCCCCATTTTCTTTTTTATATTACCAGATTTGCCTTTCATATTCTGAACCATCCAATCAGGTTGTTTCCACCAAAACCCCATCCGACATACTCCAGACTTTATCCGATCGTTCGGCAATTTGTGGGTTATGCGTGACCACCACGATGCAGTATCGTTGTTGGTGTGCCAGTTGTGCCAGAATTTCAATCACTATATCACCATTGGCTTTATCCAGATTGCCGGTGGGTTCGTCCGCCAGGATAATACGCGCACCACTCGCCAGGGCACGTGCGATCGCCACGCGCTGCTGTTCGCCACCGGACAGGTTGGATGGATACCGTCTGTGCTTTTCCGTTTCAATTCCCACAGATGCGAGTAGTTCTCTTGCTTTTGCCTTTGCATCCGTTTTGGAGATGCCATTCAATTCCATCGGGAAACAGACGTTCTCCAGAACGGTCAGCAACGGAAAAAGGTGAAATGCCTGAAAAACCATGGCTACCCGTTCTCGACGGTATTGGTCCAGGTCCATGTTGGCAAGGTCTTCCCCATCCAGGAGGATTCTTCCTTCCGTGGGCTGATCCAATCCGGCTATCAGGGAGAGCAGGGTGGTCTTCCCGCTGCCGGAAGGGCCAACCACTGAGCTAACCTTTCCACTGCCAAACATGCAGGACACATTATTTACCACTTTGCGGTCTCCATTTTTATATTGGTAACCAACCTCTTCCAGTTTTAATGTAGACATCATCTCCTCCTTATTCTTTGACCTGAAGCAATGCCAATGGGTTCTTATTGGTGGTTAGATATACTCCGAGCAAAGCACCGAGTAAAGCCCCTCCAAGAAATAATATAACCCCGAAAATGAGTTGCTTTTCAAGTAAAGCTGTGGCTTCGTTGCGTAGGATTGCTACCCCTACCAAACCCACAAAAACACCAAACAATGATAGCAACAATTGCTGGATTGAGTACATTCCACGTACCTGAGTGGTGGGTATACCGAGAACCCGAAGAATGGCAGCATCTCTTGCAGATTGCATTACCAACAGCAGGTTCAACCCTAACCCGATCAGCACTGCCACAATCACGGTCACCGGGTATAACACTTGCAGTAAAGAAAGGCTTTTTTCCAGTGGCTGGACAACTGAGCGTAGTTCTTCGTCCCAATATACCATTTTCAACGGCAATCCTCTCTTGTTGTGGTTAGCAAGCATTATTTCCATCCTGGTGCGAAATGTTTCCAAATTCCTATTCTTGGATGGGTCCAAAGAGAACCGAGCCACCTGATAAAGCAATCTCTCTCCTTCCATCACTTCCAAAGCCGATATAGGTATTATGATCGGATTATCACCGGTATAAACATACCCTTCAGAGTATTTACCGGTGACAAGATAGGAATAAGAAACATTATATTCATCAGTAAGGACAACTGTATCACCCAACATGAGGTTAAATTGCTCGGTAAAATCCTTTGGAAAAACAGCCGGGATTTTTGAAGCTTGAAGCTCTTCCGCTGTCCAGGTTTTGGTGAATAAATTTCCATCCCATCCGTCTGCATATTCCACTGCTGCACCTTGAAGCTTGATTTTAAAGAATGTATCGGCCTGATTTATTCCTCTCAATGCAATATCAGCCTGGTAACTTTCGTTTTCCCCGTTAATTCCGCTTATGCGTGTTCGCTGGGCAATAGCTTCTAAGTATGCACTTTCCACAAAGCCACTACGTTGTACTCCTTCAACCACATCTATTCCAAATACACCGTAACCGAGTGAGGATGAAACATCCGGGTTTTTGTACAGGATTTCAGCCTGTACAACCGTTGTGTTGTATAGCCGATCTATTTCAGCCTGGTTACGGTCGATCATCCATCGCAGCCATCCGATCGCGAGGATAAAACTTGCCGCTACCGCAATCGTCAGAACAGATTTCAACCCGGACCGTCTGGTCCAGCGTAGCATCAACCTTATTACAGTGCTATTATTTTTTGGTCTGGACACCATATTTTCAGCCGGCTTTATCCAGGCAAGATCTGATGAGGGTGTCTTTTGGGCGAAAAGCGGGTTTTGCATTTTTATTGCAGATGGAGGTGGTAACATAGTTTCGTCTTGTGCGTTGTGAGGGGCAGCTTGTGTCTTGACTTTGGGTGCATTTTTACCCTGTAAAAGCTCAAATACACTTCTTCTGGCGATCAATCCAATGCCAGTCCCTGTGAGAACCATCAGTAAAATAAATATTCCCGAAACTAAACCCACAAGTATCCCGGGAGGTAAAGATGCCGAAGGAGCAACTCCCGAAGGCAGTGGTAATGTTGAAAGCGATTCGGCTGCTTTGTTAAGCGCAAATTTCCAGGCTGAAACACTACCCACCGAAATGGATAACAATCCTATCAACAGTAAAGGCATCAGTAATTGGCGGTTGGCACTTTTTTGGGTAACGCCTAATGCACGCAGAATGGCATAATCACGTCTGCGTTGCAGCAGATAAAGAAAAATCACCAATAGAAAGGATAATAGTAAAACCAGTCCGTACACCGGCAAATTGGCAGCAGCGGCTTGTCGCAATGGATCAACCCCACCCCAGAAGTTTTTGCCTTTATTTTCAATAAATGAAACTTCAATACCAACTTCAGCCAGCCTGTCCTGGGTTTCATTAATAAATACATCCTGGTCTTTGGAAGATTTCAGCACAAAGCTGTAATTCATCGGATGCACTTCATCTTCTATTATTCCGATTTCGACTGGTAATGTAGATTGAGGAATAAATACGAGGTTAGGATCAATTCCTAACCTTGATTCAAAAATTCCAACGACTTCAAATGTATCCGGATAAGTTGGATAATCCTGCCAATTCTGGCGATCGTCTTCGCCATAGATATATCCTCCACGGAAATTGTATTGTAAATCTCGGAAAATTAATGAAATCGTATCCCCGATTTGAATATCCCGTAGTTGGGCAAATGAGTTCCTAACTACCATAACCTTACTGGCATTTAATTCGTCTTCATGGTTTAGCCACCTGCCAGATACCAGGTGAAGATACTGAGATACTTCCTGGGTATTAGGCATGGCACTCATATCTATAGTCGCTTGGACCGACAGAGAATGTTGTTGCTGCTGGTCTATCTCGATCTCATTTTTAATTTCTTCTAACCCTGGTTCATTCAAGTCAACTTCTGACTGTTCCAGTACTGGTAAAAACCAGGTATCTTCTCCATCCAACGGCTTTAAAATTAGATTGGAATCAGCATTTGTCCAGGTAGGGTTGGGCGTGAAATAAGCATCTAAGAACCCGCGAATTAAATAGCGTTGACCAGGTTCAAATTCCTCAATTAATGGAGAAGACGCGGGATATTCATCCAGCAGGAACAATAAAGCTATTTCCTGTCCTTTCTCAATGTGCTCCGGGTAACCAGCCATTACCTGGTCCACAGAAAATGTGAGTAAATAGCCTGCTGAATGCTGGTTATAATCAAGGCTCTTTATCATCTCCTTTTTTGAATCCAATGTGCCATAGAACCAGAAATTATTATTTGTAATGTTCTTTACCAACTCTCTCAATGGCCCATAGGTTTCTGAAGCACGTGCTTCAATGTCGGAGTTGTATATTTCATTCATAACAGCCGAAATTTCCCGTCGGTGGTCTGCATAGGCTAGATAAGGACTTGCTTCGACGATTTCTACACCTTCAGTGATATAGCCATAAGGATCGGATATATTTCGCAGGCTGCCGATAGAACGGTAATAACCACCCAATCGTTCTGTTTCTCGCTGGACAACCAGGTACTCTGTGACTTTGGAGACAAAAGCGAAGGAAATCAACCCCAAGATTAAAAGTAGAAAGATGGTAAATATTGGTTGCCGGTAGGTGGATTTTAGAAAAACGTTTGGTTTTGACATTTGGTTCATTTCCCATCGAACTTATTCTTTTTGAGCAATATTTCCCGTGGAAAAATAAAACTGTTCGAAGAGTTAAAGGACTCTCCAGTTGTACCGATAAGGTTTTCAATTTATTTATAAAAAGTTGATAGAGAATTTTGGTAATTGTTATAAATTATTGGTTATTTAAAACCAACTTGTTCCGGATATTTATGGCTTCCATGTTATCCCGATCTAAAGAATCTTTAAGTATCCGTCCTGATTACTAGTATAGCAAAATTTGAATTGCCGTTCAAGAATTAAGGAGTGTCGCATAATAAAAAGAGGAATGTGTCTTTTCAAATTTGACTCCATTCATTTCGATTTTGAATGCACTCAATTAACTGTTCCATTAAGACGCGGTTTTATAACACTATTGGTTGGAAATGCCGTCAACGAATAAACGATAAAACGAATGACCAAAGGTCATGATATACCACAAGGGCACAATATAAACGAATTGAGGTTCTGGAATTAATTGGAGTTCTGTTTTCATCTTTCTCTGTGAAAGGAGTTTCATTTATGGTTATTATGATGATAACGAAAATCATAAACATGTACGATGACAAATAGATTCACCTTGAAATATATAATGATTATAAATTATGTCCAAATCGTATAACAAAAACCGTCCAAATCATATAGTAAAATACGTCCAAATAGTATAATAAAAACCGTCCAAATCATATAATTGTGATAAAATGGGTGTAATATTGTAAAACTTATTAATGATGGAGATACCAATCATGGGGCGAAAATATATACCTCGAATTGCTGATATGCTTCTAAAGGATAAATTAGAAACATCTGGAGCTGTATGGATTAGAGGACCAAAATGGTGTGGAAAGACCTGGACAGCAAAACAACAATCAAAAAGTGCACTTATGATGCAGGACCCTGACCAAACACTTAATTATATGCGCACCGCTGAAGTAAAACCATCATTATTACTAGAAGGAGAAACACCGAGGTTATTGGATGAATGGCAAATGGCGCCTGTTTTATGGGATGCTGTCCGATATGCCGTCGATAATCGTGCTGACACTGGGCAATTCATTTTAACAGGATCAACGCTTCCATTAGATCACGAAGTTAAGCATTCAGGAACTGGACGTATTACAAGAATGTTAATGCGTCCAATGAGCCTGTTTGAGTCTGGGGAGTCTACCGGGCAGGTATCATTAACTGAATTATTTAATGGGGAGGAACCATTTGGGAAAACAAATATGGATATTGAAGAATTGGCATTTGTTACCGCAAGAGGAGGATGGCCAGCAGCTATTGGCGTTTCTAATAAAATAGCATTGGCACAATCTAATCAGTATTTGGAAGCTGTTGTTGAAACGGACATATCTGAGGTCGATGGAGTGAGCAGAGATCCTTCCAGAGTTCGGGCATTTTTAAAATCTATTGCTCGAAATATCGCCAGTACTGCTTCTTTAGAAACTATTCGAAGTGACATAAAAGGGGAAGACGAGAGTCTGTCCACATTAACAATACGTTCCTATATAAATGCGCTTGAAAGACTCTTTGTAATGGAGGATCAACCTGCATGGGAACCTGCTTTGCGATCGAAAACAGCGATAAGAACTTCTCCGAAACGACATTTCGTTGACCCATCAATTGCTGTCGCTGCTTTAGGAACAAATCCTGAAGGATTGCTCAAAGATTTTAATACATTTGGACTACTGTTCGAATCATTATGTATACGAGATCTGCGAATTTATTCTCAGAGTATTGGTGGTTACGTCTATCACTTTCGAGATAAAACCGAATTGGAAGTAGATGCAATCGTTGCGCTTACTGATGGACGTTGGGGAGCAATCGAGATAAAACTTGGTCAAAAACAAATCGAAAGGGCCTCTGAAAATCTTTTGAAACTGAAAGAAAAAGTAGATGAAGAGAAAATGCAACCTCCTTCTTTTTTGTTGGTACTTACTGGAAATGGTTTTGCCATAAAACAAAAAAATGGGGTGTTAGTTGTCCCTATTGGATGTTTAAAAAATTAATAATTTTTTTCAACTATCCACTCGATATCTATTCATGAGTAGTTCTGCCCCAACAAACATTGGGGCAGGGTTTTTATTCGATATTTGTACTTTCTGTCATTGATCTCCTTTACGTTTAGATCATCGATCCTGCCAGGGTTAACTTATTTTGAGCTCTATCTAAGTCGTAATTAATCGAAAAAAATGACATATTGAGATGACCAAATAATCTTTACAACATTTTTTGCCAGTAACCCACATCAATCCATTGATCCAGCTTGTACCCCATATCTTTGAAGTGAGCGACCTGCTTAAATCCAAAACTTTCATGTAATGCCTGGCTTTTTTCATTGGGGAGTGCGATGGCAGCAATCAGTGAATGGAATCCCAGTATTTGTAGACGGGCAAAAAGTTCCTTGTAGAGCTGCTTGCCGATACCCTTGCCAAGATGTTCTTTATCCAGGTAGATGGTTACCTCGGCAGTAAATCGGTAGGCCAGACGCGGTCGGAATTTGGAGGCGTAACAAAATCCAATTACTTCTTCTCCTTCCTCATACACAAGATAGGGAAACACACGGGTGAACTCCGCTACTCTGCTCTCCATCTCCTCCACCGGAACGGGATCAATTTCAAAGGAGGCGTTGGTGGTAAGAACGTAAAGGTTATAAATATCGCATACGCGTTGAATGTCTCTGGTTTCTATATTTCTGATCATGTAAGTTTCCTGTGATGAATATTTAGAATAGTTGAAAAGCTTTCTTTTCGCCTGATCATTATAATCAAAGCTGGGTGATTCGGTATATGCTTCGTTGATTTTTAAGCTGACACATTTATACACTCTCACGTTCTTTCTTCAATAGTTGCGTTATAATGTGAAGAATGTTGAGACGAAATTTATCACGACGTGATTTTTTGAAAATAGCCGGGATTGGACTGGGGACTCTGGCTTTCCGTCCTTTGCGCTTGTCTCCACTGGAGTATCTGGCGATGCCAAAACGCCTGGCACAATTCCCGGATAGCGAGATCATCGGACGGGTGACGGATCCGGGGATCTATCTGCGCAGCAAGCCGACCAATGCAGGCGGGACGGATAACGTCATTCAAAACCTGGCAGCAGACACGCTGTTGGAATGGAATCAGGAAGTCGTTGGCAATGTCATCGGCGGGTTATCCAACCAGAAATATGTGGAGACACCATTAGGATATGTGTACGGCTCAGTCTTGCAACCCACCCGCAACATCCCTAACACACCCATCTCTGAAATCCCAGCCGGGAAAACGGGTTTCTGGGCAGAAGTGACCGTGCCGTATGTCGATCTGACGCATGAAGGCACCATTGCATCTCCCTGGTTGAATGATCACCTGAATTATAACTTTCCTCCACGCCTGTATTATGGTCAGGTGGTCTGGATGGATCGCATTCGCAGCAACAATGGCTTTGTGGAATACCGCTGGAATGAAGATGCCAATGGGCGTGGCTATGGCTATGGCGGCAGCTATGGGGAATACTTCTGGGGGGATGGGGCTGGGTTCAAAGTATTAACCGAGGAGGATGTCTCCACCATCAGCCCGGATGTTGATCCGGTCGAAAAGACCATGACCCTTAACCTGGATTACCAGACGCTCTCTTGTTTTGAAGGCAACCGCGAAGTTTATTATTGCCGGGTATCCACTGGGATTCAATACACCCTGGATTCCACCGGTGAAGAGATTGATTATTCCACCCCACCCGGCACCTTATTAACACACTGGAAGATTATTTCTAAGAATATGACGTCCGGAGAAGAAGCAGGTGGCAGCGGTTATTCCACGCC
>JAHYJK010000154.1 GCA_019429225.1 Anaerolineaceae bacterium
AAGGTTACCATGGCAGCCATACTGAGCAGGAAGGTGAGGGTGTATTGAATGAAGGTGATCCCGGCATTAACTTTGACTGCCCAGCCACCGAAGTCCTCCTCGCTCAGGCCGCTGCCACCGGATCCATCGGTGACCCATTTCATCACCAGACGGTACATGGCCGAGACCACCGCAATGGTCAGCACAGCCAGCCAGACAGCACCACCGAAGACGATCCGGGCAGCACCGGAGACCATAATCAGGCTTAAGAAGGGTCCAAACACATACAGCGGCGAGGTGGCAGGATCTCCGCCACCGGCCAGTGCTCCTTCCAGGGGATTTTTCAATTTATGGGAAATGCGCGCCATGGTGTTACCTTTTAGAAACATCCAACCATGCCAGACTGAGAAAAGTGATCCCGCTACGTCGGCTCAATCTGGCAGCCTAAGATTATTTTCTAATAAAAATCAGGTTTTGGCAACAGTAAATGAGTGTAATTCACTTTTTGTATAATTAAAGTAGTGAGGTTTTTAAAAAAACGTCATGTTTATTAGCGTAATCCGTTATATATAGTGAGAATCAATGCGCATGAGAACTCAAACAGACAACAACAGTAACCAATTGGATAGAAACAGGTTGCGGACTCTCTACGAAGAGAATAACGCCGGTATGTATCGCTATGCCTATCGACTGCTTGGCAACCGGGAGCTGGCAGAAGAGTGTGTTTCGGAGACTTTTACAAAATTTTTGCAGGTTGTTCAGCGTAGAAAAAAACTGGATGGTAATTTAAAGGCTTACCTGTACCGCATGGCGCATAACTGGATTGTGGATTATTACCGCAAAGAAAAACCAGAAGAACCATTTTTGGATCACAATCTATCTGATCCAGGTGAACATACGGAGCATCACATATTGGCAAAACAACAACAAGAAAAACTGAGGAAAGCGCTGATGAAATTACCGGAAGAACAAAGAATGGTGATCGCGCTGCGATTTTTAGAAGATTGGTCACATGACCGGGTTGCAGAATTTTTAGGCAAATCAATTGAGTCTACCAGAGCGTTGCAATATCGCGCATTGGTCAAATTGCGAAAAAGGTTTTCTTAGGGTCAGGAGCGGCAAGGATGAACAGTAATAAAAATTCAAAACAATCAAAAATTGAAGCTGATCTTATAGAAATGCTTACTCAGATGCAACCTGTCCCTGACCGGGACCCAAACCAGGTAGCCAGGAGCACAGCACGATATCTTTCGGAAATTGATGATATGGCTGCTGGGAAACTGGTTGAAGGACACATGAATACAATTAATCAAATGAAGGAGTATTTTTCAATGGCAACACCAAAACTTAAAAAAGCAATTGCAATTGGCGCAACGCTGATTGTGTTAATAACCTTTTTGTTCAGTGGTATCGGTATTACCGCTGTGGCGGCTTCCAGAGCCTTACCGGGGGATGGACTTTACAGTATAAAGACGAACATAGAGCAAACCCGCATCAACTTAACCAGGGCAGATGAAAGTAAATTTCAATTGTATCTGCGTTATGCCGGTACGCGTCTGGAAGAGATAAGGGGTTTGATAGAAAAAGGACGCATTCACCAGATAGCACCTATGATCCATCAATATGAAGAGCACATTCAAAACGCTCTATTGGCACTGGAGTCAGTGGCCAGCGATGACCCCCAAACAGCTGGCAAGCTGTCCCTGCAAATTTCTGAATCGCTCAAAGAATATGCGTTAATCCTGATTCAGGTATCCGCTGCTCTGCCAGAACGAGATCTGGATCAGGTGAAAGAGGCAATTCAATTCTCAGAGTCGGCAGGCGGTTTCGGTAATGAGATGGATTTCAAGGGGTATGTTGAAAAAATTACCGCTGGGCAATGGATCATAAGCGGGCACACTTTACAGGTTAGCGCTGCTTCCGAGATCCAGGCAGACATCAAAGCAGGTGATTGGGTTACAGTAAAAGCCTACGCTGACGGTGAGGGGACTCTGTATCTGAGTGCGGTGAAATTGTTATCAGCCGATGATAACAGCGGTGCTGGGCAGCCAGACGAAAACAGCGTAGAAAGTGAAACGGATCCATTGGTTTCTGCTTATAATCCCAAAGATGGTACCTGTTTCGGAACAATTGGAGCAATAACTGTGGACGAGCTGATCGTTCCCACGAATGCCACCTGTACGCTGGACGGCACCCGCGTGGATGGCAACATCAAGGTGCAGAATGGCGCTACCCTACATGCCTATGCAGTCTGGGTGGATGGTAACATTCAGGCTGAAAATGCCAGCCGGGTGGAAGTACATCCCAACTCACAGGTGATGGGTGATATTCAAGTGGACAATAGTGGCGTGGTACTGGTGGATGCGGTCCGTATTGGCGGCAATTTGCAGAGTGTCAAAAACTGGGGCAGTCAAACCTTTACCAGCAATGGAATCGGTGGCGATTTACAGGCATTTGAAAACAGCGCTGGGGTTACCGTTCGTGGTAATGACATCGATGGCAATTTGCAGTGTAAGGAGAATTACCCGGCACCAACTGGCGGTATGAATACTGTGGATGGTAACAAAGAAGACCAGTGTAAAGATCTGGATGGCGCAGCGCAAGGCACTAGTCCGACTCTGAGCCCAGGTGCAACTGCTTTACCTTTTCCAACGATAGCTCCCAACCCTACCTCTAAACCGGCAAGCGGAGAAGACACCAATGATGATGGATACTGCACCGGCAGTATCGGCGCAATGACTGTCTCAGAGCTGATCGTACCTATGAATACTATCTGCACCCTGAACGGCACCTACGTGAAAGGCAATATCAAAGTGCAAAGCGGGGCAACCCTGTATGCGTATGCTGTCAATGTGGATGGAAACATTCAGGCAGAAGGCGCTAGCCGGGTGGAAGTGCAATCGGGGTCGTATGTGAATGGTGATATTCAACTTGATTACAGCGGTGTGGCCGTGGTGAGTGGCGTGAGAATTGATGGCAACCTGCAAAGTTTCGAAAACTGGGGCTACCAGTCGTTTACCAGCAACCGCATTGGGGGTGACCTGCAGTCCTTTGACAATAGCGGTGGGGTTTATGTGCAGGGCAACACCATTGGCGGAAATTTACAATGTAAAGAGAATTACCCGGCTCCCACAGGCGGAAGTAATGTGGTGGGTGGTAATAAAGAAGACCAGTGTTATGGCTTTTAGATGCAGTGATGGATGAAAACATGGGTTTTTTGGAACCCACAGTGAGAAACAAACGGAATCCCCCATCGCATAAATTGTGTTGGATGGGTTTGTAGGGGCGTTCGGCCGAACGCCCCTACCGGTAAATGATCGGCAGAAATTGGTGAAAATCCATGCAGATCAGGTCGGTGCCATGCCAACCATCGTCTACCAGCGCTTTCCAGGCTAAAAACTCGGGAGTAGTTGGTTCGCAAAGCTGGGTGCCAAAGAAGTAAAAATCAGTCACGTTGGTCAGGTTTGTGTAGGTGAGCGGAATGCTGCCACTAAACGAATTTTCAAAAATGATTAACTCTTTCAGGAGTGTAAGATTTCCCAGTGACTCGGGAAGCTCGCCGCTTAAGTTATTTTTATATACCTCGAACCTATCTACGTTTAATAATTGTCCCAATGAATCCGGAATCGTTCCGGTTAATCGGTTATTTCCCAACGAAAATTTTGTTAATGTAGTTATATTTCCCAGGGATGCGGGGATTTCCCCTTCTATCAAATTATCATTAAATGAAAGTTTAAGCAGAGAAGACATTCCTCCTAACGTGTCAGGGATAGGACCGGTGATTAAATTATTTGTAAGGCAAGCTTCAACAAGATAAGTCAGGTTTCCCAGAGATTGCGGGATTGGCCCAGTTAATTGATTGCCCGCCAGCTCTAATAATTCAAGATAAGGAAGGTGACCGATCTCTTCGGGGATGGTACCGGTCAAATTTTTACTATATAAAGATAGAATGGCAACATGTTCTTCCTCGACTGTCACTCCTAACCAGGTGCCGACAGTGGAGCTCTCCAGCCAATTGGTATTGTATGACCATCCCGCACCATTGGTGGTCAAATAAAATGCCACCAGCGCCTCGCACTCACTCACAGGAACGTCGCTTACATCTTCGCAATTAAAGGATTCTACATCCTCCAGGGTTTGGGCCCGAATGGCTTGTTGGTCGGCAGCATCATTCACTCCGTCGTTCGCCTGGGAGGTGGTGCCGGGCAAACACAGCGCGCTGATAAAGCTGAACAAGAGGAGGAAAAAAAGAATTTTTTTCATGGAAAAAAGATCGCTGTATAAATTAGTATATGATAGTTTTGAAAAAAATCCAGTAGGCGAGGGAATTGACCTCCATCAGAGATTGCCAGATAACTGTGTGTTTGGACAAGAAACAGACTCTTAATTTATGCTCATAATCATTTTCTCGAGAAAGATTAAGTTTGTTTCTTATTCTGGTAAAAATAAGTTGACAAATTAATTTTATATAATATAATTCAATTTATATTGAACTATTAAGTGAGGAATTCATGGAAGATAAAAATTATTCTGAAAAAGATTTGTCAGAATTAATAAAATGTCTAAAAGTAATAGGTGAACCTAAAAGAATAATGCTTTTAGATAAAATTATTTCAGGGGTTCAATGCAATTGTGAATTAGGAAGTTCGTTGCAAATGGCTGCTAACCTGACATCACACCACCTCTCAATCTTAAAAGATTCAGGACTGATTAATTCGGAACGTGACCCGGTTGATGGCCGCTGGATATATTATTCTATCAATCTAGAAGCAATGCAGGATATGAAAAGTGCGTTGAACAGCTTTTTTGATGAAAAAAGGATTCATCCCAGAAGATTAAGTTGTGGGCCGCAAACAGAAGAAAAGAACATTTTAGATGTTCTTAATTTCAAATAAAAAATTTTATCAACATAATTCAAAGGAAATTGAAATAATATGGAAAACAATCTCAACAAAACACAACAGCAAGAAAAAAATTTATTTTTACCCGTTGACATAGAAATCTACGATCCTCCGATGTGTTGTCCAACCGGGTTATGTGGACCAAGTATCGACCAGACGCTCCTGGATGTCAGCGAAATGATTGCGCGCCTTCAATCCTTGGGGTTTCGGATTGGGCGCTACCAGATGAGCTCTCACCCGAACCAATTTATCGGAAATCCTGGTGTGATGAAATTAATCCGCAGCCAACAACTGGCTGCATTACCCATCGTTATGGTTCATGGCAGCATTATCTCGAATGGCAGGTATCCTACCGAAGATGAAATCATGGCAAAACTCAATAGAGGCATTTAAAATGAAGACCCAATATATCTTTTTCTCCGGGAAAGGTGGCGTGGGTAAAACGTCCATGGCATGTACACACGCAGTTCGTTATGCGGAGGAAGGCAAAAAAACACTGATTGTGACAACCGACCCAGCTTCAAATCTGGCAGATGTGTTTGAACAAACCATTGGTCATCACATCACAGCTGTTCACGAGGTGCCCAATTTATCGGCGATGGAAATCGATTCAGATAAAGCTACAGAGGAATATATTGATCGTGCAATGGAACCGATTCGAGCAGCATTTCCTCCACAAATCGTCCAGGTGATGGAAGAGCAAATGAGTGGACCCTGCACAGCAGAAGTAGCCGCTTTTGATCGCTTTACTGATTTTCTCGAAGTGCCGACCGGGGAAGAAACTGTATTTGATGTCGTAATTTTTGACACGGCTCCAACCGGACACACCATCCGTTTATTAGAATTGCCAGCGGAGTGGAGTCAATCAATTGATGCTGCCAGCGCTGGTAGTGGACAAACCTGTCTGGGGCCAGCAGCTGCTATCCAGGATGCTAAACACAAGTATGAGCGCGCTTTGACCGCCATGCGCGATAGTAATCAAACCACCTTTGTCTTTGTTCTGCACCCGGAAGCTATATCGATAAAAGAGACCCGACGGGCTATCGGGGAATTGAGCAAACTGGAGATCCATAACTTCCGTTTGATTATCAATGGCATTATTCCGGTAATGGGAATAGAAAATTCACTGTTTGCTGCCCGCGCTAATATGCAAGCCCGATATCTGAGACAAATTTCCACGGATTTTTCGTATCCCATCCAACGCATGACACTGCTGTCAGGAGAAATTAAAGGGGTAAAGCGATTGAGTCAGGTGGCAAAAATATTCTTTGATGGTAACTCACCCACCACGACCTTTGAAGCGGAAAAAATTTCTGAACAGAAGCAGTCATTCATTTCACCCGTCGCAGATATTCGTAAGCGCATTTCTCCCAATGGACATCGCCATACGGTATTTTTTGCTGGAAAAGGCGGCGTAGGAAAAACAGTTGCTTCCTGCATAACCGCTGTCTGGCTGGCTCGCCAGGGATATAAAACTTTGCTATTAACCACCGACCCTGCTGCCCATCTGGGTGATGTTTTGGATAGCCCGGTTGGCGATGATGTAACTGAAATTACCGGGCAACCGCATTTGTGGGCAGTCAAGATTGACCCCAAATCAGCTGCAGACACATACAAAGAACGCATTTTAAATGACGCAATCCAGCGTGGGCGTCCAGAGAGCGCTATCGCAACCATGGAAGAAGAACTTAACTCGCCCTGCACGGAGGAAATGGCAGCCTTTGATCAATTTATTGATTATGCTTCACAAGAACAATGGGAAGCAGTGGTATTTGATACAGCTCCAACCGGACACACGTTGCGTATGTTGGAATTACCGATGGACTGGAGCAAACAGCTAGACGTAAAAATCTTTGCCTCTGTAGATTCTTCTGCGGCAGATGATGTTGCTAAACAACGCTTCGGAAAAGTGATAGACATGATGCGTGATCCGGGACAGAGCACTTTTGCGTTCGTTATGTACCCGGAAGCCACCCCCATTATTGAAGCATATCGTGCCGCAGCTGAATTAGGCACCACAGGTATTAATCCCGGACTGGTGGTTGCCAATATGGTCATCCCGCTGGAAGAAGCAAACACTGATTTCACACGCGCTCGTCGGTCCATGCAGGAAAAATATCTGAATGAAATTTCCGACCGATTTAAGTTGCCGGTCGTTCAGATACCACTTCTGCCGCAGGAAATCCGAGGGCTGGAAATGTTATCTGAGTTGGGAGAAAAAATTTTCCAAGATACAGCTGAATTAGAAAAAACTAATCCAGAAATGATATAGAAAAGGATAAAAAATTATTGCGGGTCAAAATAACAGCAACTACTCAGAAGACGATATTTCTCAATTCAGAGGATTGCAAATGAAAATTGCCGAAAATGAGATTATTCAGGAATACAACCTGGCACAAGAATCGGTCAAAAAGTTCCTCAAGGATGTCAGTCAGGAAATCAGTCAGATCATTGGTGTTAATTTTACGATACTAGTTCAACGCTCCAGAGGGTGTTGTTAAGCGATTTAGTCAGGAGAAAGTATGCCAATTTATGGATATCAGTGCAAACAATGTCGATCGGAGTTTGAGGTGCATGTGAAGTATGAGGAATAAAAAATATGAACAGATTATACGAAGTGAAAATAGTTGGCACCCTGGTTGCCTGTTCAGAAGGAATGGTGGATAACTGGCGCGAGGTGGCCAGATGGGTCTCTGACCAATTGAAAACCAGATATGGTGAACAGGTTATGGTTGAATATTTTGATTTGCTGGATGAACATTGCCCAGCTTTACCAGCAGATGCTCAATTACCGGTAGTGTTTTTGAATGGAAAGGTGATCAGTAATGGTGGAAAGATTTCTGTATCCCTGATCAACAAAAAAATTATAGAATTATCCGTAGACACTTAGGAGGATTACAAATTGAAGTTTCAACGCATATTTCCTTTTACAGCCATCGTTGGTCAGGAGAGTATGAAGCGCGCGCTCATTTTGAACGCTGTTGAGCCGAGCATTGGCGGGGTTTTAATTCGTGGGGAACGGGGAACGGCAAAATCGACGGCCGCCCGTGCGCTCTCAGCATTATTGCCAGAGGTAAAGGTGGTCAGTGGTTGCCGTTTTGGCTGTGATCCAGAAATCAAAAATACCTGGTGCACAGAATGCCAGGAGCGATTTAAGAACGGGGAAGAAATCCCGGTTCGTATACAAAAGATATCCTTCGTCAATTTGCCGGTATCGGCCACAGAAGATCGGGTGGTGGGGACCCTGGATATTGAAAAAGCTATTCAAAAAGGCGAAAGAAGTTTTGAGCCAGGCATTTTGGCAGCTGCCAACCGCGGGCTCTTGTATATTGACGAAGTAAACCTGCTGGATGATCATGTTGTGGATGTTCTCCTGGACTCCGCCGCCATGGGCATGAATATTGTGGAGCGCGAAGGAATTTCATTTGTCCACCCCGCCCGTTTTATTCTAGTTGGTACCATGAACCCGGAAGAAGGTGATTTACGCCCGCAATTACTGGATCGATTTGCTCTTTCTGTGGATATTAAAGGTATTTCTACCCCGCAGGATCGGGTAACCATCATGGAACGCAACATGTTATTTGAACGCGATCCGGATGGTTTCTTTGAAAAATGGAAGGCCTATGAAATGGAGCTTTCGGAACGAATTGTAAAAGCCAGAGAATTGATCAATGAAGTGAAGGAAGATCAAAGTGATTTTCTCGCCATTGCCACGCTGACCTCTGCGCTGGGTGTGGATGGGCATCGTCCTGATCTGGTGATCCTGAAGGCTGCTCGCGCCAATGCCGCCTTTGAAGGTCGGGTGAAAATTGTCAACGCGGATATTGCCCAGGCAGCTCATCTGACGCTGGGGCATCGATTAAAGAGAGGGCCATTCGATAAAGACATCACCAGCAAGGAAGATTTGGAACATCGTATTCAACAATTGGTCAATAATCGCAAACAATCTGGTATGTCGCAACAACCTTCCATGCAGGATTCGAGTACAGAAA
>JAHYJK010000155.1 GCA_019429225.1 Anaerolineaceae bacterium
TCAACACTATCCGATTCCTTCGGATATGGTTTGGCATGATCACCAAGGCATCCATGAGTATGTTACTGAAATTTTTTTGAGGTTTGTTAGCCATTCTTCATTCGTGAATTCATGTTTATATATCACCTTGTGGCTTCGTGAACGGCATAGGTGGGGTTTCTATTTTCGTAGTAAATTCAATTAGGCTAATAGGGATAAGTCCTTTGCTTCGGGAAAAACAAAATCATAGTCTGTCAAGTAATCATCAAAATTAAAGTTTGGGATTTTTTTATGAGTTTCTGAACAAAAAAATTAGCTTTACCTGATTTGAAACCGATAGCCCCAGGATCGTACAATCGGAACGGGTCTAAACCCCTGAAAAAACAACTTGTAGCCATTTTCAACCTATGAACCACCTGCTCATCGATATTGGTGGATGTTTGTTTTTCATTCAAATAATTATTTTTCGGTTAGCTAATTGGAAAGATTCAGTAATAATCAAATTTTTTTTTCAGTAGTTTTTTCGGTTTATTTTTGCTATAATTTTAATATTCAAATTATTCGTTTCTATAAAAGCAATAAAAAATCTATTCGTTTTGAAATTTTTTACAAACTAAATCAGATAATTGCATTTATGAAGGAGAGATTATGAGTGCACTCAAACGATTTAAACCGTTAGTTCTATTAGTTTCAATTTTGGTGATTGTTTCTCTGGCATGCGGCAGTAGCTCCAGTCCAACCCTGGTTGCTACATCTGATCAATCCAGTTCTAACAATAATCAAGAAAAAACCTCGTCAGAAACAGAACCAACATCTGCAAGTGTGATTAAAGATATTTATCAGGTGGGTGATATTATTTCAATTAACAACACCACATTGGTTGTTCTGGGCTGGGTAAATGTTGAACCAAATGAATTTATGCCACCAGATGAAGGGATGAAATTCATTGGGGTAGAACTGTTATTAATCAATGAAAGCAATTCATCCAAGTCAATTTCAACATTGATGCAAATGAGTCTCAAAGATGAAAAAGATCAGAAATACAATGTCGATTTATTTGCTGCATCATCTTTATCTGGGGGAAATCTTGATGGTGAACTTGTTCCTGGTGAACGGGTGCGTGGAAAAGTTGGATTTGAAGTACCAGAAGATGTTCAAAACCTTCAATTTGTGTTTGATGCTGCCTTCTTTTCAAGTGGAAAAGTGTTTGTTGATTTAGGTTCAGAACCAATATCGATGGAACCACCCAGTGATCTGGCAAGCTCAACAGTAATGCAAGTATATAATGTTGGCGATTTGATTGAGATCAAAAACCATACCATGGCTGTTTTAGGTTGGGAAGATATATCCGCTGGAGATTTTCTTGGTCCAGATCCCGGTAATAAATTTGTTGCTGTCGAAATGTTTTTTGCAAACAATAGCCAGTCACGAATTTCTATCTCAACATTGCTACAAATGAATTTAAAAGACGAAGCCGATCGTTCTTATGAGATTGATTTTTCAGCTTCTTCCGAAATAAAAGATGGGAGTGTCGATGGTAGTTTGGTTCCCGGAGAAAAAATTAGAGGAAAAGTAGGTTTTCAAGTTCCTGAAAATGTTCAAAATTTACAATTTGTTTTTGATGCAAGTGTTTTCGGTTCTGGTAAAGTAGTCGTTGATTTAGGTGCTAGTCCGGTATCTATAGAACCACCAACAGATTTAGCTACGCCATCTACAATTGAAACATTTATTAAAGGTGATTCAGTTGAATTCAAAGATACAATGCTCACCGTAAATGAAATTATGTTTTCAAAAGGAAGTCAATTTAATACACCTGACGAAGGATACAACTTCCTCATGGTGGATATCACCATAAAGAATACTGGAACAGCTACACAGAATGTATCTACACTATTACAAATGTATGTTAAAGACTCAAATTTTAAGAAATATACTGTGAATATCATGGCATCCATGGAATCAAGCAGTTCCATGCCAGAAGGAGAACTTGCACCTGGTGAAAGCATTCGCGGGCAAGTTGGTTTCCAGGTCCCAGTCGATTCAAAAGAGCTTATATTCGTACTGGAAGCAGACGTAATTTCAGCAGGTAAAATATTTATTTCATTAGATTAAGAATTTTCGAGGTTTAAAAAAAGCTCTTATGAAAAATCATAAGAGCTTTTTATCTTCTGATATTATATGAATCAATCTCTAAGCACCCAATGGTTCGATAAGTCTAATTCGTTTATTTGATGGCCTTTGGTCATAGCATGCCCTTAGGGTATTCGTTTATTTGGTTTTTTTCGTAGACAGAAATTTTAAAATTCACTTGCGATTAAAACCAGGATCGTGGGATGGTCCGCGACATTAGCAATTCTGATGCTCAAGAATGGGATGGGCGAGGCATCGGATGTTGGGATTTTTGGGTGGTGGCAGGGTCATATTTCCGATGGTTCTCCCCTACAAATTTATTGTCGCGGGAGACGATTAGAAAGAATAATTCTGTAAATCCTTGCAAAATCCTGTCATCCATTGCTGGAAATCAAAATGTCTCACATGAAAATTAATTCAGGAAATCAAAAAACAGGGAATCCTGTAAATCCCGGTTCAGGACTTTTTTAAACCTCAGGTGCAACGGTTCGAATTGGAAACGGGCGGTCCGGGACCACGCCCGTACGAGGCGATGGAAAGGGTGGAGGGACAAAATCATAGTCCATCATGTAATCACAAAAATCAGATCGGGGTTTATCCCAGGAGGTGCAACAGTTTGAATTGGAAACGGGCGGGTCCGGGACCTCGCCTGTACGAGTCGGAAGCAAGGGCGGCGGGAAGAAATCATAGTCCATCATGTAATCACGAAAATCAGATCGGGGTTTATCCCAGCAAGTGCAACAGTTTGAATTGGAAACGGGCGGGTCCGGGACCACGCCCGTACGAGTCGATGGAGAGGGTGGCGGGATGAAATCATAGTCCATCATGTAATCACAAAAATCAGATCGGGGTTTATCCCAGGAGGTGCAACAGTTTGAATTGGAAACGGGCGGGTCCGGGACCACGCCCGTACGAGGCGATGGAAAGGGTGGCGGGATGAAATCATAGTCCATCATGTAATCATCAAAATCAGATCGGGGTTTATCCCAGGAAGTGCAACGGTTCGAATTGGAAACGGGCGGGTCCGGGACCACGCCCGTACGAGGCGATGGAAAGGGTGGCGGGATGAAATCATAGTCCATCATGTAATCACAAAAATCATAGTTCAGATCTTTTATCCTTAAGTGCAATGCACCAGAAGGATGGCTACTAGCTAACCCCCAACCCCTACCCCCTGAACGTGGCTTCCTCCACATATGCCAAACTCTGATGGCGGAAGTAAGTATTGTAAAGCTCGGCGTAGTGTCCCCCGGACTGCATCAGGCTGTCATGATTACCGACTTCGATGATGCTGCCCTCACGCATGACGATAATACGATTGGCGGATTTGACGGTCGATAATCTATGCGCAATGAGAATTGAGGTGGTTTTCTCCAGAATCAGGTTCAATGCCTGCTGGATCTGCCATTCGGTGAAGGGGTCAATGCTGGCAGTGGCTTCATCCAGGATGAAGATGGCCGGTTGCTGCACCAATACACGCATCAGCGAAACCAGCTGCCTTTGCCCCATCGAGAGCCGTGCTCCGCGCTCGCCCACCTCAGTGTTCAACCCATTCGGGAGAGTTTCCAGCCATTCACCGTCCCCAATCTGGCGTGCCAGCTGCTCCACCTCGGACGGGTTGGCCTGCGCGCAGGTATAGCAGATATTATCCAGCACCGTGCCTGAGAACAGGAATGGCACCTGGGAAACAATCCCCAGTTTGCGCCGATAGCTGTTCAGGTTGAAGGAGCGAACGTCCATACCATCGATCAGGATCTTGCCACTCTGGAACTCGTAGAAACGCGCAATCAGCTTGGCGATGGAGGACTTTCCAGCGCCGGTATGCCCCACCAGCGCCACAGTTTCCCCGGGTTGGATATGCAGGTTGAAGTCCCGCAGCACCGGTTCGGTATCTTTATAGTGGAAATTCAGGTTGCAGAATTCAATCTCACCCCGCAGTACCGGTGCGTCGCGATCATTCGTCTGCACCACGTTGGGATCGGCATCAATCAGCGCGAACACTCGTTCTGCCGAGGAAAGACCATTCTGAACATTTGTCCAAAAAGAAGCTAAGCTCATAACAGGGAACATGAAACGATCTAAGCTGAGAACAAATAGATACCAGGCTCCAGCGGTAACAATTCCCTGGGAGGTGGTTAATCCACCTGTATAAACCATGATGGCAGTCGCAATCCCACCGATGGTATTCAATGTTGGGAAAACAATTGACAGCACTAACCCGCGATTGATGTTGACTTTGTAGGATACCTGATTGGCTTTATCGAAAATCTTGAAGATACTGGCTTCCTGGCGGAAATTTTTGGCAACAGCTATGCCACTGACGGTTTCTTTGATGGTCTGGTTCACCTCAGCTGTGGCACGCATCCCCTCACGAGTCACCTTGCGGGCTAACTTGCGATAGAGCATTGTCAAACCGAAAATAATAGGAATTAATGCCATCGCAATTAAGGTAAGGCGCCAATCAATGTTGAAAAGGATAATTGCTAAAATCAGCGATTCAACAATTTGGGAAGCTACATCGGTCACCAATGAAACCAATTCACCAAACGCCAATGTATCGGATGTGATGCGAGATGCAATCCTACCGGAGGAGTATTGATCGTAGAAAGAGAGATCATGCTCTGTGGAAGCTTCAAAGGCATCGGTCGCCAGGTTCACGAGCAAATTTGCAATGACACGAACCATCAATCGCCGTCTAATGTAATTCATCAACCAGCTAAGTACACTAACACCTAGAATTGCGATTGCGATCGAATAAATACGCTCCACCGCAGGATTGGTACCCATGACATCCAATCCTCGTGAGACGATTACCGGCTGAATGGCATCACTACCTGAAACCATCAGCGTAGCGACAACTACAATGATCAGCCGTTTAATAAAGGGCTTAAAATAGGTCACAATCCGCTTTGCCAATTGGCGGTCGGAATATTGTCTATCATATTTCTCAGCGTTTAGTCCTGCAAAAAAGCCCATAATTCCTTTATTTCGAATCTCATCTCAAGCGAGAAAGGTTCCAATTAATCACTAAAAATCCTCCGGTAAGCCTCGGAAGTCTTCATTAAATCATCATGATTGCCTGCCGCTACTAATTTACCACCACGCAGGACCAAAATTTGATCTGCCCAACGAATTTGAGAAAGGCGGTGGGTTATGATGAAGGTGGTACGTCCTTTAGCAGCAGCATAGATCGCACGTTGAATTTTATCTTCAGTTTCAGAGTCAATCGCGCTGGTCGAATCATCCAAAATCAGAATATGTGGGTTAATCAGAAAAGCACGGGCTAATGCCAGGCGTTGACGTTGCCCACCTGATAAAGTTACCCCACGTTCACCAATTACAGTGTCATAACCTTCGGCAAACCCCTCAATAAACTCATGCGCTTGTGCATTCTTGGCTGCCTGAATAACCTCTTCACGCGTGGCATCCGGTTTACCAAAGGAAATGTTGTGTGCTATGGATTGAGAGAATAGGAATATATCCTGCTCGATAATCGAGATCTGTTGGCGAAGCACTTCCAAATCCCAGTCACGAACATCTACACCATCGACCATCACCTGACCACCGCTGATATCGTACGTGCGGTTAATGAGACGTACCAGAGATGTTTTACCTGATCCTGTTTGACCAACAATTGCTACTGTCTGACCAGGTTTGATAGAGAAATCAATTTCATCCAGAACGGGGTCGTTTTCTCCGTACGCAAAGGTAACATTTTTGAATTCCACTTCTCCACGCATCGTTTCGTTATAACCACCTTTGTTCTGATCCAAATCGGTGGTGCGATTGATGAGTTCCAATATTCTTCGAGCACCAGCAACCCCTAAAGAAATACGAGAATAAGCGAATAAGGATGCAAAAACAGGAAATCCCAGCATTGAAAGCAAACCAAAATAAGAGACCACATCGCCTACAGAAAGGATGCCTTGCCTGAAGAGCAACATGGCATGCAACAAACCTCCCGCTAAAGCGAAACCGAGCAACAAAAGAGGTAAGAAACGTGCTTCCACATCTCCCTGACGTACCATTTTATCGCGGTAATTGTTTACATTCTTGCCAAAGCGCATCACTTCCTGGTTTTCCTGTGCGCTTCCTTTAACAATCTCAATCCCATCCAAAGCTTCAGCCAGGCGGGTGTTTAAGTTGCCAAAAGCAGCTCGAACATCCGAAGTAATCGGGCTGAGTGTGACCAAATAATGCCACAATGCCAGCCCGTATAAAACTGTGAAAATGATGGGAGTGAGCAACAGATCAGGGTGATAGCGGGCTGAAAGCAGCAGTGGCATAATCAAAAAATTGAGTGAGCCAATGACCACATTCCAACCTGGACTAAACATGTAGTTAACTTCACGCACATCGTTGGTGGCACGTGCCATTGTGTCCCCTACCGGCTGTAAATTGTGGAAGGTCATGCTCTTGCCTAGCAAACTGGTGTAAAGTTCATAACGCACTTCGCGTTCAATGCGTTGGGCTGTGAATTCAAATCCGTAGTTTCGTGCTAGTTGAAGAATACCACGCACAACCTGCGATCCCGCCATTAGAAGCGCTAAATTGCCAAGGCGTTTTAGATCAACATCGCCTGATAGCACGATGTTGAAGGCCTGGCCAGTAATGACCGGAACCACCGCCATCATGGCTGCATTGCCAAAAGCGCCAATTATTGCAAAAAGGATAAATATCCACTGTCGAATGGCATGCGACCAGATCCAACGCAATGGTCCGCGTTTATCGGTGGCATAGTGCTCGGGGATACGAAATTCAGCTGATGCTTGCACAATGTAAGTATAATTGCAAAATGACAGATGTAAAGACAGGCGCTACAATTAAGTGACAAACCGATGAAAAATATCTGACAGAAAGAATGGTTTTAATCAGATGATCAAATCAACATATTATCTCAACGGTGTAACCAAAGTCGACCTAAACCTGGATGAAATTAAGGAAGCTTTCAAGAGCGATCAAGGTGTCCTGTGGGTCGATCTGGTGCAGACACCTTATGCCGAAGCCGAGAATATCCTATTGGAGTTATTCGGTTTCCACCCGTTGGCTGTCTCCGATGCACTGGACGAAGTACATGTTCCGCGTGTGGATGATTGGGGTAATTACCTCTATCTGGTATTGCACAGCATCCGCTATAAACCGGATGAAGACGAGCCATTGCCTGCAGATGAACTGGACGTATTCCTGGGCAAACATTTTCTGGTCACTTATCAGAATGTTGCCATTCCGGTCATAGAAAAAGTTCATCAATACATTGAACGGGATGCACGTTTTTTACAGCGGGGTGCCGATCATCTTTTCTACAAACTGGCAGATGATCTGGTGGCAGAGACCCTGCCGGTGGTTGACCAGATGGACGATGCCATCGATAGCATCGAGGACCAGATGTTCAATGGCAGTAATCAACAACTTTTGGAGCAGATCTTCACGCTCAAGCGCTCGCTCTTACATATGCGCCGTATCCTGATGCCACAACGTGAACTATTCAACAAACTGGCGCGTGGGGATGATCATGTTATTGACAAGCAAGAGCGCGTCTTCTTTCGCGACATCTACGACCATATGGTGCGGCTGTATGACATTTCTGAGAGTCTGCGCGACTTGATCAGTGGAGCTCTGGAGACATACCTCTCGGTAATCAACAACCGTATGAATGATGTTATGAAGACTCTGACCATCATCACCACTCTCTTCATGCCCATCTCTTTCCTGACTGGCTTCTTTGGGATGAACTTCTTCGCTGCCGATCCGCCATTTGCCAGTTGGACCTCGCAACCAGTACTGGTGGTTCTATTGAGTATATTTGTCCTTTTACCGGTTGGTATGTTCATCTGGATGCGCAGCCGCAAGTGGATGTGAACGAAGGAACTATTATGAGTGAAGCAAAATTATCCAACAATGCAAAAAAAGTGCAGGCAGCCCTGTCAGACTTTGGCCTGGATCTGGTGGTGGTCGAGTTCCCCAAATCCACTCGTACTGCTCAGGAGGCTGCTGATGCCATCAGATGCAGCGTGGAGCAAATCGTGAAATCGCTGGTGTTTCAACGCCAACCCAGTGGTAAAGCGGTGCTGATCGCAGCCAGTGGTGGCAATCGGGTGAATGAGAAACAGATCAAGGAAATTATGGGGGAGAAGATTGTGCGAGCCGATGCTGAGTTTGTCCGCGCGGTAACCGGATATCCGATCGGAGGTGTCCCTCCCCTGGCACATACCCAGCCCATTGAGACGATCATTGATGAAGATCTGATGAATTATGAGGTAATTTGGGCAGCAGCTGGTACACCCAACGCTGTGTTCCGGTTGAGTCCCCAAGAATTGGTCCTGATTACCAAAGGAAAAGTCGTGAGCATAAAGTAAACAGTTCGATGACCATCCAGATACTGCTTTATTGCAAGAGGTTGAAACATTAAAAATCTCTAATGCAATAAAAACCTCCTTTCGTGCATTAGGTTAATGTAAAACAAAAAACTAATCAACCGAAAGGAAAAATATCATGACAACAACAAAAAGTATTGTAACCCTAGGAGCAGCAACTGTACTCATTATCACTGCCCTGATTGCCGGCGTTTTATTTATCACCCAACCGGCTGGATTTCTCTCCATCGACGTGAACCCCAGTATGGAGCTTTCCTTCAACCGCCTGGATCGGGTGGTCCAAGCCAAAGGTCTCAACCCGGAAGCAATCGCATTACTGGATGGAAGAGATTTGAAAGGCCTCGATAT
>JAHYJK010000156.1 GCA_019429225.1 Anaerolineaceae bacterium
CCAGCGTTGGGGGTTGGGGGCTATTCTGGCAGATGATATGGGCCTCGGAAAAACAATTCAAGCTCTGGCATTGCTGGCACATGAAAAAGAGAACAATGCTGGCAAACTGCCTGGCCCCGTTTTACTGGTATGTCCGACCTCAGTTGTCACCAACTGGCAACGGGAAACCAGAAAATTCGCACCTGATTTAAAGATTTATAAACATCAGGGACCAACCCGCTTTCGAAATCATGAATTAATTCAAAAAGCTAAAGAAACCGAATTATTCATCACCAGTTATCCGTTAGTGCGGCAGGATTTGGAAGAATTACAATCGATCCAATGGCATGGTGTCATTCTGGATGAAGCCCAGAATATTAAAAATCCAGCTGCCAAACAGACACAGGCCGTGCGAGCCTTAAAAGCCAGCTTCCGCTTTGCACTCACCGGTACCCCGGTGGAAAACCGCCTGATGGAATTGTGGTCGATCATGCAATTCCTCAACCCGGGTTATCTGGGTTCTCGGGAAGGTTTCCGACGGGAATTTGCGATCCCCATTGAACGCTTCCACGATCCGGAAATCACCCACCAACTTAGAGAATTGGTATCACCTTTTATATTACGGCGTGTCAAAACGGATCCAAATGTGATTGACGATTTGCCTGAAAAAATAGAAGTGAAAGCATATTGTCATCTCACAGAGGAACAGGCAAGTCTCTATCAAAATTTGATCAATGAAGTCATGAAAAAAATCGCTGAAAGTGAAGGCATTGAACGTCACGGTCTGGTGCTGGCGATGTTAACCAAACTAAAACAGATTTGTAACCACCCCACCCAATACTTGCAAAAAATCAATGGTCATGTACCTCCAGCGCGAGAATTACATAACCGTTCAGGAAAGCTTAAACGTCTGGTGGAAATGCTGGAAGAAATCGTTGCTGTGGGTGACCGGGTTTTGATTTTTACCCAATTTGCTGAAATGGGCAAAATTCTGAATAGTTACTTATCAACCACCCTGAATACCCCCACTATTTTCCTGTATGGCAATACACCGGTGAAAATGCGTGATCAAATGATCAAGCGCTTCATGGATGATGAAAATGGACCTCAAATCTTCATTCTTTCCCTGAAAGCGGGAGGGATTGGTCTTAACCTCACGCGTGCCAACCATGTCATTCATTTTGACCGCTGGTGGAATCCAGCCGTAGAAGACCAAGCCACCGACCGTGCTTTTCGCATAGGACAAAACCGTAATGTTCAGGTGCACAAATTTGTCACGGTTGGAACTTTGGAAGAAAAAATCGATGAAATGATCGAATCCAAAAAAGGATTGGCAGAATCAGTCATCGGTGCCGGCGAAGCCTGGATCACGGATCTATCCACTGAAGAGCTGCAGGATCTTGTACGCCTGCGCTATCAGGAATAGGAGCCTGGTATGGACGAATTAGAAAATAAACAAAATAACAATCGACCCCAAAATCGAAATCAATCACAACGCCGTCGAAGACCCAATCAACGCAATCAGAGAAATAAGCAAAATCAAAATCGAAATGCTAATCAGGCGGTACAGTCCAATAATGGCGAAACCGGGAACAATAAACGCGCAGATAACAACAAACGCATTCAACCTAATCAACGCGACAATAACAACAACACACCCTGGGGCATGAATCCATTGCCCACCCAAACCGGCATTCAAACCCGCAGCCAGCGTGGTGAATTTGCTAAAAATTGGTGGGCGCGCCGCTGGTTGGAAGCGCTGGAGCGTCTGATGCAAGGGGTGCGTCTCTCCCGAGGACAGTATTATGCCCGTCTGGGGCAAATTGTCTCGCTGGAGGAAATCAAGGGTGGTATGCTGGCACGGGTTCAGGGATCGCGCCCTAAACCCTATCGTGTCACCATTCAGCTCAATCCCTTCAACAATAAACAATGGGAAAAAGTGCTGGACCTTTTGTCTGAAAAATCGATTTACATGGCAAAATTGCTGGTGGGTGAGATGCCAAATGACATTGAATCGGTGTTCAATCAGGCTGGTGTTAGTCTTTTCCCCGAACATGCCCTGGATTTGCAGACCCGCTGCACCTGCCCGGACAAAATCACCCCTTGCAAGCATGTGGCTGCTACATATTATATTCTTGGTGACCGTTTTGACGAAGATCCATTCCTGATTTTCCGTATGCGTGGTCGTACACAGGATCAAATCCTGGAAGCATTGAGACAGCGACGCGGTGCAGAAGCAGATCTTTCCATCGACTATCACGAGCCGCTTACACGGATCACAGTACCGGAAGCCCCCCGTTTCCCGGAGACACTCGAACGCTTCTGGGAGGTTCAACAGGATCTAACCCAGGTCCACGTCCAGGTGCGTATGCCTAACATTCCCCAACCTTTACTCAAGCGCCTGGGTGAACCCGAATTTTCCTCCCAATTAACCCTGCAGGGCCAGTTGGAAGAATCCTATGACCTGATCAGCCAATTCGCCATCATGATCGCCTATGCGGATACATCCGGGACGCCAACCAATGGTAATGGTAATGGGGATGGTGACTAAGACAACTTTTTCTATCTCATTTTGATTGTATGAAGCCTACTTTTACCAGTAGGATTTTTTACTGATCATCCTATCCAAATGTCCAGTCTTTGGGTAAATGATCAAATTTCCTATTGACAGTCGTGAAAAACGTTGTAAAATATCGATAAACAAGTTTGTAATACAAACCGGTTTGTGAGGAGAGAACATGTCTGAGGAAATTAAGATTGAAAACATTATTCGCAACACCAGAAAATACTGGTACATCGATGGATTGTCAGAAATTGCTGGCGGATTAATTATCTTTTTTGCTGGACTAACCTATTGGTTCGTAGCACAAATGGAAAATACGTCTTATAAGTTTGTTTTATTAACCCTGGCACAGCCAGTTGTAATCATTCTCGGATCATGGTTAGCACGTAAGTTTCTACCCAGGATAAAAGAGCGAATAACATATCCACGTACCGGTTATCTTGTTTTTAGAAAACCAGTAAAAAAACGCCGTTTTCAAAGAATCCTCTATGTTGGTTTGATTGCAGCTGTCGTAGGTGCATTGGTAACGATGATTTCCAGCGCTTTACCAGAGCGTTTCCTGCCCTTTCTCTCCAGTATTTTTTTGGCCATGGTCTCCATTTATATCGGATACCATACCGCAGTACGACGTTTTTACTGGATTGGACTGGTTATGTTGGGATTTGGTGCATTCCTCTCCTATTTGAATCTCTCAGGTTCCTTACCTTACACAATATTATTCAGCGGAATCGGTATTATCTGGATCATTTCTGGTGTCGTTACATTGATTCTTTACCTGCGCAAAACTCAACCTCTTTCGGAGGAGGTATGAAAGACAATCAACCAATTTTGGAGGTTGACCGCATCATCCATGAACCTGCCCGTTTACTTATCATGACGATTCTTTCCATGGCAGAGAAAGCTGATTTCCTGTTCTTACTCACTGAGACTGGATTAACCCGTGGAAATTTATCCACCCATCTCTCAAAATTGGAAGATACGGGCTATGTCGAAATTGAGAAAACTTATCGGGGAAAAATTCCACAGACCCTATGTGCCATTACCCCTGCTGGTTTAGAGGCTTTTGAAAAATATCGTAAACAAATCAACAAATTCTTGAAGCGATAGTTCTTACCCCATCAAAATTTCACTCAAAAAGGAGTTAAAAAATATGAATATGTACGCAATTCAAACTGATCAACTAACTCGAGTTTTCGGAACGGTGCGTGCTGTCGATCAAATCACATTCGAGGTAGATAGCGGGTCATTATTTGGCTTTTTAGGACCCAATGGATCCGGTAAAACCACCACCATTCGCCTGTTATTGGGTCTACTGGAACCAACCCAGGGAAAATCATCTGTGTTGGGATATGACCCTATTTCTCAGGGCGATCTGGTTCGTCAAAACTGCGGTGCTTTATTGGAACATACCGGCTTGTATGAAAGACTGACAGCTGCTGAGAACCTGGAATTCTATGCACGCGTCTTTCGATTATCATCTTCCGAACGCAATACACGTATCAAAGAATTGCTTACCAATATGGGGCTTTGGGATCGCAAAAATGAAACTGTTAAGAGCTGGAGTCGTGGCATGAAGCAAAAATTAGCTGTGGCGCGTGCCATGTTGCATCGACCCAAAGTCATTTTTCTGGACGAGCCCACCGCTGGCCTGGATCCGGTAGCAGCCAGTGCCTTCCGCGAAGATTTGCAGAATCTGGTGCGTCAATCCGGTGTAACCGTCTTTTTGACCACTCACAACCTGAATGAGGCTGAAAAATTATGTGATCGGGTTGGTGTTATTCGCGAAGGCAAATTACTTGCCATTGGTTCACCGGATGAGTTGCGCCTGCGCAATGGTAATGCTTTTATCGATGTGGTTGGCAGCGGTTTCAGTGCAGAAGTGATGAGAAAGTTGGAACAACACACCCAAATCACTTCTGTTCGCCAACAGGATCAGCATGTCCGTATTCAATTTGAGACAGGTTTTGATTCAAGTTCTTTGATACCATTACTGGTTGAGCAGGGCATCCATATAGAAGAAATACGCAAAGGCAAATCCAGTCTGGAAGATGTTTTCTTGACATTAATGGAGGAAGAAAATGTTCAGTGACATAATCACCATCATACAAAAAGATTTAAGAGAAATTTTATCAGCCCGCGGCAGTCGCAAATCGAGCCTGATTTATCTCGGAATTGTCGTTGGGTTAATTGGGATATTTATGCCCATGCAATCCGGTCGTATCTGGCTTTCTGAGCCCATTGTTCCATTGGTATGGTCCTGGTTTCCTGTGTTTTTGATGATCAGCATGGTGACCGATTCGATCGCGGGAGAACGCGAACGAAACACATTGGAAACATTGTTGGCAAGCCGCCTATCGGATCGTGCCATACTGTTTGGCAAAATTGCTGGTGCAGTCATTTATGGATGGTCTATATCGGTGATCAGCAATCTTCTGGCTGTGATAACCGTGAACGTGACTGATCCCTCTGGAAGCTTCCAATTTTACACGCTCAGTCTGTTCTTGATTTTGTTGTTCCTACCGCTCGTTTTGGGCACGCTGATGAGCAGTCTCGGTGTATTGGTGTCGTTAAATGCCCCTACTGCCCGATCAGCTTACCAGAAACTCAGTTTGGTGATGCTAGGGTTCTGGTTCGTTCCCATGTTTATCATTAATTTAGCCCCGGAAAGTTTCAAGCTGCAGATAAATCAATTTCTCAGTAATATCAATATGATTCAGCTGGCAGCCATAGGAATTGTGCTTCTTATTGTGGTAAATATTGGTTTAATCTGGTTAGCAATGCAGCGTTTTCAACGCACCCGCTTGATTTTGGATTAATTGATTACCAAGTCAGTTACCTCAATCTCAAATCGATTTGGGTCTTGACAAGCCTTTTCTTTTGGGCATAATTATGTGTACAAATAAAAAACCCGTTATCAGCCATGACGGAGGAAAGTAGTACGGTGAAAATTGACAGGAAAGCCAGGGCATAGACTGAAACCCTCGCGCAATGGAAACCCTACGAAGTTCCCTTCCGAGCTGCTCAGGTGAACGTTCAAATGAACCACTAGTCGGAGCCGGACAGCCACCGTTAACAGGCAACCTGATCGCGAGACTTATAAATCGCCGTCGGGGATGAGTGCACCAGAAATGGTGAATGTGGGTGGTACCACGGGTAGATTTCGCCCGTCCCTTAATCAGGGACGGGTTTATTTTTTACAGGAGGTTAAATGTCAGAAAAACCAATCATTCTTGCAGAACTGGAACAAGCGCAGCAAAAAGCGTTAGCCTTGCTAGCAGAGATTCAGGATGAAGAACCATTACAAGCCTGGAAGCGTGAATATCTGGGTAAAGCATCTACTGTCATGTCTGCATTCAGCAGCATTGGGGGACAGCCAAAAGAATTCCGGCCATTGGTCGGTCAGGTTGCCAACCAGGTCAAACAGGCTTTGGAAGCCGCCCTGGAGCAACGCGCTAGAATCGTGACTGAAGCAGCCCTCACCCGCAAGATAGCGGATGAAAGGGTGGATGTCACCTTACCAGGCAGGCAGCCAATATCCGGTGGATTGCATCCCCAAACATTAGTACTGCGACGGATTTTTGCCATTTTTGCTGAAATGGGATTTCAGGTTTACCGTTCGCGCGACGTTGAGAGTGATGAGTATAACTTTGAATTGCTTAATATTCCGGCCCATCACCCCGCCCGCGATATGTGGGACACTTTCCACATCGACCAGCCAGGTGTGGTGCTGCGCACGCACACTTCACCCGGTCAGATTCGGGTCATGCGTGAGCAGGCACCTAACCCAATTCGGGTGATTCTACCCGGTATGTGTTACCGCTATGAGCAGATCAGTTCCCGCTCAGAGATTCAATTCAATCAGGTGGAAGTACTGGCGGTTGGCAAAAACATCACCTTCGGTGATATGAAAGGCACCCTGAATGGTTTTGTACGACGCCTGTTCAATGCGGATGTGCGTACTCGTTTACGCCCCTCTTACTTCCCTTTCACAGAACCCAGTGCCGAAATGGACGTGGAATGTTTCGTATGTGGCGGTAAAGGCTGTTCCGTTTGCAAAGGCAGCGGCTGGCTGGAGATCATGGGTTGTGGCATCGTGCACCCAACTGTACTGAAGAATGGCGGTTACGATCCCGAGGTCTATTCCGGTTTCGCTGCCGGGATGGGACCCGAACGCATCAGCATGCTCCTGCATAAAATCGAGGATATCCGCTACTTCTGGGGTAATGATGCCCGTTTCCTGGAGCAATTCTAACCATGAAAACACTATTAATGAAACAAGAAAAAATCAAGGAGGATAACAACCAATGAAAATCCCTCTTTCGTGGCTCAAAGACTATATTGATATTGACCTCTCTCTGGAGGAATTAGCGCGCACATTGACCATGGTGGGTCTTGAAGTGGAAGAAATCAACGTGATTGGTTTACCCCTTCCTGAAAATTCCAGCCATCAGGAATTCAAGTTCACCGGGCTCGCCTGGGATCCTGAGAAATTTATCGTAGCTCAAATTGACGAAGTCATGCCTCATCCGGACGCAGACCGCCTTACACTATGTCGGTTGAATGATGGGTCGCAAGCGTTAATTGTCCTTACCGGCGCACCCAATCTCTTCCCATATAAAGGCATGGGTACATTGGATGAACCCCTCAAAGTGGCTTATGCACGCGAAGGTGCCATACTCTATGATGGACACAAACCCGGTTATGAACTGACTAAACTGAAACGCACCAAAATCCGTGGGGTGGAATCATTCTCCATGGTTTGTTCTGAAAAAGAACTGGGCATTTCGGATGAGCACGAAGGTGTCATCATCCTGGATCCGGATGCGCCGACCGGCACCACATTGGCGGATTATATGGGTGATGCGGTGTTTGAAGCCGCCATTCTACCCAACATGATCCGTGATGCCAGTCTGGTGGGGGTAGCCCGTGAGCTTTCAGCGGTGACAGGAAAACCTTTGAAGGTTCCCAGTCGCAAAGTCACATCAACCGGTCCCAGGATTGATGATCTGGCAGCTATTGAAATTATTGATCCGAACCTGAATCCACGCTTTGTTTTAGGTTTGGTGCAGGGTTTGGAGCCTATACCCAGTCCGTATTGGGTGCAAAGACGCTTACGTTTAGCGGGCATGCGTCCCATCAATTCCATTGTGGATGCCACCAATTATGTCATGCTGGAAACCGGCGAACCACTGCATGCCTTCGATTACGATGTGCTCGTCCAGCGCGCTGGTGGAAAAGCACCCACCATTATCACCCGTGCAGCGACACCAGATGAAACCCTGACCACACTCGATGATGTGGAACGTTCATTGGATCAACACACCATTCTGGTATGTGATACAGCGGGACCTCTTTCCCTGGCAGGGATTATGGGTGGTTTGGAGAGCGAAGTCACTGAGACTACCCGGAATGTGTTACTGGAAGGCGCCAGTTGGAATTTCATCAATGTTCGCCGTACATCGTCCAGGCTGCACCTTAATTCGGAAGCGGGGTACCGCTTTGGGCGCGGGGTTCACCCGGCGTTAGCATCCTGGGCTGTTGATCTGGGTCTGGAGCGCATGGCTGCCTGGAGCGGTGGCACCATCGCCCAGGGATTGGTTGACAACTATCCCCAACCACCGCTTGATCCATTGGTAAGCATCAGTGTGCAGGATGTTGAACGAAAATTGGGTGTTACCATCCCGGCACAACAAATCGCTGTGATCCTGACCCGCCTTGAATTCGTTTGCAAAGTCGCTGGGGACATCGTTGAAGCTCAGACTCCTCCGCATCGCCTGGATATCGGAGAAGGTGTGATTGGCAAAGCTGATCTGATGGAAGAAATCGCGCGCATCTACAGCTACAACAACATTCCCGAAACCAATCTGGCTGACGAATTGCCACCCCAGCGAAACAATCTGGAATTAGCCAATGAAGAGAAAATCAAAGATATCCTGGCTGGTTTGGGATTGCAGGAAGTCATCACCTACCGCCTGACATCCATCGAAAGAGAAACTCGTGCCTATCTTGAGGGTCAGGCAATGAATCCCGAAAATTATGTGCGTTTACTCAACCCGATCGCACCGGAACGATCCGTCATGCGCCAGAGTCTCTTAGCTTCGGTTTTAGAGGTTCTTGAAAAAAATGCTCGCATTCGTGAACGCCTGGCTTTCTTTGAAATTGGCACAATGTTTATTCAGGAAAAA
>JAHYJK010000157.1 GCA_019429225.1 Anaerolineaceae bacterium
TGCGGAATAATTCCCGATAGTCCTCATAGGACGGATCACCAATTTCGATTTTATGACGCAAACGCCTTAAGAATGCCTCATCGACCAAATCTCTTGGTGGTAAGTTCGTTGAAAAAATGACCAGAACATCAAAGGGAACTTCTATTTTTCTACCTGTGTGTAAACTCATGTAATCGATTCGATTTTCCAGAGGCACAATCCATCGATTCAGTAAATCCCTTGGGCGAACCAATTGACGTCCAAAATCATCAATCAGCAAAATTCCACCATTTGCCTTCACTTGAAATGGTGCTTCATAATACTTGTTGGTTGTATCAAACACCAAATCCAGGCCTGCCATTGTTAGCTCACCACCGGTGATAATAAAAGGTCGTCGAACGCGCAACCATCGCGTATCTCTGCGAACCCCTGTTCTGGCTGAACCTGTGCCAGTTGTTGTCGTGTCGTCTTCCCTGACCAATTGGTGGTTGACTGAATCATATAGTTTGATTACCTGTCCATCAACATAAATTGAAAACGGGATGTACATGGTTTGACCCTGAACCAAATTGCCAACCGCCCTTGCCACACTCGTTTTTCCATTTCCTGGAGGACCATATAAAAATATAGAAGTTCCAGAATTGACTGCTGGTCCTAATTTATTGAAGGTCGGTTCATTCAACACTAAATGAGCCAAAACCTGATGCATTAATCGACTGGTTGCCTGTAAACGACCGCGGCCTTGTTTCAGTATAGATTCATTGTAAACATCTATCGGAACAGGAGCTGGACCAGCATATTGACTGCGATCCAATGCTTCTCTTGCGCGATGGATACCAGCGCCTGTAATTGCATACGTATAGGAGCCTTCACCTAAACCCATTTGGGATGTTCTGACTTCAACCAGTTTTTCCCTTTTCAATATTTCGATAATTTGATCAACAATCCCTGTAAACGGTAATGCCATCTCTTCTGCCAACTTAAATCCAGACATGTAACCTTGAAAATAGAAGATTTTCAATGCCAGATCCTGCAGCCAAAGGGTGGATAAACCAGTTTGTTCCAAATTAGAAATAGGTTGCGGAACAAAAGATTTTTGAATCGGACTTACTGCTGATATTGGTTTTTTTGCTTTTGGCGTGTCTTCAACCATGCTTCCTCCATATAGGAAAACAATCAAACTGGATTAATTATAGCATGCCCATAGATTGTTTTCAGAATTCACAACAATCAAAAAGTTATGAAATTGATCATAACTAATTCATAAAAAGAAAATTTCAGGTTGAAGGTTTCAAATCTTTTACCCTAAGTTGTTTATATATATTTCCATTGTAATGATTTCGTTCGATTGAATAAACTACATCAATTCTGGTCGGCATTTCTTTAGCCCAATAACCCTGATTAAAAGCAATGGCGTCAAATTCGGTATGTCTATCCCGTAAACGTAACTTGAGGTGGTTTTCATCTTTTCCAACTGTCCTGGCTGTCTTTACATCTACCCCTCTTGAGACAAAAATTGCCTCCGAATTTTCTGCGCCTAAGGGCTCTAATTGATCTAAATCGTTTAAAATATCTGGCGGTAGCTTATGGAGTGGATACTCTATATCAATATTTATTTTTGGTCGTAAATATTTTGGATCAAGCTCTGTTTCTGCAATTAACTCCAACTCCTGGACCAATTTTTCAAGATTTTCATTGGCAACTGTAAATCCCGCCGCCATGGCATGACCACCATGTCTCACTAATAAATTTTCACATTTATCGAGTGCATGAGTAATATGAAATTCAGGTATGCTTCTACAGGAGGCTCTTGTGTACTCTTCACCAACATACCCTACAATGGAGGGTCTGTAAAAAAACTCAGTTAATTTTGCGGAAACCAATCCTACAAGACCTGATGTAAACTCTGTATCAAAAACATGAATGATTAATTTATTATCATCTATTTCTTTTTGTGCCAATTCTTGCATATTTTGTGTAATTTTTTGTCTCGTCCGATTGATATCATCAAGCTCCTGGCTGAGCAGACCTGCTTCATTCATGTCTTTTGTTAATAACAAATTCAATGCTTTCTTCGGTGAATCTAATCTTCCAGCCGCGTTTAACCGCGGTGCAATGCCGAAACTGATATCTAAAGTATTAATTTTCCGTTGATCAAAACCTGCAACAGCTATCAAACTCTTTAGACCAACCCTTTTAGAAAATCGAATTGCAGTTAATCCTTTTGTAACAATAAGCCGGTTTTCGCCCAACAATGGTACGACATCCGCCACTGTTCCAATCGCAACCAGATCCAACCATTCATCCGCAAATCCGATTGATCCACTTTTTCTTTGGAATAAAGCCTGAGCTAATTTGTAAGCAATACCGACGCCAGAAAGGTTTTTATCAGGATATTGATCCTCTTTAACCCTGGGACAGATAACACTGTGTACATCAGGAATAATTTCAGCCGGTACATGATGATCTGTCACGATGACAGTCATTCCCAGCTCCTGAGCATAGCGTAATTCTTCTGGGGATCGAATTCCACAATCCACTGTGATTATCAAGGAAATTTTCTGATCATGCAAAAAATCAATCGCATTGGTATTGACCCCATACCCTTCCTCTCGTTCAGGAATATAAGGCGTTACATGAGCTCCTAATGTGCTCAGAACTTCTGATAATAAAGCTGTAGACGTGATTCCATCGGCATCATAATCTCCAAACACGGCAATACTTTCCTGGGCGTCAATGGCAAGAAATATTCTTTCCACTGCCTTATCCATGTCTTTCATTAAAAATGGATCATGAGCACTGGCTTCTTTGTCGAAAAAATGTGCAGCTGAAATTGAGTTCTTTATTCCGCGGTTAAATAAGATTTGTTGAATAATATCTGAAAAACCACTTAACTCTTTTTTTATATCAACAGGTATTTTGGGGGCGATGATCCATTCTTTTTCAATTGGCAATTGCATAAACTTTCCTATGATCCTTTTTTCTATTGATAAATTAATGATCAGGTAAAAATCGATTAATTCATTTTAGCCTTGAAAGCTTCACCAAAATTTTTTACCTAAGGTCAAACTAGATTTAGTCTAAATCTTTTTCAATTCTTGATTGTTTATGGTAATCTTCAATTATTGTTTTTGTAGAAACTATGACCACTTTGTAAATCAGTCATTATCCAAATTTTTTCAATTGGTATCACCACAATTCTCCATAGTATAATCGACAAGCTTCATTTTTTAAAATTTTTCAGGAATAGCTAATCAATGAGTTTTAACTTTAAACTGATAAATACCGAAAATCACGCCAGAGCTGGGGAATTTGAAACCCCACATGGTACCATTTTGACCCCAACCTTTGCGCCAGTGGGAACACAGGCAACAGTCAAAACATTAACTCCCGTTCAGTTGGAATCTACTGGAGCAAACTTAATCCTTGCCAATACTTACCACCTTTTCCTTCGTCCAGGAGCGGATTTAATTGCAGAAATGGGCGGTTTGCACAATTTTATGCATTGGGATAAACCCATTCTAACGGACTCAGGTGGTTTTCAGGTGTTTTCGCTGGCAGATATGCGAAAAATTGACCAGGATGGTGTCACGTTCCGTAGTCATATTGATGGGTCCAAACAAAGGTTGACACCAGAAATTGCAATACAGATACAGGAAAAGTTGGGGGCAGACATCATCATGGCATTTGATGAATGTGCATCACCTTATGATGAATCATACAGCACCAAAGCAATGGAGCGGACCCACGCCTGGGCAATCCGATGTTTAAAAGCCAAAACACGTGATAATCAGGCTCTTTTTGGTATTGTTCAGGGAGGAATTTTCTCTGAGTTAAGAAAAAAATCAGCTGAATTCATCGGTTCCATTGATTTTCCAGGATATGCAATTGGTGGTCTGTCAGTAGGTGAAACAAAAATTGAAATGTATAAGACAATTGAGATTGTAAACAGAATTCTCCCTTCTGAAAAACCACGCTACTTAATGGGAGTTGGCACTCCAGAAGATTTAATTAACGGAGTTCAACGAGGGATAGATGTTTTTGATTGTGTTCTGGCCACTCGTTTAGCTCGTCATGCTGCCGCTCTGACGAATAAAGGTCGTCTTAACCTGATGAACGCCAGGTACTCTCGGGATCCAAAACCGATTGAAGAAGGATGTTCATGTTACACCTGCAAAACATTTTCTCGCGCCTACATTCGCCATCTAATCATGGCAAAAGAAACTTTATTCGGAACACTGATATCAATCCACAATATTCATATGTTACAAGAATTGATGAAAACCATTCGTCAAGCGATTTTAAACAACAGATTTGAAGAATTTTCTATCGAATATCTATCGAATTACGAATATAAACCCGGCATTACAGCCGATCAAATCATTTCTGATCCAAGGGAGTAATTATGACAATCTGGCAGGCATTTATAATGGGTATCGTACAGGGCATCACCGAGTTTTTACCAATTTCCAGTTCCGGTCATTTGGTAATCACACCATATTTGCTGGGTTGGTCAATTAATAAAGAATACATTTTCACTTTCGATGTTCTCGTTCAGATGGGGACATTGATTGCAGTTATTATTTATTTTTGGAAATATTTATGGAAAATAATAGTTTCAGTAATAAAAGGAGTAATTGTCAAAAAACCGTTTGCTACACAAGAAGCAAAATTAGGCTGGTTAATTGTGATAGCAACCATCCCGGCAGTTTTTGGAGGATTATTCTTAGAAGACCTGGTCGAGTCAGCTTTTCATTCTGTACAAATTACCGCAGTCTTTCTACTGTTGACGGCTCTATTGTTATGGGTTTCAGAATGCATGAGCAAGCAAATGAACAAGATGGAAAATATATCAACCCTGGACGCATTCATCATTGGTTGTTTTCAGATTCTGGCAATATTTCCAGGATTATCCCGATCCGGCTCCACAATTGCCGGTGGTATCCTCCGAAAACTGAAACGAGAGGAAGCAGCCAAATTCTCGTTCTTGATGTCAATACCCGTCATGCTTGGCGCTGGGGTTATGAGCATTAAGAATCTTTTTGCGGTTCCAAATTTATTAGAATTTCTGCCGGTATTACTGGTAGGTTTTATTACCTCGGGCTTAGTTGGTTTCATTTCAATTCATTGGTTATTAAAATTCCTGAATAAAAACAAATTGGGTTTATTTAGCATTTACTGTGTTGTAATATCTTTGATAACCCTAGCAGTCACCTTTCTTCGAGGTTAAAACCTAACTAAAAAGGTAATTTATGACTATAACTGTAATACTCAGAAAAAAAGAATTTAAATTTGAAGAGACAAAAGATTTAACAGTCAGAAAAGTTTTTAAAAAATTAGACATTTTGCCAGAAACATATTTATGTGTCCGGGAAGGTGAATTAATCACAGAACAGGAATTGCTCAGAGATGGTGATGTAATTCGATTCGTTCCTGTAATTTCTGGTGGCTGATGATGAAATGCAGAAAGTGTAACCAGAAAGCAGCTATCAACATGCGCCAGCATAAACTGGCACTTTGTAAACATCATTTTTTAGAGTGGGTTTGTGATCAAACTGAACGGAACATCAATAAATATAAAATGTTTACCAAAGGTGATAGAGTTCTGGTTGCTGTTTCCGGTGGCAAAGACTCCCTGGCTTTATGGGATGCACTTAATAAGCTTGGTTACACAACAGGTGGGGTTTATATCAATTTAGGTATTTCAGGTGATGACCAATACTCCTTGAAATCTCAATCCCTTGCCGAGAAATTTGCATCAGACCACAACCTCGTTTTACATATTGTCAATATAAAATCCGATTATGGAAAAACCATTCCAGAATTTTCAGAGACCAACAAACGCGGAAAATCAAAACCCTGTTCTGTCTGTGGTTTACTCAAGCGACATACAATGAATGAAATTGGATCCAGGAAAGGCTACGACGTACTTGTGACTGGTCATAATCTGGACGATGAAGTATCAGTTTTGTTCAACAATGTTCTGGGATGGCAGGTTGATTTTCTCCGTCGCCAATCACCGCTAATCCCAGCAAAAGAAGGTTTGATCCCCAAAGCGAAACCATTTTGCCGTTTCTATGAACGTGAAACAGCTGCGTATGCAATATTAGCAAATATTGAATACATTGAAGACGAATGTCCATTTTCCGAAGGTAGCACAACCATCCAAAATAAAGAGTTGCTCAATCATTTAGAACATCAACGCGCTGGTACAAAGTTAGCTTTTTATCTAAAATTTCTTAGGGCAAAAAAGGAGTTGTTTGCTGATCTTGAAGATGATAAGTACACAGAAGCGTTGTTTTCCTGTCCAACCTGTGGGCAACCAACGCCTAAACAAGGTAATTGCGCATTTTGTAGAATGGTAACCAGATCATAATCAAGATTTTTTACGAATAAAAAGAGGAATTTTCCGAGAGAAAACTCCTCTTTTTTTGATCAATTTATAATTACACTCTTTACGCTGTTTCTAGATAGCGCTGTGTTTCCCAGTCGGTGACAAAAATTCTGTATTCATCCCATTCTGCTCGTTTAGCACGCATGAAAGCGCTAAACATTTCATTACCAAGACTATTTTTAATCACTTCATCTTTTTCTAATTCATTGAGTGCTTCTAATAATGAGCCTGGTAATTGGCGAATTCCCATGGCAGCCCGTTCCTCTGTTGATAATGAGTAAATATTGACATTGTTTAATGGTTTGGGAGGAGTCATCTTTTTCTCGACACCATCCATGGCAGCGGAAAGCATGGCATTAAATTGCAGGTAAGGATTTCCTGATGGATCGGGACAGCGTAATTCTGCTCTCACCGCTTTATCTTTACCAGTTGTAAATCTGGGAATCCGAATTAAGGCTGATCGATTTTCGCCAGCCCAACCAATGTATACTGGTGCTTCATAACCAGGCACCAATCGTTTGTAGGAATTAACCGTTGGGGAAAGTATCGCAGACAAGGACCGTGCATGATGTAACTGCCCTGCTATGAAATGATATGCCAGGTCGGACAGGTAAAATTCATCATGAGGATCAAAGAATAAATTATTACCACCATGATCAAATAAAGATTGATGACAATGCATACCCGATCCATTAACCCCGAAAAGGGGTTTGGGCATGAAGGAAGCGATCAAACCATGTTTTGCAGCAATTGCTTTGACAGTATATTTGAGTGTCAGAACATTATCAGCAGTCTTGAGGGCTTCACCAAACTCAAAATCAATTTCATGTTGGCCTAATGCCACTTCATGATGTCCCACTTCGACTTCTAATCCCATTTGTATCAGTGCACTCATTAATTCGGTTCTCACCCTGACGGCATCATCATTGGGTGAAAAATCGAAGTACCCACCTACATCATGAGGTACTGGATGAATATTATCAGTACCGTTCCTTCGGAACAAGAAAAATTCCGGTTCTGGACCAACATTAAAAATATAGCCTTTACTTTCCCATACTTTTAATTTACGCTTCAGGACGCCACGGGGATCCCCCTCAAAAGGAGATCCGTCGGGATGAAAAATTTCACAAAAAAATCTTGCTCTTTTATTTTCATCCGGAGACCAGGGCAGTACCGCATAGGTATCCATATCCAGGCGTAGATGCATATCACTCTCCTGGATTCTGGCAAACCCTTGAACGGAAGAACCATCAAACCAGACCCCATCATCCAATGCCCCTTCTAATCTTTTCACCGGTGCATCAACACTTTTTACTGTCCCTGTAACATCAGTGAATTGGTATGATACATAACGCACACCATCAGCTTTTACGCGTTCCAAAATTTCTTTTTTATCCATGATCATTCTCCATATAAATTAAAATAATAAATCCCACAACAAACTGTCCCAATGTCTTTAGGAAATTTGTTGGAAACTTAAATACAAACCTTAATAACAAAGGTTTTTTTACCACTACGGTTCTTTGTTTCTATTGTCACCAACAGATTTTCAGATACACATTTTTTTCTGGAGATTGAAGCCAGTGGTGTGGCTTTGAAGGCATCCGCTGATCACTCGATTTTCTTCTGTTTGTTTTGCCCCTGACAGAATTAACACTCTCTTCGCAGAGAGGAACCTCCTCCTCGTCATCTCAATGATGAGATTCAGTCGCTAGATCTCCATTTATTTTGTTTTTAATTTTCAATGGAGTTAGTCTACCTGAAATAGGCTACTGTTGTCAAGAGGGAAATTTTTTAGTGTGAATTTTTTTAGGTCAACAATCAAGTTGGTTTAAACTTGACATTTGAACATTTGTACTATAAACTATTATTGCATTTTTGTATACAATAATACTCGACTATAATTTGAAAAGCTTACTTTAAGGAGAAACAAATGGCTCGTAAGAAGAAAAATGACTTATTCTCACAAGAAGAAAATGGTTCGATGAACGAAGCGCGCCGGGCTGTATTGGACAAAGCCTTGAATGATATCGTGAAAAGGTATGGTGAAGGATCCATTATGCGCATGGGTGAAGCTAAACATCTCAATGTCGAAGCAATTCCAACCGGATCATTATCTCTGGATATTGCCCTGGGTGTTGGGGGAATTCCAAAAGCGAGAATTACTGAAATTTTCGGGCCAGAATCATCAGGTAAAACGACCTTATGTTTGCAT
>JAHYJK010000158.1 GCA_019429225.1 Anaerolineaceae bacterium
ATGCTACCAAACTTGGAAAGCAAAGTATCATAATGGCTCAGAAAATCAAAGAATTGATAATTATTCCTGAGTTTTGTTATTGAATTTTCTGCCAAATAATGTCAGAATTTAAAAGGTTAGACACTAAAACCCAATAAACAAGAAACAAGAAACAAGAAACAAGAAACAAAAAGTGTCTATCTTTAGCAGAAATATCCCGACGAAATTGCTCCGCACCCTCATCATCGACGACGAGCCGCATATCCGCGAGACGATGCAAGGGCTTCTGAAGAAGTTCTGCCCGCAGGTGAAGGTGGTGGGCGAGGCAGGAAGCGTCGCCGACGGCGAAAGGGAGATCCGGCAAAAACGGCCCGACCTCTTGCTGCTCGACATCAAAATGGGCGATGGAACCGGATTTGACTTGCTCAACCGTTTTGAAAATATCGACTTCAAAATCATCTTCGTAACCGCTTATGAAAAATACGCCATCCAGGCCTTCGGCTTCAGCGCCGTCGATTACCTGCTCAAGCCGGTGAACCCGGAGAAGCTGACCGAAGCTGTGGAACGCGCCGCCGGCACCATTCAAAGCAACTTCAACACACAATTGAAAGCGCTGAAGCAGAACATCCAGGCACCTGAGCATGCCGGTAAAAAGATCATCCTGAAAACCCTCGAGAACATCTACCTGCTGGATGTGCAGGAGATCATCCACTGCGCATCGGATGGGAACTATACTGTTTTTCAAACCACCGCCGGCGAAAATCTGGTGGTTTCCAGGAGTATCAGGGAGTATGATGATTTGCTGGCCGATTCGGGTTTCCTGAGGGTGCACCGTTCCCACCTGGTCAACCTGAAACACCTCAGGCGTTTGACGAAGGCCGAGGGTGGCACGGTGGTGATGAGCAACGGATTGGAGGTGCCGGTTTCCACCCGGGGCAGGGAAAGGCTGCTCGAGTTACTGGACGAAATCGCCGGGAAATGAGCAACGGCGTTAAATATCTTCATCCGGCCATCCTGATTGTCCTGATCGTATTGTTTAACGCCGGTTTTCTGCATGCCCAGTATTATTTCAACCTGCTCCGTCCCGATGCCGATACGCTGTATGAACAACTGCAGCATGCTAACGAAAGGGATAAAATTGATATCTATAACTCCCTGGCTTTCTATCATTCCTTCTCCAACGCCGATTCAGCCATTTACTACGCGGAACAGGCGCTTGAGCTCGAAAAAAAACACCCCGACGAGATCCGCCGGGCCGATGCAAACCGCCACCTGGGGAATGCTTACTCACTCAAAAACCACTACGGACAGGCCCTGTTTCACCTGAACCAGGCCATGAATATCTATGAAGATAATCGTGTTTTACGAAAAAAGGCCGAACTGTTGTTTGACCTCGGAAAGTTGAATTACGACCTGCAGGATTATCCGGCGGCCCTGAACTACCTGCAGCGTTTCGAGAAATTATATGAGCAGGAAAACAATTCTGAAGATATTATTGCTACCCCATTGGAATATGCCATATTTATTGGCTTGGGGGGCGGAATACCACGTGAAAGCGGCGACTATGAACTGGCCAAGCAGTATTTTAAAAGGTATATCGAGCTTAGTAAACTACATGAATTCCCCCACCGGATCAACGCCATCATGACGATTTCGCTGGCTCAGACATTTGAGTACAACGGGGAATATGATTCGGCATTGCACTATTTTTACCTTGCTTTACCGCTATATCATGAAAAGAACGACGTAACACACCAGGAGTACACCGGCTATGAAGGCGCTATTGGTTATATATTATTCAGAACTGGGAACACTCTGGAAGCGCTGACTTTCATTAAACAAGCTCTACAGATGGATACTGCCCTCCAGGACCATTATCTCTCGAGTATAGATGCTTCCCGCTTGGGTAATGTATACCTGCAACTTGGCATATATGATTCAGCCTACTATTATTTCCAGCAGGTTCTTTACTACACAGTATTGATGCATGAAAAAGACATGGGGGTATCGCTGGATACTGTGAAACCAAGGGTTTATGATGGTTATCAGCATATTATTTCTCTTCCTGACCTGCAGATCAGGCAGAAATATTATGAACGGAAAGCCGTTGCTTTTAACAATCTCTACCGTTATTACCTGCAACGGAATGACGCCGCCAAAGCCCTCGAATACCTTCAATACAAACTTCCTTACCTGGATTCGGTGAGAATAACCACCAAGGAAACCGACTTATACCGTATCCAGGCCAGGTTTGAGAATGAGCGGCTGGAACAGCAGGTGGTAAATCTTGTTAAAGACAATGAACTGAAAGAATCCAGGCTGCAGCGCAACCAGCTCATCCTGGTTTCGGTTGGCTTGATCACATTCCTGGTCCTGGCCCTTGGGGCCTTGTACGTCCGCCAGGGCAGGATCAACGCCCTGCACGAAAAGCTGCTGGTGGAGCAACGCCTGTTCCGTTCCCAGATGAGCCCCCATTTTATCTTCAATTCCCTGGCCAGCGTGCAGAATTTTATCGTAAAACAGGACGATACCCGGGCCAGCATTTACCTGTCGAGATTTTCGGAGCTGGTGCGGAGCATCCTGAATAATTCCCTGCAGGAGCAGATCACCCTGGAGGAGGAAATTTCCACCATTGAAAATTACCTGGCCCTGCAAAAGGTCCGCTTCAGCGACAAGTTTGATTATGACATCGAAGCGGACGACGCCCTTGACCCGGAAAGCACCTTCATTCCACCCATGCTCACCCAGCCCTTCATCGAGAATTCCATTGAGCACGGCATCCGTAACCTCGAAGGAAAAGGCAAAGTCACCGTAAGGTTTATCAGCCGGAACGATCATCTCCTCCTTGAGATCGAAGACAACGGCATCGGCCGGGAGAGGGCGCAGGAGTTATTGCGGCAACGCGACAAAGGCCACAAGAGCCTGGCCACCGCCATCACCCGTGAGCGGATCGCCATCCTCAACCGCAAGCTGAAACACAAGATCACGCTTGATATCATTGATTTAAAGGATGAACAGGGTGAAGCCAGCGGGACAAGGGTGGTGTTTGTGATACCTGTTTGAGTATAAAATAGCCATAATTTTGTCATTATTGATAAAAATATGGCTATAAATTTAACATTTCTTGCAAAATTCGTTAGCTTTGCAGAAATTGCAAGACATGATCAGGCGAGACATATACCTTTCGAAAATCAATTATGGGTTTGAAGTTGTACCCATCGTTCTTTTAATCGGAGCCAGGCAGGTGGGTAAAACCAGCCTGATGGAAATGTATGATTTTGATGGCAGCAAACTTTTTCTGAACGGGCAGGACCCTGAAATAGCATCAATTTTTCAACAGTTTTCGCAATTGGAGAGCTACCTTAAAATTTACCTGGATGAAGAACTCAATGGCCTGTTGTTGATTGACGAGTTCCAATATATCCCTGGTGTTTCAACCATACTCAAATTGCTTACTGACAAGCATAAGAATATTAAAGTGCTTTGTTCGGGCAGCTCAAGCCTCGACATTCTTCAAAAGGTTGAAGAATCCCTTGCCGGAAGGGTTAGAATGGTGGAAGTATATTCACTTTCATTTGGCGAGTTTCTGTTATTTAATGATGAGCCGTTGTACCGGCTTTTTATGTCATTCAGCATTGATACGCCTGAATCAGGGCTGACCGCACCGCTTGGACCATTACTTGACGAATACCTCGTTTTTGGTGGATTGCCCCGCGCGGCCCTGACCAAAGACCCCAGGCAGAAACTTGCCATATTGGATGATATTTATAAAACCTACCTGTTGCATGATGTACGCTCCTATATTAAAAATGAACATACCACAGGATTCAATAAACTGCTTAGATTACTGGCGGCGCAAACCGGGAATCTTGTCAATGTCAGTGAGCTGAGCCGTGGATCGGCCCTGCCTTACCGTGCCTGCGAGGATTATCTTGAATTGCTGCAGCAAATGTATATCATCAAACTCGTGGAGCCTTATCTTACTAATAAGCGGGCGGCAATCACCAAAATGAAAAAAGTGTATTTCTGTGATAACGGTATCCGGAACATAATCAATGCTGAATTTGGTGACATTCGTTACAGGAAGGATAATGGGGCGCTTTTTGAGAATTATGTGCTGCTTGAACTTCTGCGCAACCTCAATCCCGCCGGCAAGATACATTTTTACCGTACAAGAGATGGCGCCGAGGTTGATTTTGTAGTGAACCAGGTTTTTGAACATTATGCTGTCGAGTGCAAATACAAGACCTTCGAAAAGCCTTCGCACAGCAAAGCCCTGAATGCTTTCTCGGAAATGGAAGCCATTGAAAAAAGATATATCATTAATAAGAATCTGAACACCACTGACCGCGGCGTGAAGTTTTTACAGGGTTATCTTACAGCCAGGATATAACTGACAATCCGCATTGTTAAAGGCTGGGCACTGCCATCATGCGCGTCATTCATAGACATTCGTTCGGCGCTGCGCGCCTCACGACATTAAGTGGACATTGAAATACGGAATTTCCACTTTCACTCAACAAAACCCGGCTTACGCTCGATGAAACCGGGTGTTCACACATTTGTTCCCTTTTGGTCTGCCGGGGGTTGTATATTTATGAGGACATTGGGTATTGGGTATTGGGTATTGGGTATTGGGTATTGGGTATTGGGATTTGGAATTTGTTTGGAATTTGGTGCTTGGAATATGGAATTTTAAAATATGATCATTATGAAAAAACTTACACTTTTCACAGCAATTCTGATGACTGCAAACATGCTGTTTGCTCAGATCATTCACATCCCTGCCGATTACCCAACCATTCAGCAAGGGGTTAATGCAGCCAGTGATGGCGATACCGTATTGGTTCATCCCGGAACCTACCATTCCAACAATTATGTGAATGTGAACATTCAAAACAAGAGCATTACGCTCGCTTCCCTGTACCTCATAACGCAGGATACTTCCTTTGTATCTCAAACTGTTATTGATGGCGGATTAGATAGAGTTTTAACAGTTATCGGTTCAAGCAATGTCAGAATAAGCGGAATGACGGTAACCGGCGGCAGTTGTGGGATGAATTGTATAGGATCAAACAATGTGATTATTGAACAACTGGCCATCACCGGAAATTCAGGTGGTTTCGTTGCTGCGGGTGCCGGGGTCTGGATCTCTGATTGCATTGATATCCAGTTCAATGATGTCATCATTTCTGATAACACATCTCAAGATTATGATTTTTTTGGAAGTTGGGGAGGAGGTATATATTGTCAAAATTCCGATCCTGTATTTCACAATGTCACAATCTCAAACAACACGGCAACATCAAACTATGAAACTTATGGAGGAGGAATCAGCTGTTTTAATTCCAGCCCCATCTTCGAAAATTGTTTTTTCATTAATAACAGCGCTAAATTTGGTGGCGCAGTGTATTGCGCGCATGGTTCAAATCCGGTATTCCGGAATGTGGTATTTGAAGGAAACAATTGTGGCGAGGATTGGGGTATGGGTTCAGTATTATGTCTGGAAGATAATTGGGGTCCCTGCTTTCCTTCTCTGATTAATTGCACAATGACCGGTAATGCAGGAGGAGTAGTATATCCATACTACATTAGGCTAATATCATGTGGCTGGGGCAATCCATGTCTATCCAATGTTACAGTTACAAACTCTATTTCCTGGTATAATGAAGGTGATGATTACCTCGAGGAATCAACTGTTTCATATTCAAATGTTGGGGGAGGTCAGGCAGGTACAGGCAACATCAATATGGAACCGCTTTTCCTTAACACTGGAGAGCATCCCTACCAACTCAGCCCCGGCTCCCCCTGCATTGATGCCGGCACACCCGACACCACCGGACTGAACCTGCCGCTGATGGATTTACTGGGCAATTACCGCATCTGGGACGGTGACGGCGACGGTATTGAACGAATCGACATGGGAGCTTACGAATTTGACGCCCCCATTTTTGTCGGAATCCCCCAATCCGAAATCGCAAATCCGAAATACGAAATTCAAATCTTCCCGAATCCCTTCACCACCCACCCCACCATTGAATTTTCCCTTCCCAAGACTTCCACCGTTTCCATCCATATCTTCAACGCCATGGGCGCAAAGGTAGCCGAACTGCACCACGGCCAACTGCCTGCCGGGCAGCAACGGTTTAGGTGGGATGCCGGCGATTTGCCAAAGGGATTGTATTTCTGCCGGGTGCAGGCGGGGAAGGAAATCTTTACACAGAAAATCATTAAGGTTCAATAATTCAAATAACTTAAAAACAGGAAGAGATGAAAAAAATCATTTTACTCTTAGCAGCATGTGTAAGCCTGGCATGTCAGGTCAAAGCCCAAAACCCACAGTGGCTGAATTACACTAATGGTGATAACATTACAGCAATTGCAGAAGAAGGAGAATATTTGTGGGTTGGCACTTCAGGTGGTTTAGTAAAGCTACACAAACCAACAGGTGATGCCATTTTTTACAATAAAGGAAATTCAGGTTTGCCGGATAACTTTGTCCAGTCAATCGCCATAGACGGCAACGGCACGAAGTGGATCGGGACTATACATGGTGGTTTAGCAGCCTTTGACGGTGCCATCTGGATGGTTTGGAACACCTCAAATTCAGGATTGCCGGTTAACTATGTCTGGTCAATCGCCATAGACGGCAGCGGCACAAAGTGGATTGGGACTTATGCTGGCGGTTTGGCAGCTTTTGATGGCGCCACCTGGACGGTTTGGAACACCTCAAATTCAGGATTGCCAAATAACTATGTCTGGTCAATCGCCATAGACGGCAGCGGCACAAAGTGGATCGGGACTTTAGGTGGTTTAGCAGCATTTGACGGCGCCACCTGGACGATATACAAGACCTCAAATTCAGGGTTGCCGGCTAACGATGTCCGGTCAATCGCCATAGACGGCAGCGGCACAAAGTGGATAGGGACTGCTTTTGGTGGTTTGGCAGCCTTTGACGGCGCCACCTGGACGGTTTGGAACACCTCAAATTCAGGTTTGCCGGATAACTGGGTCCTGTCAATCGCCATAGATGGCAGCGGCACAAAGTGGATCGGGACTGGTGCTATCGGGAATGGTGGTTTGGCAGCCTTTGACGGTGCCACCTGGACGATATACAACACCTCAAATTCAGGTTTACCGCATAACTATGTCCGGTCAATCGCCATAGACGGCAGCGGCACAAAGTGGATCGGGACTTTAGGTGGTTTAGCAGCATTTGACGGCGCCACCTGGACGGTTTGGAACACCTCAAACTCAGGTTTGCCGGATAACTTAGTCCAGGTAATCGCCATAGACGGCAGCAACACTAAGTGGATCGGGACTGAATATGGTGGTTTGACAGCCTTTGACGGCACCAACTGGACAACATGGAACACCTCAAATTCAGGTTTGCCGGATAACTTAGTCCAGATAATCGCCATAGACAGCAGCGGCACAAAATGGATCGGTACTTTTCGTGGTGGTTTGACAGCCTTTGATGGCGCCACCTGGACAACATACAACACCTCAAATTCAGGTTTACCGAGTAACGATGTCCAGTCAATTGCCATAGACGGCAGCGGCACGAAGTGGATAGGGACTGAATACCCCCCTGGTTTGACAGCCTTTGATGGCATAAACTGGACAACATGGACCACCTCAAATTCAGGTTTGCCAAGCAGTGTCTTGAGCATCGCCATAGACGGCAGCGGCACAAAGTGGATTGGGACTAGTGAAGGTGGTCTGGCAGCCTTTGATGGCGCCAATTGGACGGTTTGGAACAAATCAAATTCAGGTTTGCCGGATAACTTGATCTGGTCAATCGCTATAGACGGCAGCGGAACAAAATGGATCGGTACTTTTCGTGGTGGTTTGACAGCCTTTGATGGCGCCACCTGGACAACATACAACACCTCAAATTCAGGTTTGCCAGATAACGATGTCCGGTCAATCGCCATAGACGGCAGCGGCACGAAGTGGATAGGGACTAAATACGGTGGTTTGACAGCCTTTGACGGCATAAACTGGACAACATGGAACACCTCAAATTCAGGTTTGCTGGATAACCAGGTCTATTCAATCGCCATAGACGGCAGCGGCACAAAGTGGATTGGGCCTTCGTTTGGTTTGGCAGCTTTCAATGAAAACGGAATTCCTGTAGGGATGGGAGAGCCCAAAATGCTTACCGATAAAATGATGGTAAAATCCTATCCCAACCCCTTCACCACCAACACCACCATCGAATTTAATCTGCCCCAAACTTCCAACGTTTCCATCCAAATCTTCAACACCATGGGCGCGAAAGTAGCCGAACTGCATCACGGCCAACTGCCAGTCGGGCAGCAGCAATTTGGATGGGATGCAGGGGATTTGCCCAAAGGCTTGTATTTCTGCAGGGTGCAGGCGGGGAAGGAATGGATGGCAAGGAAAATCATCAAACATTGAAAAATTCACAGATCAGGCTCTTCGTTGATGGGCTGCAAAGGCTCCTCCGGACAAGTTCTTTTAAGCTATTTTTATTAAGCTATTGAATCAGGCCATGAATTTCACTATCTTTGAGCATACCAAGAAGCAACGAATGCTCCGCACCCTCATCATTGACGATGAGCCGCATA
>JAHYJK010000159.1 GCA_019429225.1 Anaerolineaceae bacterium
CTTCGATTTCAATCATGTTTTCAGGGTAAAGATCAACCAATATTCGTTTATATACCTGCAAATCATCCATCGAATGAATTTTGAAAAATTGGTCTTCAACCCCAATCGTAATCTTATTTTCTAAGTATTCAGCTTGGATACCTAAATCAGTTAATATGGGTTTCACAATACCTGAATTTACAAAAGCCCTTGGACCGGAATCAAAGAAGAAACCGTTACTTTCAAAAGTTCCAACTAATCCCCCAACTCGCTCATTTTTATCTACCAATAATACCTTGTAATTTTCCCTGGTTAAATAGGCAGCTGCGGTTAAACCCGCCATACCAGCACCGACAATCACGACTTTATTATCCTTAGCGACCATTAATACCACCTAAATCCATACTGATCCTCCATAATTCTTCTGCAGCATCCTTATCCAACGCAGGAGGAGCGAGCTCTTCTTCTGTTGTGAGGTTAAAAAATTTCCCCGAAATGTTTTCCAACTCAGAAGAAACTCCCAGATAATAAAGAGCTTCTGCTGAATTCTCTAAAGGACGAGCAGAACTATCAATAAAAATTTTCTTTGATAATTTATAAAACCAATTATTATTTTGACCACTGTTCGTTCTGACATTTCCTGGATGCATTGCGTTAACGGTTATCTCTGTCCCCTGGTAATATTCATGCAATTTAATCATCGAGAGTAATTGAGCCATTTTTGCTGCACCATAACTTTTGATGCCGGCATAATTGTGTTTATCCCAGGATAAATCATCTAAATGAACACCAAACACAGCAAATCGGTATGCCTCAGAATTAACGAACAGGATTCTTCCTTTTTTCTGATTTCTTAGTTTTTCCCGAAGATAATAATTCAAGATAAAAGTGCTGAGATAATTTGTTTGAAAGACTGTTTCCAGGTTATCTTTGGTCAGGGTCTTTTTGGTAAGAAACACACCGGCATTGTGGATGATTACATCAATATCTCTTTCAATGGTGGATAATTCTTTAGCGACTTTGTGTACATCTGATAATTTTGAAAAATCAGCAATTAGATAAGAGCAATATGAATTAAATTCAGCATTTAAATCATTGCATAATTTTTTTGATTTATCTTCATTTCGATTAATAAATAATAAATCGGCTCCCTTAGAAGCGAATTTTCTGGCTGTAACATAACCAATTCCGGAGGTGGCCCCCGTAATTACCACCAAATGGTGATGAAATTCATCTGGGCAAATTTTAGGATCTGACTTTAAATTCCTTACCATAGCAAAGATATTCGACCATTTATAATCTTTCAGATACCTATTCAACATTCCTCCAGATTAGATGAATTTTATCAGATAAATCCTTGAATTCAATAATTATAAGTTAGTTTAGTTCCAATGTGATGTGTTCTATTAACTTTAATGATTCACTTATTGAGTTTTTGACCGGCAATATATTTAGTAAAAATCAAATCAAATTTCTTTTAGATCACTCTGGTGGATATGATGTATTTTCTTATAAATTTACAGGGACTACTTCGATACATTTTTATATTGTAACAATTTTCATAATCTTTTATTTGATTATGTAATATGTTTGTAGTATGTTTAATCGAAAGAGGTTATTATGACAGAAACACCTGATTATTCCGTTATCAGAAAAGAAAATGACATAGAGCTGCGTCTATACCCGGCTTATATCAAAGCAGAAGTTACCGTCAATGAAACAAGCTATCGAAAAGCTGTATTTAAAGGATTCAACACTCTGGCTGACTATATATTTGGCAACAACATCAAAACCGAAAAGATCGCCATGACGACGCCAGTCCAGGTATCACAATCCCAAAAGATCGCCATGACCAAACCGGTCACAGTCAGTGGGGATGGAAATTACACAGTTGCCTTCATCATGCCTTCAGAATTCACCCTGGACACCCTGCCTAAACCCAAAAATAGCGCTGTCCAATTTACGAGTGTGCCCCCCCTTACGATGGCAGCCATTCGCTACTCGGGGTACTTTCAGGGAGCAAAAATCAGTAAAGCCAAACAGCGCCTCCATTTATGGTTGGAAAAAGAAGGACTTGAATCCGAAGGTGACTATATTGTTGCAGGCTATAATCCGCCCTGGGTGCCAGGCTTTCTCACGCGGAATGAAGTCATGATTATGATTAAGATTTAAATGTCAGGATATACTTTTCAATATTTCCAATAATTTACTGACAGCCGGCCGATCTGCTGGTTCTTTGCTCCGATATGCCAACCTGACGGTTCCCTTTGAATCGATAATAAAATCTCCTCCCATTTGGGAGGTATCCCCTTCTTTCGGCAGCCATTTTCGACCCGAAAGCAGTAATCTGGCATAAGTCCACAAGGTTTTTGGGCTCCACGATCGCCAGCGAGATTCTTCTAACTCGTAAGCTCTATAGACTGAAAGATCCGGATCCAGCAGCACATCAAATGTAATGCAGGTTTCTTTCATCCATGCTTGCAGGGCAGGCAATGTTCCAAATGAGATGATGACAACTCTGGTGTTCAACTGTTCAAATTCTTCCTGACGCTGGCACAACTGTGCAGCATGTTCACGACAGGGCAGTCAACCCAGATGTCTTAAGAAGACCAGTAGAACATTTTTCCCTTTTTGAAGTTCTTCTGAGAGGGTAAAAGTATCACCTTCTACTGTGTTTAAAATAATCTCATTTGCTTTTTGTCCAGCCTGACTTTTTCTCATCCATATCCTTTCATTAAATTCTGATCTAAACTCGCATTATGAGTTTAGATCAGATAAGTCTAAACAATGATTTACCCGGTAGTAACCGGTAACAACTCATTAATTTTCGCAATGATTTGCTGAGCAGGAGCCGCACCAACCAATCGGGATTTAATCTCTCCCTGGGAGACAAACAACAAGGTAGGAATCCCTTGCACTCCTAATTTGGTAGCCCATTCAGGATTCTCATCCGTGTTTACTTTAGCAATCAATACTTTATCTTCAAAATCAGCGGCGATTTTATCGAGAATAGGTGCAATAAACTTACATGGACCACACCATGGAGCCCAAAAGTCAACAACTACCGGAATGGAAGCATCCAATACTTTATTTTGAAATTCATTATCTGTAATGTGAAGTGGTTTGTTCATTTTCATTTCCTTTCATTTATTCTCTCTTTCATCGAATAAGACGCTCTTTTCAAGTGAATTCTTACCTGTAAAGACTGGATTCTCATATGTTATCATGTAAATATAATGTAAGAGATACGGTTGCAATGACGTCAAAAAGGCAGGCTAAATTACATAAGTAGATCAAAAGAACAATAATTCTGTTCAAAATTTTGCCGCGGTGCGAGATTGAGTGGACAGTGAACAAAATCCAACTCGTTTTCTGGATATCAATGGCATCAAAAAATGACAAAAGCAGGAGAGAAAAGAGTGAAAAAAACAACTGAACAAATCCGTCTCGATAGTTATCGAAAGCGCGAAAGTAATTGGAAAAATTGGGGGCCTTATCTCAGTGAACGTGCCTGGGGGACTGTACGTGAGGATTATAGTGAATTTGGAACATCCTGGGATTATTTCCCACATGATCATGCTCGCAGTCGGGCGTATCGATGGAACGAAGATGGGTTAGCCGGTATCAGTGACCGTTATCAATATTTATGTTTTGCGGTTGCCCTCTGGAATGGAAAAGACCCAATTTTGAAAGAACGTTTATATGGCTTAACGGGTGCGGAAGGAAATCATGGTGAAGATGTAAAAGAACAGTATTTTTATCTGGACAGCACACCAACCCACAGCTATATGAAATATCTGTACAAATATCCACAATCTCGCTTCCCTTATACAGAATTAATCACGGAAAATCAACAGCGCGGACGTACTGAGCCAGAATTTGAACTCGTCGATACCGGAATTTTTGACCAAAACAAGTATTTCGATGTTTTTGTGGAATATGCAAAGGTTGACCAAAACGATATCCTGATTAAAATTAGTGCTTTCAACCGCGGACCAGAAGATGCTGAACTACATCTGTTACCAACGCTCTGGTATCGCAACACATGGAGTTGGGGGTATGCAGCTGGTCCAATGGGTGATGTTAATGAAAAGCCAGTGATGAAACAAGTTGAATCAGCCGGAAATTATTTGACTGTAAAAGGAAGCCATGCAGCACAAGATGAGTATTATTTATATGCTCAAGAGGCAATCGATCTGCTGTTTACAGAAAACGAAACGAATAATCAACGTTTATACAATATTGAAAATGAAAATCCATATAAAAAAGATTCTTTTCATCGCTATCTCATAGAGGGTGACAAAAATGCTATCAACCCTGATAAATCCGGGACAAAAGTTGCTGCATACTTTCATAAAGTTATCGCATCAGGACAATCCTCCAGCATTCAATTGCGGCTTTCCAAAAAGGTGCATAGTAAACCATTCAATCAGTTTGAAGATCTATTTTCCCGCAGAATTTCTGAAGCCAATGAATTCTATGCTGCCATCCAACCAAAAGAATTATCTGAGGATATGGCATCGATTCAACGACAGGCATTTGCCGGGATGTTGTGGAACAAGCAATTGTATTATTATGATGTAGAACAATGGCTGCAAGGTGATCCAGGAACCCCTACTCCCCCGGAACGCCGCAAGCAAGGGAGAAACCATCAATGGGCTCACCTTACAAATTTTGATATTATCTCCATGCCAGATAAATGGGAATACCCCTGGTATGCTGCCTGGGATCTGGCATTCCATACCATCCCACTGGCTGTGATTGATTCTGATTTTGCTAAACGTCAATTGATCTTGATGGCACGTGAATGGTATATGCACCCAAATGGTCAATTGCCAGCCTATGAATGGGCATTTGGGGACGTGAACCCACCAGTTCATGCCTGGGCTGCTTGGAAAGTTTATGAAATTGACGCGAAACACCAGGGAAAACCCGATCGCGAGTTCCTTGAAAGGGTATTCCAAAAGCTATTATTAAATTTCACCTGGTGGACAAATCGGAAAGATGCTGATGGAAATAATATTTTCCAGGGTGGTTTTTTGGGACTCGATAATATCAGCGTGTTTGATCGCAGCCATCAATTACCCACCGGGGGTCATATTGATCAATCCGATGGAACCGCCTGGATGGCGTTTTATAGCCTGGTCATGTTAAAAATATCATTGGAGCTGGCAAAAGAGAATCTCATTTATCAGGATCTTGCTTCGAAATTTTACGAACACTTCCTTGGAATCGCCAATGCCATGACGAATTGTGGAGGACAGGGTCATTGTTTATGGAATGACAACGATAACTTTTTCTATGATGCACTTCACCTGCCGGATGGAAGCATCATGCCATTAAAAGTACGTTCCCTGGTTGGATTGATGCCTTTGATCGCAATTGAAACACTGGAACCAGAAGTTCTCGAATCTATGCCAGATTTTGCCCGTAGAATGCACTGGTTCACTGAACAACGCCCACACCTGAGCGGGAATATGGCCAGTGTCGAAGTGGAGGGAGTTGGTAAACGTCACATCGTTTCTATCCTGACACGTGAACGACTGATCAGTGAATTACGTTATTTATTGGATCCAAACGAATTTCTTTCAGAATATGGAATCCGTTCCGTTTCAAAATACCATCAAGAAAATCCTTATCAATTTTCCTATCAAGGTAAAGAGTTTAGCATAAATTACCAACCAGCTGAGTCAGAAAGTGGATTATTTGGAGGAAATTCCAATTGGCGGGGTCCGATCTGGTTCCCAATTAATTTTCTAATCATAGAATCTCTGTATAAATTTTATGATTATTATGGGGATGATTTAGAGGTAGAGTGCCCAACTGGTTCAGGAAATTATATGAATTTACAGCAGGTTGCACAGGATTTATCTGATCGCCTGATCAGATTGTTCTTGAAAAATGAAGAAGGCAACCGTCCAATCAATTTCGACAATATGGAATACAAGGATAATCCTGATTGGAATAATTACATTCTGTTCTATGAATACTTCAATGGCGAAAATGGATCCGGCCTGGGCGCAAGTCACCAAACTGGTTGGACTGGATTGGTTGGATACCTCTTACAGCAAAAGCACTAAAAAAACAATAGCTGGTTTGGAAGAAAAAATATTTACGAACAAGGAGAAAAAATGTCGACAAAAACAAAAGAAATATTAGGTTGGTATCAAAGTGAAAACCCTGGGGTGCTCACAAACTTATCTCGTTTATTAAATCATGGCAAATTGCAAGGAACCGGCAAAATGATCATATTGCCAGTTGATCAGGGTTTTGAACATGGACCTGCCAGAAGCTTTGCGCCTAATCCTGCCGGGTATGACCCAAGATATCATATTGAATTGGCTATTGAGGCCGGACTAAATGCCTATGCTGCCCCCTTGGGATTTATTGAAGCTGTAGCTGCTGAGTACGCTGGAGAAATTCCATTGATCCTTAAGTTGAATAGTCATGATATCTTACAGGATGAAAAGGATCCATTAGGCGCTCAAACCGCCGCAATTGAAGACGCACTCCGATTGGGATGCACAGCGGTTGGTTATACGATCTATCCAGGAACGTCAGAAAGACGCTACCTTTACGAACAATTGATGAACCTGACCAGGCAGGCAAAATCTGTAGGGTTGCCAGTGGTTGTCTGGTCCTATGCGCGTGGGTCATCTATATCCTCCCAGGGTGAAACTGCACTTGATATTATTGCCTATTCAGCTCAGATTGCAGCGCAATTAGGGGCGAACATCATTAAAGTGAAACTTCCCTCTGCAAATATTGAATTAGCTGCAGCTCAAAAAGTTTATGAACAATATGATATCCCCCGTGCCACACTGACAGAACGAGTCAGACATGTTGTCCAAAGTGCGTTTGATGGCCGAAGAATTGTGATATTTTCTGGTGGCGCAAAAAAGGACTCTGATACATCATTACTTGAGGAAATTCACGCAATTCGAGACGGTGGAGGATTCGGTTCCATTATTGGGAGAAATGCTTTTCAACGCAAGCGGGAACATGCATTAAGTTTGTTGGGTACAATGATTGATATTTACAAAGCATAAAACAGAAACATGGTTAAAATGATTCTTGTATCGACCTACGTTTTTCTGGTATCATCTCAATAAATCGGGGCAAGCGGGTGTTTTTTGGCGTGCAGGCGCACGCCAAAAAACACCCTGACCGCTAATTATTGAAAGGATACTTTTTCTGTTCATAAAAAGGAGAGGGAACATTGAATGGTCTAAAAGGAAAGAAGGTATTAATAACCGGTGCATCGTCTGGAATTGGACAGGCAATCGCCGTACAATTTGCTGCAGAAGGAGCTCATGTTGCGATTAATTACCGAAGCAATATGATTGAAGCAGAAAAAACGGATGAGTTGGTCCATCAAGTTTTGGATAACTACTACCATAATGATAAAGAGCATGGGGTCAACCATTTTCTTGTGCAAGCGGATGTAACCAAAGAAGATCAAGTGATCAAAATGGTTGAAGATGTGATCGAAAATTTCGGAGGTCTGGATATCTTAATCAATAATGCCGGCATTCAAATGGCTGGAAATTCCCATGAAATCACCCTGAGTGACTTTCAAAAGGTAGTGGATGTAAATCTAACCGGAGCTTTTCTCGTTGCCAGGGAAGTGATTAAACATTTTCTTTCAGAAAAAAAGCCCGGGGTAATTATTAATATATCCAGTGTTCATCAAGAAATTCCAAAACCACAATTTCTCAGTTATTCTGTAAGCAAAGGGGGCATGCAAAACCTGACCCGCACGTTAGCATTAGAATACGCAAAAAATGGCATTCGGGTGAATGGCATCGGTCCAGGTGCCACCATAACCCCCATCAATCGTGCCTGGGTAGATGATCCGGTCAGGAAGAAAGAAGTGGAAAAACATATTCCTTTAGGCCGGGCAGGAACTGCAGAAGAAATGGCAGTTGTTACTACCTTTCTGGCATCCGATGATGCAGCTTATATCACCGGACAAACATTATTTGTCGATGGTGGATTAACCCTTTATCCGGATTTTGCGACAACCTGGTCTTCTCAATAGCGACAGGGTAGTATTCAAACGCAAGGAGAATTATGGAAATTCCTTCCCCGAAATTAGAAATACCATTTCTAACCACACAGCAAATGATCGAAGTGGACCGCGCCATGATGGAGGACTATAAGATCGAATTGATTCAGATGATGGAAAATGCAGGCAGAAATCTGGCTCACTTAGCACGAATTCGATTTCTTGAAAATAATCCGGTAGGAAAACGGATTGTTGTATTGGCCGGCACAGGGGGGAATGGTGGTGGCGCTCTGGTGGCTGCCAGACGATTACACAATTGGGGAGCGAATGTATTTATCGTAATTTCAAAACCACCCCAGAATTTCACTCCCATTCCTGGGCACCAGCTGGATATCGCTCAAAGAATGGGTATTCCCATTTACCCAGTTCATCAAGTTGACTATGTGCAGAATCCAGCATTAATCCTGGATGGTCTGATTGGCTATAGTCTCAAAGGATCACCACATGGCTCAACCGCTGAACTGATAACTTGGGCAATCCAACAACCAACTCCCATCTTAGCATTGGATGTTCCATCAGGAAT
>JAHYJK010000005.1 GCA_019429225.1 Anaerolineaceae bacterium
TTTAATAATATAACAATGAGGAAAATCAGCCAGATGCTGATCCTCAAATAGGCATACGCCAATACACTGATCATCAGGATGGGTAAAACCAGGTTCAATTCGGTCAATCGTTGGATCAAATCATCCACCCAACCCCCAAACCAGACACCGGTTGCAGCCAGTACCATGGATAAAATCGTTGTTGCTAAAGAACCAAATAGCCCGATGATCAGCGCAAATGGCATCCCCCAGAACAAAGGCACCGAAAGATCACGCCGTAAATAGTCAGTACCTGCAAGACCATACACCTGCCCCAACATCACCAATTCAGTGTTGATATCACTTGCTTCCTCAAAGGTAATACCGCTGATCCGCAATTGATAGAGCCCATTCAGCACCTGTGGGGTATTGACGTTAGGATCGGCAAACAGCACATAATAAAATGGGGTTGGAAAGATACGGGTGAAATTGAACCATTCCTGCCAGTTTTCATTTTGTGAAACCAATCGACGTGCGGGTATATTCTCTTCAAAATTATATGTCCGTGTCGACCCACCTGACAGACCCCTCAAATTGAATTCGCGCCCATCCGGTGTAATCCATTGCATGGAAGCAAAAGGGCTTTTTTCTTGAAAATTACCTGTGAGATACAAATTCATTTCATCCGGAAAATCTGCATAATAATAGTCCAGTAAGTAGACGATAGAAATTTGTTTTCCACCACTTTCCAATTTTTTCTCATCTCTTACCGTGTTTTCAGATTGTTCATTGAGAATTAAAGTGGAAAGATTCTTTGAACTTGTAAAAAAATTAAACCAGGCTGGTCTGGCAAGTTTTGGCACATCTGCCCTACCAAACATGGTGGACCCACCCCAGGCTGCTCCAATTTCCCTGTAAGGTAATGCAATTAACGCATAAATAGAACCTATCATCAATAAAACAATTATGAAAAGCCCTAATAATGCCGAAGGAAAGCGTTTAAATTCCATTGCAAATCGATTGATCCCCAAAAATGAATTTTGCAGATCTTGTTTAATGCCATTTAAAACTTCTCGAACATTGAACTTCTTTTGACGTTGTTCGTAAAATTGTGTCCACTTTGTAGAAGCCTGCTCATCCCGAAAAGTATTTCTTTTTTTGGAAAATAACCAACGTCGTGCATGGATCATTCGAAGTGTTGGTTCTTTTTGAACCAGTCGTATTCTGGGATCAACCAAAACGTAGATAAAATCCAGAAGAAAAACTGTGATTCCTAATAAATAAGCAAATAAAACGATTAATGAAACTGCAATGATTAATTCTCCCGGGTACATGCTTTCCCCCCAAAAGTTTGGTAAACCAACATTAATGAACAGCCAGCCAATCCCGCGCCACTGAAAAATGATTTCCAATGCCATGGTCATCTGCCAGAAACTGATTAACAAAAGAGAGAAGTTTGTGATCACAAAAGGCAGGGTGGGTTTGAGAATATAATTCCTTCTCAGTCGGCGCGGTTTCATGCCCATGGCGGTGCCTAATTCGACATAATCTTCCTTGCCAAAGGTGACAAATATGGTGCGCCAGGAATAAACCAGTTGGAAAAACAAACTCAAAAATATGGCTGTCACTGGAAGTATCATATGTTTGGCAATCACTGGAATGTAACCCCATTTTGTATCTGGTGGTAAAGTTCCAAACATACCAAAAGCGGGCAGTATCTTTAACTCCACAGCGAAAAACATGATTAATAAAATGCCTATTACCCAGCTGGGAACTGATGAGATGGGGGCAATCCAGGTAATCAAGCGGTCATACCATTTATGAGTTCTTTGGCTGAGGAATAAAGCCAGGGGTAATCCAAAAACAAATAACAGCAGGTACGAAGCCCCGACCAATAATAATGTCATGGGTAAATACTGTAGTAACACCTCATTTAAGTTAAATCGTGTGCGGCCTTGTGCAAAAAACTCTAATGGCTGAACATTGGTAATACCTATAGTGCCCCAATTAAACCGGAGTGCATTCAATGTCCATTTCACATGTTTTTTTAGAAAAGGATCATTAATTCCACTTTCTTCTGTTAACTGCATTCGGTAATCATTCAGTATTTTCTCGCGATCTGCAACCGAAAGATTATTAATCTCCGGATGATCCTGCCGGTACATTCGAACAGCATTTTCAATGCGTTTTTGGATGGCTGAATCCAGTTGTGGTTCACTCATTCCGAAAGTGGATGGAATGGGACGATTAACTATCAGAACAGTAATAAAGGTTCCCAAAAAAATGGTTAATACTATCAAAAATATTTTCTTAAATAAATAACGAAAAGCACCTTTCAAATTCGTATGCTTTTGAAAGGCTTGAATTTTTTTCAATGAGAGTTCCCTGAAGCTGTTATCTTCTTTCACATTTTGCCTTTGTATTATGGGCTTTTTTATTATATGCCAAATTCACTTGATTTCCAGCGTTTTAAATGTTGATATTCTTGAAGCCGATCATTAACTATAGCTATAATTAACCTGTTCGAAATTCATCTCAAAGGATTCATCATGACGACACAAAAAGCCCACCGGACTCCGCTATCAGTACGTGCCTGGTTTGTGATTGGCTTACTTTCTCTTTCGGGGCAAATTGCCTGGGGGGTAGAAAACGCGTGGTTTAATACCTTTGTTTTTGACACGTTGACACCCAATCCGCGGCCGATTGCCTGGATGGTGGCCATCAGTGCGATCACCGCTACGATCACGACGCTTTTGATGGGTACATTGTCCGACCGCACTTTTACCCGCTTCGGACGCCGGCGGCCGTATATCCTGTTTGGTTGTTAGAAAACTGAGACTAGAGATCCTCATCTGTTATTATATTTTTAAATTGTCAAAACAAAGTTACTAACTGGAAAATGCATAATTGCCCAACTAGAAAAAGAATAAAAGAGACAGAGAAATTAATGCAATATAAATATCAAATTGATAAAATGACTATTTCCGAAAAATGTGGTTTACTTTCAGGCAGGGACAATCAAACGACAAAACCAATTGAAAGGCTAGACATTGATTCCATTTATCTTTCCGATGGACCAACCGGGTTACGAAAACAAGTTGGAAGTAGTGATCATCTGGGGTTAAATGAATCTCAACCATCCACATGTTGGCCAACAGCTTCTGCTTTGGCTTGTAGTTGGGATCCGGAATTATGCGAATCAATCGGTCAGCACTTGGGAATGGAAGCTATAGCTCAAGAAGTAAACGTGGTTCTAGGTCCGGGTCTCAACATTAAGCGAAGTCCGCTATGTGGGAGAAATTTCGAATATTTTTCTGAGGATCCCTATCTTTCTGGCAAACTGGCAGCAGGATATATTCGGGGCATTCAGAGCCAAAAGGTGGCTGCATGCCCCAAGCATTTTGCAGCTAACAGCCAGGAGTTAAACCGCATGACGAACAATAGTGTGGTTGATGAACGCACCTTGCGCGAAATTTACCTCACCAATTTTGAAATAGCTGTAAAAGAAGGTAACCCAAAATCAATAATGAGTTCGTATAACAAAATAAATGGTATTTACGCTAATGAAAATGAACATTTGCTGCAGACTATTTTGGTGAAAGAATGGGGTTTTGATGGTGTTGTGATTAGTGACTGGGGAGGGTCTAACGATCATGTGCAAGGAGTAATGGCAGGTAGTCACCTCGAAATGCCCGGTTCAGGAGGTATTAGCGATCGCGAATTGGAGAGTGCGGTTGAGGAAGGGCTAATATCGGAAGAATTGGTCAACCAGCAGGTTGATAAATTATTGGATTTTATTTTTTCTGTAAGATCTGACTCGCAAGATCAAACCATAATTTTTGATGAAGAAACCCATCAATCTATGGCTGAAAAAGCAGCAGAGCAATCCATTGTCTTATTAAAGAATCACCAAGAAATATTACCTCTCATGCCTGGCACCAGGATAGCAATCATTGGTGATTTTGCCAATGTTCCACGATATCAAGGTGCTGGAAGCAGTCATGTGAATCCGACGCGTTTGGAAAGCACTCTGGATGTGATCGACAAGTTCGATTTGGAAAATATGGGATTTGCCCCGGGGTTTAGACGTAATGGCAAGTCTGATACAAATCTTCAAGTACAAGCCATTGAGATAGCAAAGAAAACAGACGTGGTACTTTTATTCATGGGATTACCAGAGATTTATGAAACCGAAGGAATGGATAGGGAGCATATGCGTTTACCTTCCAATCAAAAAGAATTGTTACATAAATTAGCTGCTATAAACCCAAATATAGTTGTTATCTTGTCGGGAGGTAGTCCTGTTGAAATGCCATGGATCGAAGATTGTAAAGCGCTGGTTCTAGGCGGACTGGGTGGTCAGGCAGGGGCACCTGCGATGCTCAAAGTATTAACGGGCCAGGTAAATCCAAGTGGCAAGCTTGCAGAAACGTATCCAATGGTTTATGAAGATATGCCTGTAAGCACTTATTATCCGGGAAAGCAACGCAGTGCTGAATACCGCGAAGGTCCATATGTTGGCTATCGCTATTTCGAAACTGTTGATACACCGGCGCATTTCCCTTTTGGTTTTGGCTTAAGTTATACGAGCTTTGAATATACCAATCTCATTGTTAGCGAATCCCGAGTTTCTTTTACTATAAAAAACACGGGCAAAATACCAGGGTCCGAAGTTGCTCAAGTTTATATTGGATGTCCTGATAGCAAAGTCTTTCGGCCAACAAAGGAACTTAAAGGCTTTGCAAAGGTATTTTTAATTCCTGAAGAGAGTAAATCGGTTGACGTTTTTCTGGATGATAAAGCTTTTCGTTATTTTAATATTTATTCTGGGCATTGGGAAATAGAACCCACTTGTTACAGAATCATGGTAGGTTCAAGCGTCCAAGACATTCACCTTTCTGCTAATTTGGATATTAAGGGTACGGCGGTGTATTGCCCTTATAATCCTGAAACAATCATTTCATATTATTCTGGAAATGTAAAAAATGTCTCAAAACCTGAATTTGAAGCTCTATTGGGTTTTGCAGCCCCTGAATCCGACTGGGACTTGAATAGCCCATTATCTATGAATGACGCAATCTGTCAGATGTATTATGCCAGATCTGGGCTGGCGCGTTTAATATTTCGCTTACTTAGACATTTTAAAAACACGAGTATTGCGAGAGGTAAGCCAGACCTTAATATATTATTTATCTACCATTTACCTTTCCGAGGGATTGTTAAAATGACGGGAGGACTTGTGACGAAAGACATGGCTCAAGCAATGTTAGTCATGGTCAATGGAAATTTACTTAAAGGTTTGACAAAGCTTTTCCGAGCTTTTCTTTTTCGTCATAAAGATAAAAAAAGAATATAATATGAAAAATGCTTTATTAGGCACTGAAATCCAAAACCTACTTTAAATGGAAATGCGAAAATGATAAGAATTGCTATTGTCGAAGACGAAGAGCAATGTTTTTTAAGCCTAAAAAAATTTCTTGAACAATACAGCCTGAAAACGGGTGTCCTGTTTTCAAGTGTTTGGTTTACTAATGGTTTTCAATTCTTATCCGATTACGAACTGAATTATGATATTGTTTTTATGGATATAAAAATGCCTCAAATTGATGGGATGGAAACATCAAAAAGGTTGCGCAAGGTAGATCCAAATGTCGCGTTGGTTTTCATCACCAACCTGATGCAATATGCAATAAAAGGTTATGAAGTGAATGCTTTGGATTTTATGGTGAAACCAGTTAATTATTTTGATTTCGAAATAAAATTAAATAAAGCAATAGACTATGTAAACAAACATCAGGAATACGGTATATCAATAGATATAGGCGATGTGAAAAAGAAAATTCTGATATCCGAGATTTATTATATAGAAGTCTTAAACCACAAATTGATATATCACACTGAACATGGTAATTATGAAACATACGGTCAATTAAAAAAGATGGAAGAAGAATTAAGAATTAAGAATTTTTCAAAATGCAATAACGCTTATCTGATTAATCTTAGACATGTGACTGAATTGCATCCCAACCATATTGTTGTTGGGAAAGATGAAGTTCAGGTAAGTCGCCGCAAGAAAAAGGATTTTATGGCTCAACTCACAAATTACATGGGGGGTGGATTATGAACAATATTTTTTTATTTTTAATTGATTTTTTTAGAAATTTTCACACTCAAATCATTATTGTTGAATTGATGTTTTGTATATTTCTTAAACCACGATTCAAAATTTATCCAATTATTTTTATAATTGGAGTATATTTGGCGATTCCATTTATATTTCCAAGTGTATATTTTTGGGAGGTTTTTGCGATAGGCAATTGGTTTACTTTTGGTTTTATCGCAATGATGCTCTTGTCGTTAGGGGTTATATGGGCATGTTTTAAAATTTCTTCAATTAAAGAATTACTATTTTATGCTACTGCAGCAATAGTTGTACAGCATATGGTTTATTCTATTGCAAGATCGATCCGGTTTGCATTTCATATAGAGTCGGGATTACATTATCAAATTGTAATTGTTGCTATATTTTTCATTATATACACCCTGTTTTACCTGATTTTTGTTCGACGCTTTCAACACGATAATATAGCTGGTGTGAGAAGCGGACACATCATCGCCTTTATGTTTTTTGCATCTTTTTTTGTTTATATTTTCGGATTGTGGACGGGCAGGAACGAGCCACAAACACTGGGTTCATACATATTTGATTTGTTTTGTTGTGTTTTGCTTTTGTTACTTCATTTTGGTATGTTTGAAAGAAGTAAATTGGAAAAAGAAAATGAAATTATGATCCATTTGTTACACTTAGAAAAAGAAAAACATACATTGTCTGCGGAAAACATTGAGATAATAAACATGAAATACCACGATTTAATTTATCAGATATCAGAATTGAAACTGTCAACCAATTCAGATAAACAAAAAGAAACCATCAATGAGTTGGAAATGGCAACAACAATATATGGCACGTCGGTAAAAACAGATAACGAAGCATTGGATGTTTTGTTATCGGAAAGAAGCTTATTTTGGAGCAAACATAACATTAATTTTACCTGCATAGCTGATGGAAGCAAATTGAATTTTATGTCGCCGTCAGACACATATTCTATATTTGGTAATGCTCTTGACAACGCCATAGAAAGCGTAAAAAAGATTGATGATGAAGAAAAAAGGATAATTAGCCTTAAAGTCATCTCAAAAGGCAATTATGTAATCATTAATATATCCAATTACTTTGAACATGAAATAGTTTTTGAAAATGGATTACCCGTTACAACGAAATCAGATAATCTATATCATGGTTACGGGATCAAAAGCATCAAATATTTAACTGAAAAGTATGGTGGGACGATGTCAATACAGTCTGAAAATGACATATTTAAATTAAATATCATTATTCCTATAAAAGAGGAAAAAGCAGAAGTAATAAAATAAAGTAAACAACCACAGGCTAAAAGAAGGGGAACTCACTTGCGTAAGGGAAACAACCACTTACGCAAAATAAACAATAAAGCCGGATTATAAATGCTACTATCACCCAGAATAGACTAAGTGTGTTTGGAAACATGTTCTCTAAACGCAGGCTATTTCACCACAGATCCGCAAAACAAACAAATAGGAGGAGAAATGCAAAAAATACGTAGCAAACAATTATCGATATTGTTGGTGTTCGTGTTTCTGGCGAGCCTACTGGCAGGATGCGCAGGCGAAGCGACCCCGGTAGAGACAGCACCGACCACAGCACCAGTCGAAGCGACGGCAGAACCAACCAAAGAGGTGGTCGTCGAAGAGCCGACTGAAGTAGTGGTAGAGCTCCCGGAATACCCAATGGAAGTTGAAGAGTTGGGAACCGGAGACGTGCTGTGGACAAAAGAGGAAACAGCCGATGGATGGACAAAAGTGACCAACGAAGGCGGAACAACCCTGGGATATACAAAAGGCGCAGGGTTAGAGCTAATCCAGGTGGACGGATACGCATTTAAAGATCTGAACAAGAATGGATTATTGGATCAACATGAAGACTGGCGATTAGAAACCGAATTAAGAGCAGCCAGTGCGGCAAAAGAAATATCAGTAGAACAGATGATGGGCTTAAAGATGAACCCATTCGGCATCGGAACAGCCAGTGCCGAAGAAGTAGATGATACAACCAAGAACCTATTAAACCTGGGATATAGAGATTTGCGGTTCCCGGGAGGAAGTGTAGAAGTAAACGTTGGATGGAATAATAAAATTCAGGAATACATCGAAGGGCTTGATGGCATCGTTATCCCCGCGACCTATATCGCTGACCCATTAGGTAGTGGCGTATCAAAATGGCCAAACAACCTGGGATTTGCAGCAACATTTGATCCTGACGTAGCAGCTGAATTTGGAAGATTAATGTCAGAAGAATGGCGAGCAATGGGATTAACAATGCAGATCGCGACACAAATGGACCTGGCAACAGAACCAAGATGGCGTAGGATCACCGGCACATTCGGAGAAGATCCGGCATTATCGATGGATATGGCGGTTGCGACAGTAAACGGATTCCAATCATCCTATGATGAAAACGGCAATGATCTAGGTTGGGGATCCACCAGTGTAAACTGCCAGATGAAACACTTTCCCGGAGATGGGGCAGCGGAAGCTGGACGAGAATCACACACAGTAGATGGAAAATACACAGTATATCCCGGTGGGCAATTCTTCACACAAATTATGCCATTCGTAGCCTGCTTAGATTTACCAGGGAAGACAGAATCAGTATCAGCAGCGATGACAAATTACTCAATCGCACTGGATGCCAATGGCGAAGCAATTAGTGATGAACGGACCGGAACAAGCGTTAACAGCTGGATAATCAATACCTTGTTACGAGACACCTATGGATTTGACGGCTATATCCTGACAGACTTTGGTGTAGTATGGAAAGCAGGCGAGAACCCAGGTGACCCGGCAGCAGGTGGAAGAACACACGGAACGGAAGATTGGACAGCAGTTGAACGTGAGTTAGCAATCCTGACAGCAGGGGTAGACGGATTTGGTGGAGAAGGACGCGCAGGACAGCCAGACGTCGACATGGCAATGGAAGTCTATGCGCTTGGTGTAGAAGAATTGGGCCAGGAAGCCATGGATCAAATCATGATCGATTCAACAAGAAGAACACTGGTAACGTTCTTCAACGTAGGCGTAGTGGACAATCCATATCTTGACTTAGAATATGCCAAAGCAGTGGTAAACAGTGAAGCAAATAATGCAGCAGGCTATGAAGCACAGCTAAAAGCAATCGTCATGGTGAAAAATAGTGACGGTATCATAGGAAAAGCAGCAGCAGAAAAACCGACAGTCTATATTCCAATGAAATACACACCAGAATCACAAGGTCGTCGTGGAATAACACCGGCATCAGCAAAACCGGTAATAGATGTAGAAGTAGCGAGCGAGTATTACAACGTAGTAACAGATACAATATCCGAAACACTAACCGGACCGAATGATGCAGATGGCAAACCCACATTATCAGAAAACGATATTGTACGAGCATCAGCGGAAGAGATAGCAGCATGTGATTTTGCACTGGTCAAGATAACCAGCCCACAAAACGGAACACCAACGAATGATGGAACGGTAGAAGATTATGTGTACTTACCGAGATCATTACAATACGGGCCATACACAGCAGATTCACAATATGTACGGTTGGAATCGATTGGTGGTGATTACATCGTATCAACAGAAGAAAATGAATACGGGGAAAAGACAGTAGAAGAAAAAGAGAACCGCTCGTATTATGGTGAAAGTGCCATCATCACCAATACAGGAGATCTGGACTTAGTACTATATGCTGCATCAGTAGCCGAGAAGGTAGTTGTAGCAGTAGAACTAACAAACCCGATGATATTCTCAGAGTTTGAAAGTGAAGTAGATGCAATCGTTTTAGGGTTTGGAGTGACAGACAAAGCCTATCTAGATATTATCAGTGGACAGGTAGAACCATCCGGTTTACTGCCAATGCAAATGCCAGCAAACATGGAAACAGTCGAAGCACAATTTGAAGATGTGCCACGCGACATGGAATGTTATGTAGATAGTGCAGGAAACACATATGACTTCACATTTGGTCTGGATTGGTCAGGTGTAATCGATGATGCACGCGTAGCGAAGTACAATGTTGCTCCGCTGGTAGGTGTATCACCATTTGAATAAAAACTAAGAGATAGAAATACAATTAGATGTAACAAGCTGCCCGTTCCATAGTTGATGACAAATCAGCTACGGGATGGGCAGTGTAAATGAAAAGACAAGGCATCATAGAAGATATAAGGGAAAATGAAACATGCAAGAATCAGTAATAAAAAATAAATGGAACAATTTCAGCGAGAAACACCCAAAGCTATCAAATTTTTTATATCAATTTCTTAAATTTTATTTATTTTCATTACTAGTAACGTTATTGCAATATTTAATGTTAACATTTTTGCCTGAAATATTATTTTCTGTCACAAACTGGATGGATAAGCCATTCCAGTTTATTCATGTCAATTTTTGGATTGTTGATACATATGCATTTGATTATCCTGTGACCGGTGATGCAACCGGTGGTTTGGGATATTTTATTGCCTTTGCAATCACATTATTCGTTGCGCAATGTGTCAATTTTCCGTTGCAGAGGAATGTCACATTTAAATCAAAAGGTAATGTGGCGTATCAGATTATGTGGTATTTTATTGCCTGGGTTTTAATCACCTTCACCTGTAGTTTGTTGGCTTCCATTTATGTGCCGATTCTAAAAGAATATATTGAAACCGCGGTTTACAACATCGTGATTACGGTTGTGAATGGTGGTGTACAGATGGTAATTTATTTTCCAATTTACAAAATAATTTTTCCGGAAGGATCTAAAACTGAAATTGCAACTAAGTGACAAAGGAGTAGGAGGAAAATTCGTTTGAAGAAGATAAATTTTAACGACAATTGGCAGTATGGTCACCTGGATCAAAACGACAAAACGGCTATCTCAATCCCTCACGATGCTATGTTTTTAGAAAAAAGAACTGCTGATAGCGTTGGAGATTTCAATATCAGCTGGTTTGAAGGGCTTGATTATTGGTATGAAAAATCATTTCAGGCTGTCGATGAATTTTTCACAAATAATGTCATTGTTGAATTTGAAGGCGTATATCAAAACGCAGAAGTATTTTTAAATGAACAACTGATAGCCAACAGACCATATGGCTATAGCAATTTTTATGCGGATATGACTGGAAAAATAAAAGAAGGCACTAATGTGCTCAGGGTTATTGTTAAAAATTCAATGCAACCTAACAGCAGATGGTATACAGGCTCTGGGATATACAGACCCGTTCACCTATATTTGTTACCACAAGAGCATATAGAATTGAATGGTATACAAATAAAGACTTTGGATCACACACGAGGTGAAATAGGAATTCGTATTAAAACAAATTACCCTGGAGAGGCTAAAATTGAAATTTTCGACGGAGAGAGTGTTATTCTATCTCTAAAGGAAAAACTGGCAGGGGATTCGAAAATTGTTTGCGACGTGCCTGAAGCAAAGCTTTGGTCAACTGAATTTGCTCATTTATATAAATGCAAAGTAACATTCCTGGATGATGAACAATCCGTAGAATTTGGAATAAGATCAATTCAATACGATGCAAAGAGCGGTTTTTGTATAAATGGTGAAAGAGTTATTTTAAGAGGGGCTTGTATCCACCACGATAATGGTTTGTTAGGTGCTTGTGCATATGATTTTGCTGAAGAAAGAAAAGTCAAAATCCTTAAAGAAGCAGGTTATAACGCAATTCGCTCCGCACACAATCCTTGCTCCAAAGCTTTACTTAAAGCATGTGACGAACAAGGTATGTTAGTTGTGGATGAATTTGTTGACTGTTGGTATATCCACAAGACAAAATATGACTATGTGAATTATTTTGAAGATTGGTGGCAAATTGATTTAAATGATATGGTAGAAAAGGATTTTAACCATCCTTCTGTAATTATGTATTCTATTGGAAATGAAGTCTCAGAAACTGCTCAAAAAAGAGGCATTGAACTCACAGGGCAAATGACGGAATACTTACATAGTTTAGATGACAGTCGACCGGTTACCTGTGGCATTAATGTGTTTTTTAACTATTTAAGTTCATTGGGATTCGGTGTATACACAGATGAAAAAGCTGAGCAAGCGTTCATAAATGCCGAAAAGGGGGGAAACAAGAAAAATGCAGTAGGTAGTGAATTTTTCAACCGGCTGGCAGGTAAGCTTGGTGACAAAACAATGAAATTGGGAGCGACACTAAGAGGCAGTGATTTAAAAACTAAAGACGCATTCGCAAACCTTGATATATCTGGGTACAATTACGGCATATTAAGATATAAAAAAGATCTAAAAAAATATCCTGAAAGATTAATTTTAGGTAGCGAAACTTTTTGTAAGGATGCCTCTAAGTTCATGAAATTAGCGCAGCAATATCCGGCAATTATTGGGGACTTTGTTTGGGCAGGTATGGACTATTTGGGTGAGGCCGGAATTGGGGCTCATGAATATAAAGACTATGCAAAAGATTTTTCTATCGGAGTAGGGTGGATTAGTTCTGGTAGCGGTAGAATAGATTTAACCGGGAAACAATTAGCAGAAGCAGCTTATACCAGGGTCGCATTTGGAGTTGACCCTATTCATGTTGCAGTTGTACCGGTTGATAACTTCAAAAACCAGCATTCTCCATCAGCTTGGAAGATGACAAACGCCCGGGAAAGTTGGTCATGGAACGGGTGCGACGGAATGATGACAAAGGTTGATGTTTATGCCAACGCCTACAAAATAGAATTATATGTAAATGATAAATTAGTAGGCACGAAAAAGAATGTGAAAAATTGCAGAGCATATTTTAAAACAAAATATTATTCTGGTGAGATAAAGGCTATAGCATATGACAAAAAAGGGAATAAAAAAGCGTCTACAATTTTAAAGACAGCTGAAGAAAACACAGTTTTGGGAATTTATCCAGAGTCTCATGAAATAAAAAAAGAAGACCTTGCATATGTCAGATTCAAATACACAGATAAATTTGGTATATTGAAACCATTAACAAAGGGAAGAATAGACCTTAAAGTTTCAGGTGGAAAATTGCTCGGGTTTGGACACGCCTGTCCTTATAATGAAGTTGGATATTTAAACGATTTTTCAGACACGTATTATGGTGAAGCGCTTGCAATAATAAAGCCGGAAAGCGATCGCATAATATTGCAAGCAACAAGCCCTTTCGGTGAAGGAAACGTTGAGATTAAAGTTGTTGATTAAACCTATGGGCTAATAAGGAACAGATTTGGTTGAAACTTTTAACTGTTGTAATTCCCTGTTATAACTCACAGAATTATATGCAAAAATGTATAAATTCTGTTTTGCCTGGTGGCGAAGATCTTGAGGTATTAATCATAAACGATGGATCGACAGACAATACTGGTGTCATCGCAGACTTTTATGCGAGTCGGTATCCGAGTATTGTGAAAGTGATCCATCAAAAAAATAAAGGGCATGGGGGTGCAATTAATACGGGCATAAAAAATGCTAAAGGCATCTATTTTAAAGTGGTTGACAGTGATGATTGGATTGATTCTAAAGCGTTGCTTCAAATAATAAATAAATTACAACAACTCAGACAAGATAGAATATTTATCGATATGTTGGTCAGTAATTATATTTATGATAAGCAAGGGGTCACCAGGAAAGCTGTTATGAATTATGAAAAAATATTACCTAAAAATCGAATATTTTCCTGGAATGAGGCTGGTCATTTCAGAAAAGGCAAATATTTATTAATGCACTCAATAATCTATAAGACGAGTGTTTTGCATGAGTGTGGACTTCAATTACCTGAACATACGTTTTATGTAGATAATCTTTTTGTTTACTTACCCCTGCCATACATAAAAACTATGTATTACTTAAGTGTTGATTTCTATCATTATTATATAGGTAGGGATGATCAGTCCATAAATGAGAAAGTTATGATTGAGAGAATTGACCAGCAAATAAAAGTGAATAAGCTTATGATCGAACTGGTCGATCTTAAAAAACTGAAAAACCAAAAGACTCGGCGATATATGTTTAATTATTTAGAGATTATTACAATGGTTACCGCGGTACTCTTAATTCGCTCTGGTGAAGAAGGTAATTTTTATAAAAGAAAAGCTTTTTGGAAATACATAAAAGGAAATGATCTGTGGTTATATTTAAAATTGCGATTTGGAGTAATGGGTATGGCATTAAATTTACCCGGTAAAATTGGACGTAAAATCACAGTGAAAATTTATACCTTATCAAGGTATATTTACGGATTTAATTAAAAAATAATGGTTGAAAAAATGTATGATTATTTAATCGTTGGAGCTGGTTTATATGGCTCAGTTTTTGCACATGAAGCGAAAAAAAGGGGTAAATCCTGCCTGGTTATTGACAAAAGACCCCATATAGGGGGCAATTGTTATACTGAAAGAATAGAAGATATAGAAATTCATGTATATGGTGCACACATTTTTCACACTAGTGATAAAGATATTTGGGATTATGTCAATCAGTTTGCCCGGTTTAACAGGTTTATAAATTCTCCAATAGCCAAATACCACGATAGGATTTTCAATCTCCCGCTCAATATGAACACTTTTAATGAATTGTGGGGGACAGTGACGCCTGAACAAGCGAAACAAAAAATAAAAGAACAAACAGAAAAGTATAAGGATATAAAGCCAACAAATTTAGAAGAGCAAGTCCTTTACCTTGTTGGTGAAGACATATATGAAGTTCTAATTAAAAGCTATACGGAAAAACAGTGGGGGAGGAAATGTTATGAACTTCCCCCTTTTATAATTCAAAGGCTACCGATACGATTTACGTATAACAATAATTATTATGATGATTCATACCAGGGGATTCCGATTAATGGGTATACGGATATGATAAAAAATATTTTAGTTGGAATTGAAGTCAGGTTGAATACAAATTTTTTTGAAGAATATAAAAATTTTCGAAAATACGCCAACAAATTAGTGTGGACCGGTATGATAGATGAGTATTATTCATATAAATTTGGAAGGCTTCAATACCGGAGCCTTCGATTTCAAACTGAGAAATTAAATATAGATAATTTCCAAGGCAATGCGGTAGTGAATTATACGGATTCCTACACACCTTTTACCAGAATTATAGAACACAAACATTTTAATTTTGTTGAACAAGAAACGACTGTGATAACCCGTGAATATCCTTTAGAATGGAATTATGGTGAAGAGCCATATTATCCGATCAATGATGAAAAAAACAATTTAATTTATAACGAAATTGAGAAGCAAGCAAAAAAGGATACTGATGTAATCTTTGGTGGAAGGTTGGGAAATTACAAGTATTATGATATGGATAAAGTAATTCGCAAATCTTTGGATGATGCAAAAAAAGAATTGGGCAAGTAAAGATAACCCAAGTAAAAGAGGAAAAAGCAGAAGTAATAAAATAAAGTAAACAACCACAGGCTAAAAGAAGGGGAACTCACTTGCGTAAGGGAAACAACCACTTACGCAAAATAAACAATAAAGCCGGATTATAAATGCTACTATCACCCAGAATAGACTAAGTGTGTTTGGAAACATGTTCTCTAAACGCAGGCTATTTCACCACAGATCCGCAAAACAAACAAATAGGAGGAGAAATGCAAAAAATACGTAGCAAACAATTATCGATATTGTTGGTGTTCGTGTTTCTGGCGAGCCTACTGGCAGGATGCGCAGGCGAAGCGACCCCGGTAGAGACAGCACCGACCACAGCACCAGTCGAAGCGACGGCAGAACCAACCAAAGAGGTGGTCGTCGAAGAGCCGACTGAAGTAGTGGTAGAGCTCCCGGAATACCCAATGGAAGTTGAAGAGTTGGGAACCGGAGACGTGCTGTGGACAAAAGAGGAAACAGCCGATGGATGGACAAAAGTGACCAACGAAGGCGGAACAACCCTGGGATATACAAAAGGCGCAGGGTTAGAGCTAATCCAGGTGGACGGATACGCATTTAAAGATCTGAACAAGAATGGATTATTGGATCAACATGAAGACTGGCGATTAGAAACCGAATTAAGAGCAGCCAGTGCGGCAAAAGAAATATCAGTAGAACAGATGATGGGCTTAAAGATGAACCCATTCGGCATCGGAACAGCCAGTGCCGAAGAAGTAGATGATACAACCAAGAACCTATTAAACCTGGGATATAGAGATTTGCGGTTCCCGGGAGGAAGTGTAGAAGTAAACGTTGGATGGAATAATAAAATTCAGGAATACATCGAAGGGCTTGATGGCATCGTTATCCCCGCGACCTATATCGCTGACCCATTAGGTAGTGGCGTATCAAAATGGCCAAACAACCTGGGATTTGCAGCAACATTTGATCCTGACGTAGCAGCTGAATTTGGAAGATTAATGTCAGAAGAATGGCGAGCAATGGGATTAACAATGCAGATCGCGACACAAATGGACCTGGCAACAGAACCAAGATGGCGTAGGATCACCGGCACATTCGGAGAAGATCCGGCATTATCGATGGATATGGCGGTTGCGACAGTAAACGGATTCCAATCATCCTATGATGAAAACGGCAATGATCTAGGTTGGGGATCCACCAGTGTAAACTGCCAGATGAAACACTTTCCCGGAGATGGGGCAGCGGAAGCTGGACGAGAATCACACACAGTAGATGGAAAATACACAGTATATCCCGGTGGGCAATTCTTCACACAAATTATGCCATTCGTAGCCTGCTTAGATTTACCAGGGAAGACAGAATCAGTATCAGCAGCGATGACAAATTACTCAATCGCACTGGATGCCAATGGCGAAGCAATTAGTGATGAACGGACCGGAACAAGCGTTAACAGCTGGATAATCAATACCTTGTTACGAGACACCTATGGATTTGACGGCTATATCCTGACAGACTTTGGTGTAGTATGGAAAGCAGGCGAGAACCCAGGTGACCCGGCAGCAGGTGGAAGAACACACGGAACGGAAGATTGGACAGCAGTTGAACGTGAGTTAGCAATCCTGACAGCAGGGGTAGACGGATTTGGTGGAGAAGGACGCGCAGGACAGCCAGACGTCGACATGGCAATGGAAGTCTATGCGCTTGGTGTAGAAGAATTGGGCCAGGAAGCCATGGATCAAATCATGATCGATTCAACAAGAAGAACACTGGTAACGTTCTTCAACGTAGGCGTAGTGGACAATCCATATCTTGACTTAGAATATGCCAAAGCAGTGGTAAACAGTGAAGCAAATAATGCAGCAGGCTATGAAGCACAGCTAAAAGCAATCGTCATGGTGAAAAATAGTGACGGTATCATAGGAAAAGCAGCAGCAGAAAAACCGACAGTCTATATTCCAATGAAATACACACCAGAATCACAAGGTCGTCGTGGAATAACACCGGCATCAGCAAAACCGGTAATAGATGTAGAAGTAGCGAGCGAGTATTACAACGTAGTAACAGATACAATATCCGAAACACTAACCGGACCGAATGATGCAGATGGCAAACCCACATTATCAGAAAACGATATTGTACGAGCATCAGCGGAAGAGATAGCAGCATGTGATTTTGCACTGGTCAAGATAACCAGCCCACAAAACGGAACACCAACGAATGATGGAACGGTAGAAGATTATGTGTACTTACCGAGATCATTACAATACGGGCCATACACAGCAGATTCACAATATGTACGGTTGGAATCGATTGGTGGTGATTACATCGTATCAACAGAAGAAAATGAATACGGGGAAAAGACAGTAGAAGAAAAAGAGAACCGCTCGTATTATGGTGAAAGTGCCATCATCACCAATACAGGAGATCTGGACTTAGTACTATATGCTGCATCAGTAGCCGAGAAGGTAGTTGTAGCAGTAGAACTAACAAACCCGATGATATTCTCAGAGTTTGAAAGTGAAGTAGATGCAATCGTTTTAGGGTTTGGAGTGACAGACAAAGCCTATCTAGATATTATCAGTGGACAGGTAGAACCATCCGGTTTACTGCCAATGCAAATGCCAGCAAACATGGAAACAGTCGAAGCACAATTTGAAGATGTGCCACGCGACATGGAATGTTATGTAGATAGTGCAGGAAACACATATGACTTCACATTTGGTCTGGATTGGTCAGGTGTAATCGATGATGCACGCGTAGCGAAGTACAATGTTGCTCCGCTGGTAGGTGTATCACCATTTGAATAAAAACTAAGAGATAGAAATACAATTAGATGTAACAAGCTGCCCGTTCCATAGTTGATGACAAATCAGCTACGGGATGGGCAGTGTAAATGAAAACGCTTATATGTGAGTAAAAGGTGTTGGAGGAAAAAAGTGAAAAATAAAAAAAAGGGAATTCAAAGGTGGCGCGGATTATTTTGCGTTTTTGCGTCAATGCTTGTGTTATTTTCTGGATTATCATCACTTGCTGAAGATTGGAAATCAACATTAGATTCTAGACTTGGTACGGTTAGCTCAAAAGTAATTACAACTGAGTCTGAGAATACAGAAGATTTGTATTCATATAAATCTGATTATTCAAACACAGACGAATTGTTAGATGCTCATATGGATTTGGCGGAAAGAATTCAAGAAGAAGGAAGTGTTTTATTGAAAAATATTGACAATGCGCTTCCTTTGAACGTAGACGCAAAAGTAACTTTACTTGGTATGCGAAGCTACGAGCCTGTTTATGGTGGGCAAATAGGAAGCGATCCTGTTGAATCCCAGAATGTGAGTATCATTGAAGCTTTCAGGGAAAAAGGATTTGACGTTAATCCAGTCCTGGAAAGAGTCTATTATCAGCTGAGTAAAGTAGCAGCAGAACAAGGTGATGGATTTGCTTATGTCCCCGGTGAATTGAGAACGACTTTCTCAGTTTCAAACGATAATATCACTTCTTTAAAAATCGGGGAACCCCCAATATCTGCTTACGAATCTATTAATGCAGAATATGCCGATAGTTTCTCAGAATATAGTGATGCAGCAATCGTTGTTGTTGGTCGTCCAAGTTCAGAATCAGGAGACTTCTTTCCTGGTACAGTTGGAATGGCAGAAGATGAAGGTGCAACAAATATCCTTGGACTTACCACAAATGAGAGAGAGATTATCGCTCACGCAAAAGACAATTTTGATAAAGTGATATTGCTTATAAACAGCAGTAGTGCGATGGAGATTGACGAACTCAAGCAGGACGATGAATTTGATGCGATTATTTGGGTGGGGCAACCGGGTAATTATGGTTTTCTTGGGGTAGCGGATGTGCTTAACGGAACAGTTTCACCTTCTGGTTTGTTAACTGATATATATGCAGTAAATTCAACATCCTCTCCAGCTTTGCAAAACTTCGGAGTAATTCCTTACTCTAATCAGGAAGCAATCAACTCAGGAAATCTAACATACATAGATTATCGAGCAGGTTGGTATCTCGTAGAGGCAGAAAGTATTTATACTGGATACAAATATTATGAAACCAGGTATGCGGACGTGGTTAATGGTGATGGCAATGCGTTGTCATCCATAGGATCCAGCAACAACAATGCCTGGAATTATTCTGAAGAGGTGTCATATACCTTCGGTTATGGTTTGTCATATACGACATTTAATCAGACGTTGGGCCAAGTTAACTTTAATGATGAAGACCACACAGCAACAATAAAAGTTACTGTTGAAAATACAGGTAGCGTTGCAGGCAAATCAGTCGTTCAGTTATATGCCCAAACTCCATATACGGAATACGATAAACAAAACCTTGTGGAAAAAGCAGCTGTTCAATTGATGGGTTTTGAAAAAACAAAAGAATTACAGCCAGGCGAGTCGGAAGAAATAACAGTTGTTGTGGATCTTCAATATCTTGTGAGTTATGATTACACAACCGCTAAGACTTATATCATGGATGATGGTGATTATTATTTTGCAATTGGTGATAATGCACATGATGCGTTAAATAATATTTTGTCAGCGCAAGGCAAGTCTACGAGTGATGGTATGGATGTGGATGGTGATGCGTCAAAAACATACCAATGGCATCAAGATACATTTGATCAGGAGACCTATTCCTTGTCTAAAGCAGGTGTCGAAATTACCAATCAGCTGGATAGTGCAGACCTGAATTATTATCTACCTGATACAGTCACATATCTTTCCAGGCAAGATTGGGAAGGCACATGGCCAAAGAATTATCTTGATATTGAAGCTAATGAAGAAATGATAACGCAACTTAGAAATGATACTTACACTATTCAAACTGGTCAGGATACGTCTGCTATCTTCCCGGAACGGGATAACGGGATGACCCTGTCAGCTTTGAAAGGTGCGTCTTATGATGATGAGTTGTGGAGTTTCTTGTTAGATCAAGTTAGTCTTGAAGAACTGACCTATGTAATTCGAAACGCCAGTGAAAAAATCTATGAAATACCATCAATCAGTAGTTTTGCTGTTTGGGAGGCAGATGGTCCAGGAGGATTTATCCGGTTTAGACTTGCAGATCGTTCTACCGATGAGAATTCGCCTACTTTTGTATCTCAAGATGATAAAAACGCAAAATATACGTTAGTAGATATGCCTATGCAATGCGTTGTTGGTGCTACCTTCAATAAAGAGCTTGTTTATGAACAGGGAGTACTATTCGGTAACGATTCTCTTTGGGTCGATACATCATTTATGTGGGCTCCTGGTTTGAACTTACACCGGTCTCCTTATAACGCAAGAAACCATGAATATTATTCCGAGGACAGCATGTTGACAAATATTCTTGGTGAAGCTGTTGTTCAAGGAGCTTACACAAAAGGGCTTATCATGTCCCCAAAGCACCTGGCATTTAATGACCAAGAATCTAATCGATCCGGGTTAAGTGTTTATATGAATGAACAGAAGGCTCGTGAAGGTGAATTGCGGGGCTTTCAAGGAGCATTAGCTGGTGACGGACTTGGTTTTATGACAGCTTACAACCGGGTTGGTGCTACCTTTGCAAATGCCCATGAAGGATTAATGAAAGGTATTGTTCGTGGTGAATGGGACTTTAAAGGATACAACGTTTCTGATTGGGTTAACGGCGAACACTATATGACTGTCAAAGAGAGTGTAGTTTATGGTGCTGTTAGCGTCATGGATGCGAGGGGTGAAGAATGGATTGGTCCGGGAGATGCCTGGGAATATTTCACAGCCGATACCTTAAGAGGTGATGCGACAATTACTGCCGCCATGCGGGAAAATACTCATTACTTGTTGTACACAATTGCCAATAGTAATGCGATGAATGGACTCAGTTCATCATCTTATGTTGTTGATCTTATGACCTGGTGGCGTGCTTCATTGAATGGTATTCAGATAGCATTTGCAGTTTTATCCCTCGCCAGTTTAGTGGGTTATATTTTGGCAATTTGGAAGTCTAAAAAAGTGGAGGGTTAATAATAATGAAAGAATTCTTTAAAAATCAATCAACCGGCTTCTATCTCTCGATTGCATCCATAATTATTGCCCTGATAGCACTGTTAATATATACGTTAAATGGAAAAAGCACCTATTACAATGATTATAATTCCACGATCTTAAATTACACACTTATTGCTGTCGGTGTGGAAATTGTTTTCCTTGTTTTGGTGCTGACTATCGGAGAAAAACGATGGTTGGACATATTTTATGTAGTCCCCCCGATATTGTTTGGTATCGCTGCCGTTACTTTCATTTCGTTTAGAGTACAGTCTGCGGGTATTATCTTGGGCTCCGAGCTTGAAAAAGGGAATGTTGCTGCCAGTAATGCTCTTATGCAAGCGTTCATCGGAATCGGGCTGTATTTTCTAGCTATGATAACAAGCTTTGTTAAAAGTTTTAAGGCTCAGCTAAAACAATAATTTTTGATTAATAAACGATAGATAGTTAATTTTTCAAAATAAACAGAAACAGAGCATATTCTAGTTGGAATTCATTCTGATTAGAATATGCTCTTGAATTTTTAATTGACGAAGTGGTTTGGAGTAAATAAGGATCACTATTTTTACGTCAACCATCAATTGCTGCCTTCCTATGACCGGGAAGTGATGAAGATGGACAGGGAGTTGATCCGTGCTGCCCATCTTCGATTAATTGCTTCGAAATAATTTTTTGCAGTGTCCTTCGGACTTTATCCCTCAGGTAGTCACCAGCTGTGATTTAGCTTTGCATTTCTTCAGGAACTTTGCAGACAACCACAACAATACAACCATTACGATGAATACCTCCAGAAATCCAACCGAAGCAAGCAATGGCAATTCCAGACCTTCTTTAACCAGTGTTATCAATTGCCCACCGGGTTGAAATAACGGCCATAAAATAAAGATGCTGCCCGTCAATCGAAAAGCGACTGCATACATCAAACCAATGAAGAAAAGAAATACCATTTCATTGAATGGCATATCGTATCCAATGTGATAAGCTGCGTATAACACCGAACCAAGCAATGCTGCTGGAATGAAACCAAAGGCTTCTTCCAGACGCAGTAATACCCATCCCCGCCAAAAAATGGCTTCAAAAAAGCCTATGGCCAGTGCCAGACAAATGAGCGGTGCCAATTGCTCGAATGGCGGAAGCGTGAGATCATTGAATCCACCTGGAAGAATAACCCCGGCCAGGGCAACCTGCAAAATCAGGCTGAGCAAAATGTTTTTCTTTGTTATACCAAGATCGTGGATAGGGCGTTTTTGCCAGAACACCATCCAATAAACCGGTAACCCGACGCCAAAGAGGGTGGCGGTGACAACTGCATAGAGTAAGAAGTAAGGAATACCGCCCCCGGTTTCTGCGTCAACAATGACGGTGGCAGTGTATAAGGAAGCCACCACCAAAATCCAGGAAACACCGACGACAACCAGATCTTTACCCGGTTTCCACCGCAACACAAATAAACCCTTCAAAAAACCCAATAAATTGTTATCCATAAGAACCTCACCTGGAATGAATGATATGCATCAGTTTACTGCGAGTTTTGACTCGTTTCATCCGGCGGAAGATGGATTATCACCTGGTCAATTGATCAGGTTTATCGATAAAAGAAGTCGATGAATAATCAATCCTGTGTGTGAGGATGTCTATGATGGATATCAGGCCAATGCGGGTGGGCATGGCTTAAGAAGTCATGTTGATGTGGGTGAGTGTGCCAGCCATCATTCTCAATTTGCTCATGATGATCATGGTGGCCATCATCATGGCGGTGTGGATGATCATGCGTGACACTTTGATGAACATGGCTGTGCTGATGTTGTTCGCGCATGAGCAAAAGCAATGACGCTACAAATAATACGATTGCGATGGCTAATTGCCAGGTGAATTTTTCACCCAGGATCAAAATGGAGAGAAGAATACCCCAAAAAGGCGCGCTCGAAAATATCAGTTGGCTGCGGGTTGCCCCTAACTGCTGAGCTGCTGTTATATATAATACGATGCTGAAACCATAGGCAAAAACACCCAGGATCAAGCCACCTGCCACAGAACCGAACGAGCCGGTTAAAGGAGCAATACTGATCCCAATGATCAGATTGGTCGTCCCGGCTACCAGTCCCTTCCAAAGCGTGGATTGCGCCGGGGTGATCCCATCAATTAATGCAGTCAGGTGATTATCAATCCCCCAACAGACACAGGCCAGGGTAACCAGAGTTCCAGCAAGAACGCCAGCCGAGCCTTCTCCAGAGGTCAGAATGACGGCTGATAACAGGATGCCACCCGCCGCCAGCCAGCCGGTTTTTGTCAGGTGGTCTTTGAAAATAAAGTGACCCAGAATGGCGGTAGCAACCATTTCCAGATTGAGCCACATCGAAACCGAGGCTGCATTTGCCAACCGCAAACCGGCTAGCAGCAACACAGGCCCCAGCATGCCGCCAAACAGAACAGCGCCTAGCAGGCGTAAAGCATTTTTTCGATCCATATGCCAGGGCCAGGTAAATTTTTTATCGCGAATTACCAGTATGAATACACCCAGAGCCGCACCAATATATAGCAGACCCGCTAATTGAAATGAAGTTAAATGGTCCAGCAGGTTTTTACTGAGAGGTGTCGCTGCCCCAAATAATAATGCCGATAAAATGGCAATTAAAATGACTGGAAATTTCATATAAAAATCAAATCCTTTTATGCGTGGAAGGGGTTGGAATTGTTAATTATTTTCTTCTATAGGTAGAACCTGGATGCAGCCTTCCGCAAAACCAACGGTGACTCTTTCGCCATTCGGGAATAGTTCCATCACATACGGATCGGATTCCACACAGGTCAAAAACTGCCCATTTACTTCAACGTCATATTCTATCACATCGCCTAGATAAACCCCACGACGAATGACACCGGGGAAGAGTTCACCAGTCTTATTAATACGAATCATTTCAGGGCGGATAATGAGATTAACTGGTTCCTGTTCTCGAAAATCACGTTGTATATTCAACAATTCCATGACTTCATTAAATACTTTCACAGCCAGTGTCTGCCCACTCTGTTTCTGCGCAATTCCATGCACAAAATTTGCACGTCCAATGAAATCCGCCACAAAACGGCTATTGGGAAAGCGATACATTTCCACCGGTGTGCCAACCTGTTCAATGATCCCGTTATTCATAACCACAATCCGGTCGGATAATGTCATGGCTTCGATCTGATCATGGGTCACATACACACTCGTGATATTCAATTCCTTCTGAATACGGCGGATTTCAAAGCGCATTTCCTCGCGCAACTTGGCATCCAGGTTGGAAAGTGGTTCGTCCATCAATAATACTTTGGGTTCCATAATCAATGCTCTGGCCAATGCAACTCGCTGCTGTTGCCCACCCGAAAGCTGCGTGGGCGCTCTGTCTCCATATCCCTGTAATTGAACCAGATCCAGCACCCTGTTCACGCGCTCCTCAATCACAGCCCTGGGCAAGCGTTGCACATTCAGGCCATAAGCAATATTCTCAAATACATCCAGGTGCGGAAAAATGGCGTAACTCTGGAAGACCATCGACATATCACGTCTGTGAGGTGGCAACATATTAATTTCATTGCCATCCAGAACGATCTGTCCCTCAGTTGGAAATTCAAACCCGGCAATCATCCTCAAGGTGGTGGTTTTTCCACAGCCACTGGGGCCTAATAATGTAATCAGTTCGCCTTTTTCGATATCCAGATTGACATTATAGACAGCGGTCACTTCGCCCACGCCGCCGCGAGCCGGGAATATTTTTGTAATATTTTCTAAAGTTAAGTACATAAGTCCCTCTCCGGTAATTTAAAATCCCTGGCTCATATCTACAGAGCCTCTACCTTTAAATAGTTTATTGACAAGCAAGTTAAGCACAAAAATGGCGATCAAAACAAAAATGATGATCACGGTTGAGTACGCCGCTGCGATGCTGACACCCCCTTGCTCCCACTCACTCAGGATGGAGGCGGTCACAATCCTCCATTTGGCTGAGATCAGGAAAATGATAGCAGAGACACTGGTCATATGCCGGGTAAAACTGAAGACCAACCCGGCGAATAAAGCCGGTAAGATCAACGGCAAGGTCACTTTCCGGAATGTGTATTGAGAATCAGCCCCCAGAATATTGGAAGCCTCTTCAATGGAGGGGTCAATTTGCTGCAAAGCCGCCACACCCGAGCGTACGGATGCTGGTACAGAGCGCACAATAAAGGCACCCATGATAATATAAGCACCACCCACCATGGCGAATGGAACTCCTACAAACATCAGTGCACATGGTACAGCCAGCGTCAAAATGCCAATGACGATTCGGGGTGTTTTTCTGCTCAAATTTTGTAGTAATAACACACCTGCAAACACCAACGCAATTGCCAGGAGCGCTGGTGTGGGTTGCACAAGCACCTTGATGTGATCTGATGCCTGGAAAATCGCATTACTCCAAAAACCACGCTCCAGAGAACGACTGAAATCAGCAATTGGTTTGGATATCATCACAGCCCAATTGGTGGACATCACATAAATTCCCAGCACTGCCAGAACCAATGGTTTTCGAAATATCTTCTGGGTTATCATCATATAGATAGCCACCACCAGGTAGAATCCTCCCAGGATGTAATACATATAGGGTTCATATACCTGATTCAGTGCCACGCCAGCCGCCGTACCCACCAGGAGAATGATGATCTTTTCCCAACGCGTCTTTCCAACCACCGATGCAAAAAATAATGCCATGACCGCATAAATCGCAATTGCTAATGCCAGAGGGGGCTTATTGAATGCCATCACAAATCCAATGCCCAGAATGGTGCCGGGGACTGCTCCCCCCAGATTAGAGGTGAAATCCAGCACCGATTTTCCGGTGAAGTTTTTCCGCACCACCAGCCAGGCGATGATCATACCCAGAATGGCTGCGAAGGGTGTCGCCAGCGCGCTCAGGAATGTGGTATCCAGGATCGCTTCCACACCGCGCGTGAGAGTCATTTCCCAATGACGCAAGGTGGGCGTGAAATCCACTCCCCAGGCAGTGCTGAAGGATCCATACACAATGGTTAAATATAAAAGCAGAATAAAGGCGATCATTGCATACGCTGCAATATTAAAAATCCAGCGAATGATGGGATCTTTTTCTAAAATGATGGATCCGGCTGGTTTTCCGGTTACGGAGATATATGTGCGCCGATTTACGTAATAACGCTGAACAAGAAAAATTACCAGGGTGGGAATCATCAACACAAAGGATAAAGCGCTGGCTTTCTGATAGTTGTATTCACCAATGACCGCCAGGAAGATTTGAGCAGAGAGGACCGTGCGGTTACCCGACAGGAATAACGGGTTCCCTAAATCTGCCAGCGATTCAACAAAGAGTAATAAGAACGAAGCAGCAATTCCTGGAATCAGAAGAGGCAGTGTAATGGTGCGAAACAGGTGAAACCGACCAGCACCCAGGCTGGATGCCGCTTCCTCAATGGCTGGATTCAAACGCTCCAACATAGCCCGTAGAATCAGGTACGAAACAGAAAAGAACGTGATCGTCTGTACGAGCACCAAACCATCCAGGCCATAAACGTCATTCATTCCCTGCACAAAAGTAATCCCCAGAAATCTTTTGGTGATCAGTCCATTGCGGCCAAACAACAAAATCGTGGAGAGCGCTAATGCAAACGGGGGAGATACCGTTGGAACCAATGCGAGCCAATGAACGTATTTTTTCCCGGGGATATTACAACGCACTACTGCAAACGCAAAGATGAAACCGACTAATGTGCCTGCAGTCGCTGTCAATAAACCCATTAACATGGTGTCTAAAAAGGCTTTTCGTAAAGCCGGACCATAATAATCATCAAAATAACGCGCGAAGTAGGTGACATCAAATGCACCTTCTTTAGAAATAAAACCCCCGGATACGGAGCGGAATAAAGGGAATACAATAAAAACAAAAATAAAAATGCCAGCTAATAACAAACTCATGAAGAGAACCGGATCTCTTCCGATGAGGGTAAATTCTCGAATACGATGAATGATGGCTGAGGTTTTTGGGGGTGCTTTTTGTGTCCTGGTTGGGGAATTTTGCATGATCCATCCAATTTATCATACAGGGCGGCAAAAGCCGCCCTGTATTTCATTCAATATTTTATTGTTTCAGGTTTTCAGCATTCTGAATTTCGTTGGTGAATTTATCCACGAATTCTGTCTTATGGGTACCTGCCCAAATGAAGTCGTAATCAATCAGATTGACTTCCAGTAATTCTGGGTGAGAGAGTTCAACACCATTGACAGTCGGAGCCTGGTAGGCCGCATATTTGGGTCCGAGTGCCTGACCTTCAGGTGAAATTGCCCAGTCGAACCACAGTTTGGCTGCCTGCATATGCTTGGCACCCTTCAAAATACCCTGTCCGCCAATTTCATAACCGGTGCCTTCTGCTGGGAAACTCAAGACCAATGGCATTTTATTATTTTCGATTTCATTGACGGTATCATGTGAGAACACAATCGCCACGGCGGCTTCACCCTGACCAACAAATTTGGCGGGGGCAGCACCACTTTTGGTAAATTGAGCTACCTGGCCGGCATACTTCTGGATATATTCCCAACCAGCTTCTTGACCACGGATCTGGAGGATGGTGGCTAAAGCGGTGTAAGAAGTACCCGAAGTGGAGGGGTGAGCCACCATAACCTGGCCTTTGAATTCTGGTTTCAAGAGATCATCCCAGGATGTTGGAGCTTCCACACCCGGATTGGCTTCCAACCAGTTTTTATTGGTAGCAAAGCCCAGGCTACCCACATATACACCCACCCAGTAATTATCAACATCCTTCATTAATTTCGGATCGCGGATATTGCCATAATTGGGTGAATCGTATTGTTCCAATAAGCCTTTTCCCTTGGCAGCCACAAAACTATCGATCGGGCCACCCCACCAGATATCAAATGTGGGATTATCTTTCTCAGCTTCCACACGGGCTAATGCTTCACCGGATGACATACGCACATAATTCACGGTGATGCCATACAGTGCTTCAAATTCCTGTTTCATACCCTGGCACCATTGTTCCTGGGGGGTACAGAGCACATTCAGCTCAGTGTCAGTAATAACATCTGCCGCTGGTTCGACTTCTGCTGGTTGGCAAGCCGTCAAGACTGTTGCAATCAACAGAGTCAGGAATAGAATAAAACTTATTTTTTTCATTTTTTCTCCTCCGAATTTGGTTTTGGCACGGATGCCTGGAAATTCTTCAATAATGAATTGAAGACTAACGACAATTCTATTATATAGATTTAACATTGAAAGTATATAGAAAACAAACTGCGAATTTATAGAAATCTCATAAATTTCTGATAGAAAACGATTTCATGCCTTGATGTAATTGAAAGAAATTTCTCAGGATTTATGGATATGTGTTCAATAGATTCAGTGTACAATACAACTTGATATAAAATTCATAGTTTTGTGATACTTAACACCACCTGCAATCATGAGCAAATCCAGCTTCCTTAAACCAACCATTCTCTCGTTATCTTTTCTGTCGATTCTCTCCGGGGCAGCAGTCTCCCCGGCACTGGGAAGAATTCAGCAAGCATTTCCTGAAGCCAGCCCATTAGCCATCCAGATGATTCTGACCCTGACACCCTTGTTTATCATCCCTTTCAGTCTGTTAACCGGACGTTTTTCATTGATCTTTCGCAAACGCCACATTTTGTTTGTTGGATTGATCATTTATTTGCTGGCTGGTGTGGGTGCCGGGTTCATGAACAACATGACCATGATTCTGGCCATGCGTGCTTTGCTGGGTGTGGGAACAGGCCTGATTTCCGCGCTTTCTCTTTCCTTGATTGCTGATTTTTATCATGGGGATGAACGCTCCAACACCATGGGACAGTCTTCAGCCGTTGCCACCATGGGAGGAATCGTGCTGACTTTGTTATCCGGTTGGCTGGCATTATTCAGCTGGCGTTTTGCTTTTGGCGCTTATCTGGTAAGTCTGATCGCCTTGATAATGGTTTATTTCTTCTTGCCAGAACCACCCATCTCAAGACAATATTTATCTACAAAACCTGGCAAGTTGCCTCTCGGAGTTTTTGGCATGGGATTTCTGACAATTTTGTTGATGATCGTCTTCTATTTAATCCCAACTCAGATCGCGCTCTTCATTCAAAATACCGGCATCGGAGATGCAGGGCAAAGTGGCATCAGCATCGCTACCATGAACCTGGCAGCCTTTATTGTTGGGCTGGCGTTTGGACGCATCCGGAAATTATTAAAATCCTTGTCCACATTAATTGGCCTTGTATTCCTGGGAGGTGGTTTGATTGCCCTCAATTTTGTTCTTTCATTTCCGGCCGTACTGGTTTCCCTCTTTTTTGCGGGTATGGGAATCGGCAGCTTAATGCCAACCATCTTTCTGGCCACTGCCAATCTGGTCCCGGATGAATTAAACGGTCCGGCTCTATCCATCACCAATAGCAGTTTATATCTGGGGCAATTTATCTCACCGCTATTTTTCTCAGCACTCGCTTCTTTATTCAATTATCAGGATGTAAAGGTTAATTTTTTTGCTGGTGGCATGCTCACATTGCTAGCCGCTTTGATATTTATCGTCTGGATATGGGTTCGCAAACGCCAAACCCCTTCTGAAACAACTTCTTCATAAAATACATACAACAACTGGTAATCATTTGAATTCTTCCTCTTCACAATCTTCTCGTTCTCTCTCGCTGGCTGTGCTTTCATTATCCATCCTGGCTGTATTGGCTGTCACCGCAGTTGCCCCGGCATTAGGTCGCATTCAGCTCTCATTCCCGCAAGCCAGTAAGCTGCAATTGCAAATGATGTTGAATTTTCCAGCTCTATTTTTGATCCCCTTCAGTTTACTTTCCGGTCAATTAACCTTGCGCTTTAAAAAGCGTCATATTCTCTTAACTGGATTGGCGATCTATTTTCTGTCTGGAGTTGGGTCTGCTTTCATTAAGGACTTCACGGTTTTTATGGTGCTAAGGGCCTTTTTGGGTATCGGCATGGGTATGGTCACTCCTTTATCGTTCTCGTTGATTGCTGATCTATTCTCAGGCGATAAAAGAGCCAAATTAATGGGTTTTTCTTCAGCCGTGGCAACATCCAGCGCCATTTTGATGTCATTGATCTCCGGCTGGCTGGCGCTTTATAACTGGCGCTATGCTTTGGGAGCTTATGGGATCAGCCTGTTTGTTTTCATCATGGTCTATTTTTATTTACCGGAACCGCAATCCTCAGATCAAGCGGTTAAACAGGCGAAATTACCCATACTGGTATACGCTATTGTTTTATTTAATATGTTTTCGATCGTAATCTTTAACTTGATATCCAACCAGATGGCATTTTACCTGAAGGACACCAACCTGGGAGATTCAGCGGAAAGTGGCATTGCGATTGCCGCATATCAGGGAGCGCAATTCCTTGTCGCGCTCATTTTTGATAAAATATATCGGGGACTTAAAAACAACACCGTCCTATTTGGATTGGGTGTTTCGGTCATCGGATTTATTATCCTTTTTTCAGCCAACAGTTTATGGATGATCGTCCTAGCGGTCTTTATCACTGGCCTGGGGATCGGCACCCTGGTGCCCTTCAACGCCCTCACCATTTCCAATCAGGTGACCCCGGATTTAAGCGGCTGGGCATTATCCCTCAACACCAGTGCCCTCTTTGCCGGTCAATTTATTTCCCCATTCCTCTTTTCACTCATCAGTACCATTTTTGGATTCTCATCCGTTCGTTTTTACTTTCTTTCCGCAGCTGTCATGTGTGCAATCGTAGCGTTGATTATTTTTTCTGCAAAAATTAACTACAGACGAAATACGCTGGGAAAGACTGTTGTTTGATTCAAAAATTTAACCAATCGCTCCCTCTCCTCTGTTGGAATATTTTCAATAATATGCAATAATATGATTGTAAAAAATTAACAATCCTATTTTCAACTCCACAGATAACCACATACAAACGAGGGAAAAGGCCTATGAGGGTAGCTATTGTTATCAGTATTGCAGCTTTACTTATTGTTGCAGGAGCGTTAATGGTGGCAACTGATTTTACTGCCTACCTGGGTAGTAACCCGGTCACCTGTAATAATTGCCACCTGATGGATGCTGCCTACGAAGGCTGGTATCACGCTGCGCATTCCTCCTGGGCAACCTGTGTGGATTGTCATGCTCCCCATGCATTTGTGCCCAAATACCTTTTCAAGGCATATTCCGGATACCGCCATGTAACCGGTTTTTTGTTCAAGGAGCATCCTACGATCCTGCGCGCCATTCCGCTATCCAAAGACATTATCCATGAAAATTGTATTGGCTGCCATGAAACAGCTGTAGAAGACATTGCCTTTGGTGCAATGGATGAGGGACGCTATTGCTTTGATTGTCATCGCACCATTGCCCACGGTGAACGCGGAATATCCATATTACCTTATCGAGATCAGGAGACAGATAGATGATAAAAAAGATTTCACCCATTACGATTTTGAGTGTAACAATTGCCATACTGGTAGTCGCTGTGATCGGGTTGTTATGGTTCATCCAATCACAACCGGATCCCATTCGAGGTATTCCGCCGTTGACAGACATCTCTCCCATGGAACCCGATTCTTCCGTCTGGGGTGTTAATTTTCCCAATCAGTATTCCACATTTTTATTAACGGCTGAAAACAACACTCGCACTGCATTTGCCGGGTCACAGCCATTCCAGAAGCTGGAGTGGGATCCGCGCCTGGTGACACTCTGGGTCAATTACGGATTCAGTAAAGATTATAAAGAAGATCGTGGTCATATGCATTCCATAACAGATGTTGAGGAAACCTTGCGAACGACGGACACCTCCGCTGGCACCTGTTATTCCTGTAAAAGCGCTAATAATATTGAACTATGGAATGAGATGGGAGCAGCCAAATTTGCCAGCACACCATTCGGTGTTCTTGGAAAACAAATCACTGAACCCATCGGATGTGTAAACTGTCATGATTCCACCAGTATGCGATTGGTCGTCACCAACCCGGCTTTGGAAAATGCATTGGAGGAGCAAGGAAAGGATTGGCGCACTTTTTCGAGGCAGGAGATGCGTTCCCTGGTTTGTGCCAATTGCCATGTTGAATATTATTTTGCCGGGGAAGGCAATCTATTGACGTTCCCATGGGATAATGGCACCAAAATTGAGGAAATTGCTGCCTACTACCAGGAGATAGAATTTAGTGATTGGGTACACGCTGAATCCGGGGCAAATATGATCAAGATGCAACATCCAGATTACGAACTCTTCACCGCGGATAGCACCCACTACAAAGCCGGTGTTGCCTGTGCCGATTGCCATATGCCTTACACCAAAGATGGAGCTGCCAAGTTCTCCAACCACAATATGCGTAGCCCATTGATCGAGCCAGAAGCCACATGCGGCACATGCCACACCAGCGTAACTTACGTAACCGAGCGCGTTGCGATCATTCAACAGCAAGTATGGGACACGATGGATGCAACTGAAGATGCACTCGTAGACGCGATCAATACAATAGCAACTGCATCCGAGGTTGCGGGGGTGGATCCAGAATTGTTGGCCGAAGCACGTAATTTGCACCGCGAATCACAATTGCGTTGGGACTTCATCTCCGCCGAAAGCAGCATGGGCTTCCACAATCCTTCCGAAGCCTTACGCATTCTGGCTGTCGCCACCGATTTAGCCCGTCAGGCGCAACTCAAAGCCATCGAAGCCACCGGGCAGGGATTGGATATTCAGGTAAGGACACCATAATCATCCAACCCCTTTGACTTACTCAAAAACACCGCTTATCGCCTTTAGCGGTGTTTTTATTTTCTATAAATCTCTTTGGGAAAACAAAGGTAAAATTACAGGAGAAGACTCTGAGTAGAATTTTTAACCAGGATGGAACCCTTATGCAGCGAATATCTGAGTATTTTTATAGTAAAGCAACGTTTTGGGCTTTTATTCTATCCACAGCACTTTTCATCATTTTCATGATGCTGGTCCTCCCATCGGAAGCTACCCGCTCAGACCAGGTGATTGGCTCTGCTCCGTCACCAGACACTTCTTTTTATTACACAAAAGCCAAACTATACCAGATGGCGGAAGCATACGGTCAGGAAGGCAGACTGTATTATCTGGATTCCCGCATCTCTTTTGATATCGTCTGGCCGCTCGTATACACCTTGTTTTTGATCAATGTGATCAGCTGGATATTAAACAAGACCATTCTGGAAGAGTCAAAACTGCGTCTGCTCAATCTGGCACCTCTGGCAGGTATCCTGTTGGATTATCTGGAAAATATCACCAATATGATTATTATGTTTCGTTTCCCGCAACAAACTGATATTCTTGCCAGCCTAGCAGGTGTTATCACTTCCTTAAAATGGGTGTTCGTGGGCGGTAGTTTTCTGATTCTGGTATTTGGTATTGTTCTTTGGGTCGGGGTAAAGACCAATATTATTAAGACATAGCTATTCCTAAGAAATCGTTCGAAGACAATAATCACTTGATTTTCTTTTTTTTTATGGTATTTTAGGATAAGGATTCAAAAAATTATCGAAAGGAGGTAACATTTTTTAACATACTTGTTGAGTAAGCTTTGATGAAATTTCCAGTGATGGTTTCATTCTTTGGAATCATTCTTGTTTTCCTGACAGGATTCATTCCGAATCCTTTGATCTCAAGTAATCAATCTCCCCTTCATTACCCTGTACTTGTTGAGTCAGGTGTAAATCTTTCATCATGGGATTGGCTTTTTTTCAAAAAAAACTAAAAAGGAGGGAATAATGGTCAAGCATATCCGTAATTTGTCTTTTTTTGTTATCGGATTATTGTTAATTAGTGTGGTTTTCTTACTTCGCGGGGAAAATACCCAGGCAGCTGAATTCACAATGCCGGAAAATGAAACCTATGATCCGAACCAACATTACGGTTTTGTGATGGGCAACGAGGATAGTGAAACCAACCCACAGACAATTGAAAATAATGGCGTGTTTATGGAACTGAAAAAAGTGAATATCACCGATTCACAGGTGGGTGGAATTGTTTGTTATAACTTTCCAGGTGAGGAGCAAAGCGGGCAACCAAATCCAGAAGGTTGGGTGATAGAAAGTTTGAATCTTGTTCAAGAGAAGCCATTATCGATGAACACGGGGACTAGTCTTGAATCCTGGGTATATGACCAAAGCGGAGAAATAAAAATTGGTCGTTGCGATTATTTTTACAGCACCTACGCCGAAGAATTCAAGCCAGATGAACCGTTCATCATCGAAATCAAGAACATGTATTATGGGAATCGGACTGATTGCGATGAAATAAATGCCCATCTTTCGGAGAATAATACTGGCATTACTGTAGGTTGTGAATGGATCACAACAGAAGGCAGTGGTTACTATCTGGACTTAAAAATCCTTGAGAAACCAGTAACGATGAACGAAGATGAAGCCCGAATGAAGGTTGCCAGTATGTTGTCCATTGTTTTCGAAGGAACCTGGGAATTTGAAATACCCGGATAAATTTTACTTCCACCTCTGATTTTTCAAACAGACCAATAGCTCGTGAAAAATCGGGCTATGTACTTTAAAACCAGATTAGAATTTTTTAAGAAGTTTGTTAATCAGATTGAATTTGTCGTAAATTACGATATACTTTCAACCAATCAAAACCTCATCCTTCCTTTTAAGATAGGATGTCAAGGAGCAAACATTGGCAAGACAGAAGAAGAGCAAACAAAAAATAGATCCATCCATCTGGGTGATCCTGATTGGTGGGTTAATGTTGCTGGTGGCTGTGGTGGTGCTGGTTATTCAGGCGCAACAACCTGCGCAATCAGCTGTGGCTACCCAAAACCCATTTATCCCTTATAAAGAAGTGGAACGAGTGGCAGTTCAGGATGCCAAAGCAGCGTATGATGCTGGCACCGCTGTGTTTGTAGACGTGCGGGGAGATGAGCTATATAACATCGGTCATATTCCGGGTGCAATCTCCATCGCTGATACTGAAATGGAGACTCGCTTTACCGAGCTCGACCCCAACGCCTGGATCATCACCTACTGTACCTGACCGGCTGAAGAATCCAGCGCCCGTGCGGCGTTAACTTTAATAGCGAATGGATTTTCCAACGTCAGCGCCCTCCAAGGTGGTTTGGCACTCTGGCAGCAGAGTGGCTATCCGATGGAGTGAGTAGCTGTTAGGGATTGGGTGTTAGGGGTTAGATTTATATCCTTCACTTATCCCCATTACACCTGACCGGGAACTTCCATTACTAACAAAGGAAAGTTCCACAAAAATGAAATCAAGACTACCATGACGAAATATGGTAGTCTTTTTATCTAAATCTAATTAAGCACCGAAAAGCTATTTCAGGACGACACACTAATACCCAACCCCTAACACCTAACCCCTCTTAACTGATAAATCCCGTATAATTAACAATGATCCATTCCACCCGGAGGGAAAAATGAGCGATTATACCGATGAAACCTATGGCGAGATGATTGCCGATGTGTATGATGACTGGTACGGCGAGGTAGATCCAGAAATGTTGGAGATGCTCACCCGCCTGGCAGCTGGTGGGCGTGCCCTGGAGCTGGGCATTGGTACTGGCAGAGTAGCGCTGCCGCTTGCACACAGCGGAGTGAAGATGTATGGCATCGATTCCTCACCGGCCATGCTGCAGAAACTGCGGGCAAAACCAGGCTCCAAGCAGATTCAGCTTCATCAGGGAAGTTTTGTTAATATTCCCTTTGAAGAAAAATTCGACCTGATATTTGTGGTCTTCAGCACCTTCTATGCTCTGTTATCTCAGGAAGAACAAATTCGCTGTTTTCAGAGCGTTGCTGAACATCTGGAAAGTAAAGGGCTATTCGTTATCGAAGCCTTTGTCCCCGATCTGACGCGCTATCAGGGTGGCCAATCGGTGCGGGCTGTGAACCTGGAAAGCCAGCAAACGCGATTGGTGGCTTCCATGCTCGACCCTGTCAATCAGATCATCACCAGCCAGTTCATTGTGCTGGATAAGTGTAAGACCGACGTGAAACCTGTCAAGATTCGCTACGTCTGGCCATCCGAGCTGGATTTGATGGCGCGCCTGGCAGGATTGAAGTCAGTTTATCATTGGGATGATTGGGGACAATCTCCTTTTTCCAGTGGCAGCGGTAAACATATCGCTATTTATGGTCGAGCGTGATTGCGAAGTTGAGTAAAATCATGTTTGCTTTGTGATTTCCATTGATGGCAGGTGTAATCCAACATTTGAATAGCGTCATGCTGCGTGGTAGAATCGCTATGCAAGTATGATTCCTTAAGGAGGATGATATGACAGAAACAACCGGTACCTTTGCTGTTAAGAAAGGTTTAGCGCAAATGCTCAAGGGCGGCGTGATCATGGATGTGGTTACCGCGGAGCATGCCCGTATCGCGGAAGATGCTGGCGCCTGTGCGGTCATGGCGCTGGAACGCGTCCCGGCCGATATCCGTGCGGATGGTGGGGTAGCGCGTATGAGTGACCCCGAATTAATTCTCAAGATTATGGACACGGTCAGCATCCCGGTCATGGCCAAATGCCGTATCGGGCACTTTGTGGAAGCGCAGATTCTTGAAGCGCTGGGTGTGGATTACATTGACGAATCCGAGGTGCTCACCCCCGCAGACGAGAGCCATCACATATACAAGCACGATTTCAAAGTGCCCTTCGTGTGTGGTTGCCGCAATCTGGGAGAAGCGCTTCGTCGCATTGGCGAAGGCGCTGCCATGATCCGTACCAAAGGCGAAGCCGGCACCGGGGATGTGGTTGAAGCTGTGCGCCACGCGCGTACCGTGCTGGGTGAAATTCGTCATCTGCAAATCATGCCCGTAGAAGAATTGATGACTTATGCCAAGAACATCGGCGCTCCTTACGAGCTGGTGATGGAAGTTCATAAAACCGGAAAATTACCGGTAGTCAATTTCGCTGCAGGCGGCATCGCCACCCCGGCGGACGCAGCCCTGATGATGCAATTAGGCGTGGAAGGTGTCTTTGTTGGCTCCGGCATCTTCAAATCGGGTGATCCCGCCAAACGCGCGGCAGCCATCGTCAAATCCGTCACGCATTATAACGAGCCCAAAATCCTGGCTGAAATCAGCCGCAACCTGGGTGAAGCGATGGTAGGCAGGCAGATTTCCACCCTGCCAGACAATGAATTAATGGCAGGACGTGGTTGGTAGGCAGTATGCGCATTGGTATTTTAGCCTTACAGGGTGCCTTCATCGAACATGAAAACATGCTCCAACACCTGGGTGTGGAAACACAGCAGGTGCGTCTCAGCCTGCACCTGAAGGATCTGGACGGTTTGATCATCCCGGGTGGAGAATCCACCACCATCGCTAAACTGGCGATCGATTTTGGATTATTCGACGATTTGAAGGCCTTTGCATCCGGCCATCCCGTCTGGGGTACCTGTGCTGGAGCCATTCTGCTGGCAAAAGATGACCACTCCAACCCACCCAGCCTGGATATGATGGACATTCACATCGTCCGCAATGCTTTTGGCCGTCAGGTGGATAGTTTCCAGGCTGATCTGCAGGTAGCAGCGCTGGCTCATTTAAATGGAAGCAATCCAACCTTTCCGGCTGTCTTCATCCGCGCGCCCATCATCAACACGGTTGGAAAAAAGGTTGAGATTCTGGCTCAGATCGGGTTTGATAAAATTGTGGCTGCCAGACAGGGTCACTTGCTGGCAACTGTGTTTCACCCGGAATTGACCAACGATGTTCGCTTCCATCGTTACTTTTTGGAGATGATACCATCGAAGTAAGACCTTTTGGCTGGTTCGATTTACTGCATATCTGGCGCTATCGCAATCAGATTCTATGTACCGACAGTATTTTGGGGTTGACGCATGGCAATCCGATTGGTAGTTCTGCCATGCTGGGTCATTTACGCATGGATTATAGCAGTTACAGCGGCATTGCCCGCCCCGGAAAAGGGTCAGCTCCCTTCATTGGCCAGATCAATTTCAATCCCGGCGATCAAAACGCTCACTTGACTTTTTTAGCTCCAGAATCCAATTTGATGGATCGTGCTTTGCTGGCTTTGTTGGATCATCTTTCCTGGGAGAGCGGAGGTCGCGGAGCTCTGCGCTTACTGGCAGAAATCAACGAGGATGAATCTGTCTTTGAGATGTTGCGTCTTTCCGGTTTCAGCGTGTATGGCAGGCAGCAGGTTTGGCGTTTTGTAGATTTAACTCACAATGGTGAAAAAAACCAGGTGTGGCGTTCGTTTCAACAGATCGACCAGCATAATCTTAACAATCTTTACCATGCCGTGGTACCTCCCCTGGTACAGGGATCTGAAGCCATGGACAAAAGACCCGTCCAGGGTTATGTTCATTATGTGGACTCTGAATTGCTGGCCTTTGTGGAAGTTACCAACGGTCCAAAAGGAATATTTCTGACACCCGTTCTTCACCCCAATATTCGTGAACCGGAGAATTTACTGGCAGGTTTGCTCAAGTTGATGAATTCCTCCAACGGACGCCCACTCTATCTGGCAGTGCGGGATTACCAGTCCTGGCTAAATTCTGCTGCTGAGAGTCTGGGTGGATCGCCTGGTAATCCTAAAATCATGATGGTTAAACATCTCATCAATAAACAGCGTGTCAGCGTACCAGCGACCATTCGTAAAGTCCTGGAAGCGCATGGCACCGAGACCACATCTCCGATCGTGCATAACTCAACTAAAAAATGAAACTTCTAATGATATAATCGCATCAAATAAATTGATGGGTTAATACCATTCTTAGAATAACCAGTTATGATGGTTGTGACCATGGATGAAATTAAAATTGAAACAGGTGGAAATACCTGATATTCGAATAACTAACAGGATTTTTAAGGACGAATGAAACAAAGAAAAATTACAGATGATCTGCAGGCGCTAATGGAGGTTCTACCTCTGGAAATCGCTAAAGCATTGGAAGAAGCAGATAACAGCGACAACTTAATAGAGATTGTTATGGATCTGGGTCGCACACCGAAAGCTCGATTTGTGAACGACGAAGTACCACTTTCCGAACACGAAGTAACCCATGAGGATCTTGATTATGTGGTCACCCGCATAGGAGATTTTGATGCCGATAATCGTGCCGGTTTAGAGCGCACCCTGCATCGTATCTCCGGTATTCGCAACCGCCGTGGACAGGTAGTAGGTCTCACCTGCCGCGTGGGTCGCGCGGTTTATGGCACCATTGATATCATTCAGGACCTGATCGAATCCGAAAAAAGCGTTTTGCTACTGGGCAAACCAGGTATCGGAAAAACCACCATGCTGCGTGAAGCTGCCCGTATCCTGGCAGAGAAAAAACGTGTGGTCATTGTGGATACATCCAATGAAATCGGTGGCGATGGCGATGTTCCGCATCCAGCCGTGGGGATGGCGCGTCGTATGCAAGTTGCCAAGCCATCCTTACAACACGAAGTCATGATCGAAGCCGTCGAGAATCATAATCCGGAAGTAATTGTGATTGACGAGATCGGCCGTGAACTGGAAGCATTGGCAGCCCGTACCATTGCCGAACGTGGTGTGCAATTGATCGCCACAGCCCATGGTCGCACCCTTGAAAATCTGTTGCTGAACCCGACACTTTCCGACCTGATTGGCGGTATTGAATCGGTAACGCTGTCAGATGAGGAAGCCCGCCGGCGAGGCACCCAGAAGACCGTGCTCGAACGCCGTTCTCCGCCAACCTTTGATGTGTTGGTTGAGATTCAGGAGCGCAACCGCATGGCCATTCACCCGGATGTCTCTGAAGCTGTCGATTCCCTTTTACGCGGTTATCCACTGCCCCCCGAATTGCGATATCGCAACGAAAACAATGAAATCAAGGTTGAAAAATTACCTGCGCCATCCATCACAACCCGTGGTGTGATGTCACAGGGAATGCGTCGTAGCAGCGAGAATGGGCGTTCAAACACACAACCGCGTCCGGCATATGCACAGTCGCCATCACAACCGGTTATGCCCGTCAATAATGATCCCGAAACAGGGCGCATGCGTACTGTCAAAATTTTCCCTTATGGGGTTGCCCGCAACCGCCTGGAGCAGGCCGCCAAACGCTTATCTGTACCGGCTGTGATTGTGCGCTTACCTGAAGAGGCAGATATCATCATGACCCTGCGCACTTATTACCGTTCCCGACAGCAGATATTGATTGAGGCTGAAGACCGTGGAACACCCCTTTACTTCCTGCGCTCCAACACCATCAACCAGATGGAAAAGACGTTAATGGAGATCTATAACCTCAACGGTAATAATTTAACCCAAAATGATGATTGGCAATATGCATCGCAAGTAACAGAAGATGGTATCCGCGCTGTGATGAATGGACAGCGCTGGGCAGACTTACCGCCCGCTTCCTCGGCGATTCGCCGCTTACAACACGAGATGGCTCGCCAGGCACAGCTGGTCTCCCATTCCTATGGGAAAGACCCCAACCGGCGTGTACGTATCTTTCGTGAATAAGACTATGATGTTTATTACCCTGGAAGGTCCGGAAGGTAGTGGAAAAAGCTCACAATTGCCCATTTTAGCGGAATGGTTGCGTGAGCAAGGTTATAACGTCTATACCACCCGTGAACCCGGTGGAACCATGATCAGTGATCAGATTCGCACCATTTTGCATGACTTAGAAAATACAGCCATGCACCCGCGCACTGAAATTCTCCTGTATCTGGCATCACGCGCACAACATGTGGAAGAGGTAATCCGGCCTTTGCTGGAGAAAGATACCATTGTGCTGTGTGACCGTTATGCCGATTCAACCCTGGCATATCAGGGGTATGGTCATGGTGTTGATATTCCTACGTTGAAGAAATTACTGGATTTTTCTACAGGTGGACTTTACCCGGATTTAACGATCCTTCTTGATCTTGATGTTGAGATTGGATTGGAACGCCGTAAACACAGCGGAGGTGAATGGAACCGTCTGGATGCTTATGCATTGGCTTTTCATAAACGCGTTCGTGAGGGATACTTAACCCTGGTTGCTAACGAACCGCAACGCTGGCGGATGGTGGATGCAGCCCAAACATTTGATGATGTACAGAACGCTCTAAGAGCAGTCATCAAGGCTGAATTTAGTAAAAAATAAAACAGGGGAGATGAAGAAAGGCAGGAACCCTTTAATGAAAAAATTTGGAACTTTATTGATCGTGTTAATGATTGCTTCTTTGGTCCTGGTTGCATGCCAGCCAAAAGAAGAAACACCGGTTGTGGAAACAAACCCACAAAATGAGACCGGAAATGAAATTGTGGTCGAACAACCCTCAACAGGATTTAAACCCAACTTGGCTGGCAAAACCACAGAATGCACATTGGGAAAATTGATCCCGGAAATCCCGGCTGACCAGGTTCCACCCGTACCGATGGTAAGTGCAGATGATTGGGTCTTAGGTTCATTGGATGCAGAGATCTCCATCATCGAATATAGCGATTTCCAATGCCCATACTGCGCCATTGCTGCACCACAATTGGAACAATTTTTCAATGACAACGCAGATAAGGTCAATTTGGCATTCCGACATTTGCCATTACCCAGCATTCATTCCAAAGCTTATCCAGCACATCAGGCTGCCGAAGCAGCCGGATTGCAAGGAAAATTCTTTGAAATGCACGATTTATTATTTGCTGAACAACAGAGTTGGGCAGCAGATACCGTTTCAGTGGAAGGATTTTTAGACTATGCCCTCGGACTGGCTGAAAAATTAGATCTGGACCTGACTCAATTTGAAAAAGATTACAATAGCGAAGAAATTTTAAACAAAATTACACTTTCCTATACCGATGCCACAGAAAATATTGGCATCAGCGGCACACCGACTGTGTTTATTGTGATCAACGGTGTTCCTTACTCTGCCTCGTATGATTACAACACCCTTTCCAGCATCGTGAAATTAATCGAACTGGATAAGAACCGCTACACGGAATGTCCCCCCATGGTTGTGGATGTATCAAAAGTATATCAAGCGACCATCACCACCAGTAAAGGTGATTTCACGATCGAACTTTATCCTGAAAAAGCTCCTCTGGCTGTCAATAGCTTTGTATTTCTGGCAGTGGAAGGTTTCTACAATAATGTAGAGTTCCACCGCGTGATCCCTGGATTTGTTGCTCAGGTGGGTGACCCAAGCGGATTAGGTATGGGCGGTCCTGGTTACAAGTACGCCAATGAAGTCTCTGATCTTAAGTTTGATTCAGAGGGCGTGCTGGGCGTAGCAAATTCCGGTGTTGACACCAATGGCAGCCAATTCTTCATCACCTATGCAGCTCAGACAGCGTTGGACGGTGGTTATACGGTCTTCGGTAAAGTGATTGAAGGCATGGATGTGGTCACCAGTTTGAACGCCGTCGATCCCCAACAGGGTATTACAGCCGAAACGCTGGATAAAATCCTCTCCATCACCATCACTGAGAAATAATGGCTGAAGGATCCATACTGCAAGGAAGAGCAAAAATATACGCCATTGCCCAGGTTGTCATTAGCAGCCTGGGCTTTTTAACCAGCCTGATAGGGGGTGGATTGTTGCTGGTGTTTGGCTTCTTCAGCGGAATGATTGATCCAATGACAGCCAATGAAGCCGGCTTAATGCTGGTCATCGGTTGGACTTCCCTGCTGATTGCTTTAGCCTTTATTGCAGCTTTGATCAGTGCCATTTTCCATTTACAGGGCCGATCTATGTCAGCCTTAAAACCCTCCACACAACGGATCATCCAGGCTGCTCTTGTCGTTATCTGGGTTGCTTCGATTTTGGGGGTATTGCTCATCAGCCGTTATCAGGCATTGAATCTGATCACCTCGTTATTGATAATTCCACTGGTGTTGGTGCCCATTCTGTTCTTTTTCTGGATTGGCGCCAGAAATCTGAGCCTGGGGAACCGCCCACGTGTTTGGGGAGCCGTGGCTTTCAATTTTTCCATCATGATGCCTATCGTATTGATCGCTGAACTGGTTTTGTTCTTTTTTATTTTTATAATTGCTGCGGTCTGGCTGGCAGGACAACCCGAATTACTTTCGCAAATCATGATGTATGCAGAGCAGATTTCGAATGGTTTGATGGACCCACTGGAAGCAGAGCAATTGATCACCGATCTGATCAGCCGTCCCATTTTTCTGAATGGCAGTATTCTGGTGGTGGCAGTTCTGGTCCCTCTGATGGAGGAACTTTTCAAACCCATGGCGATCTGGTTCCTGGCAGGTAAACGTCTGACCCCATCGCAAGGTTTTGTGGGCGGATTGATCGGTGGCGCATGTTTCGCCATGCTCGAAAGCCTGGGGGCGGTGGGAATTCCTGCTGAAGCGGAATGGATGATGTTGTTATTTGGTCGTACCGGAACAGGATTGTTGCATGTCACATTATCCGGATTGGTAGGTTGGGGATTTGCCAGTGCTTTTTACAATCGTAATTGGGGGAGAGCGATTATTACATATCTTTCAGCTGTGACAATTCATGGTTTATGGAACTTCTTTGCGTTACTCTCCGGAATTGTTCCTATTTTGCCAATTTCCGAAAAGATGAATAACCTGCCCGTAATGCTGGGACAAATAGGGGTGTTTGTGCTGGTGGGGCTATTTGTGATCAACCTGGTATTGCTTTTCAGCGTTAACCGCCAACTGCAAAAGCAACTGGTTGAATAAAGAAATCTGATCACGAATCATTGCAATCAGGTATGGCTGCGGAATAACCCCGGCTTATTTTAAGGTCGTCTCAAGGCTCTTGAGCAGCCCGGGAATAGCATGTAAGGCGCTTTGCTTCCAGGTTTCGGATTGTTCAATCTTGGGTTGCATATATACATTATTGACGGCACACAGGATCTGCAACAGACGATAGAGCATCAACCGGCGTACTTCCGGTTTGGCACCATAACCCTGCAAAAATGCAATCCGCCATTGATCGAACATGAAAGTAAAGGGCGGCTCAATCAGAAATGTCAGATCATAGGCTGGATCCCACCAGAAGGTATCTCCCAGCCCGGAAATACGGGTTACCTGCCAATCAGGTCCTTGTTTTTCCAGGTAGATCGTCCAGGGGAAGGGGCTGCCATGCACCATCACAGGTTTGTGGTTTTTCAAATAAGCTAAATTTCCCTGCCAGACATCCACAATGCGTTGATGGAGCAGTTTGTTGAGTATACCTTTGCTTACCAAGGCAGCACCACTACCACCTACGATTTCATTTTCAAACAGGTAATCAGTAGGAGAGACATCCATTAATTGTTCGGGGTCATTCACCCACACACCAGATTCTTTTCCCTGAATGGCATGTAAACGGCGATAAAACTGACCAATACCTCGAAACATAACTTTGATTTCATCGTCCGGTTTCAGTCGCATCAAGCGATCCAGACGTTCGCCAGGACCCTGTTCAACGACGATAAATGCATGACCAATCTCCTGCAGACTGTCATCCACCACCAGTACCGGTGAGATGGGCAAACCGTTCTTTTCTAGAATCTCGCTTACGCGGTATTCATGTACGCTGCTATCGATCCAATCTGTGTTTACGGTAAATTTATAAACAACAGCCTTTCGATCAGAAAAATGGACGCGGAAATTATGGCGTACCCAGGCACCCAGATCCTCAATCCATGAGATTGTGTTTGCTGGAAAATGAGATTGAGCCAAACGGAGCACATCGGTTTCAGTTATCATGCGTCTCCTCCCAAATTTGATTTTACATCAAGTTTAACAGAAGGTAAACTATTTTCTAACTGATTTATTCAGTCAACTGCATTGGCCTTAATTACCTTTGTGTACCAATGCCCACTGTCCTTGATAATACGCTCCTGTGTCTCGTAATCCACCCAGACAATTCCAAAACGTTGAGCGTAGCCATGTGCCCACTCAAAATTATCGAGTAGTGACCAGACGAAGTAACCAGCCAGCGGGATACCAATCTCAATCGCTTTATGTGCCACACGCAGGTGTTCACGCAGGTAGCGGGTACGGCGTTCATCACGCACCCGGCCATCATCACCAGGTGCATCCGAATAGCTACAGCCATTCTCAGTAATGTAGATTTTAGGCACCTTGTACTCGAAATGTAAACGTCCCAGCACACGTAATAAACCTTCAGGGAAGACCTCCCAACCCATCTCCGTGAAGTTCTCATCATTTTTGGGTGCCGGGAAGAGTGTCTGAGGTAGATTTTGTTCTTCCGGAACATTTGTGTTGCGAATTACAGTGCGCCTGTAATAGTTTAAACCAATGAAGTCAATAGGCGTGGCAATGATATCCATATCAGAGGGTTGAATGTATGACATTCCCTCTGGAAACAAGCCTTGTTCTTTAATCAAATGGATTAATTCACCTGGATAGTGACGCCCTGCCAATGCTTCTAAAAACAAGCGTACCCCAATGGCATCTTGATCCAACCGGGCCTGCCGATCAGCAACACTGGCAGAAGCAGAGGGAGTATGGTTTACATTTATTACGATACCAACCTCGCTACCTGGACTATTCTGGCGAATGATGGGTACTGCCCAACCATGCGATAGCAATAAATGATGAGCACTTTTAAGTGTAGAAACCAGATCACCCTTGATACCAGGGGCGTGTTCACCATAACGATATCCCAAATTGGCAACCACTGAGGGTTCGTTGTGCGTCATCCAGTGTTTGACACGGTCTCCTAAAGAGCGGGTAATCACATCCGTATATTCCACAAAGGCTTCGGCTGTGCTGCGAGCCGGCCAGCCACCGGCTTCCAACAATACCTGGGGCAAATCCCAATGATACAGGGTTGCAAATGGTATGATGTTAGCTTCTAACAGGGAATCTACCAAACGGCTATAAAAATCAATGCCTCGTTGGTTAACGCTTCCAATTCCCATTGGCAAGATTCTTGGCCAGCTGATTGAAAAGCGATAGGCTTTTAATCCCAGCTCTTTCATCAAAGCGACATCTTCCCTGTAACGGTGGTAGTGATCATCAGCAACATCTCCGGTATCATTATTGCGAATCTTACCCGGGATATGTGAAAAGCGATCCCAAATGGACTCACCCTTGCCATCCTCATTCCAGGCACCTTCGATCTGATAGGATGCAGTCGCTGCGCCCCAAATAAATTTTTCAGGAAAGAGTAATTTTGTATTCATGATCCTCCAGTGAATTTCGATGGAGTGATTTTAACTCATATTTGATTTATCTGTTTCTTTATTCTAAATCTGAAGGTAAGAACTAACAAATCTCAATGAGACTCAAATTTCAAACACTTGTTGACACTTCTCAAAAAAAATTACGTATAAATAATGTGTCCTTTCAATAATTTGCAATCAGTTTTTTTAGCAGGCATATGCCCGCCAAAAAAAGATTACTCCTCGGTATTGAGATGATACGAATTAATAATGGATTTTTTAAAGCTGGTTGAATCTTAGAACTGCCAGCATGAAAGGAAGCTTCACATGGATAATCGCAGTGGCTGTCTGGTTGGCTTACTCAAGCTATTTTTACTTGACAAAGTGTTCGATTGGTTGCAGAGCCGTTTTGGCTTTGGCCAGGGTTGTATGGGTTGTGGATGCGGGGTAATCCTATTGATTGCTTTTCTGATCATTGCCGGGTCAATTATCTTCGGCACGAACTGGTTCAGTTTCTTCTAACCTCTTTATTTGGATGAGTGCCAGGTAACCACCTGGTTACCGCCATTTTGCTTGGCTATTAACCAGGCATGATTGGCATGCTCCAGAAGCATATCCATAGGTTTTTCATCATCTGCACTGGTACAGGCAATTCCCATGCTGATCGTTATTTGAATCGTTTTCTGATCGATCTCGAATATATGTTCGCGTACGTGTTGAAGAAGCCGTTCTGCCAGAATTTGAGCGTGCTTGCAATCTATATTGGGCAAAAGGATCACAAATTCCTCACCACTGATCCGCCATACCTGGTCACGCGGACGAAACTCGCCTCGTAACATTTGTGATAGCTCCACCAGAATCTGATCAGCAATCAGATTACCGTTTTCCTGGTTGACTTTTTTGAACTGATCCACATCCAGCATGACCAGGGAAACGATTTTTCCGTAATGCTCAATATTAAGGTGATCATTTTCCAGAATGGTGAGAAAGTGTTTGCGGTTCAACAAGCCCGTCAGTGGATCGGTGATCTGGGACGGAGATAATGTCAATTGTGATGTCCGCATCAGATTGAGTTGATCTCGAAAGCTGAGGCTCTGTTGTCCTAATAGCCTGGAACTTGTCGGGGTCTGCGCAACCTGGTGCATAATTTCCAAACTGCGGATGCGTTGCACATCCTGTTCTTTTTCAATCTGTTTTTCATAACGAAAGAAACTCTCAAAGTGGTCAAGGGATTTATCAATGTCGCCTATTTGTTTATACCCTCGCGCCAGGGAGCGATGGATGCGGATGCCTTCATGGCGCATATTGAGTTGTTCGGATATTGCTAACGCTTCCTGCAGGCGACTGAATGCAGAATCGTAATCCTGTATTTCAAACTTAATTTGACCCATAGCCAATAACACACGCACTTTACGATAAAGCAATCCATGGTCTTCGCAGATCTGCAGTGCCTGATTCAGATGTTTAAGAGCTTCATCATAATCTTTCAGAGTTTCATGAACGCGGGCATGAATGACCAGGGCTTTGGTTAGTTTATCCATGGCGTTAAAGCTGCGATAGATCTTGATGGCCTCGTGCACGTGCTGTTGTGCCTGTTCAAAATCTTCTTTTTTAGTGTCCAATAAACACCAGTTGAGATGAATATCAGCATGGGTTTTATTGGTGGGCAGACCTTCCATCTGGTCAACAGCCTGCTGAAAATAGCGTTCAGCCCAATCCAACTGACCCATCTGCATATATTGACGCCCAACCAGGTTGTAGAGCCCTGCCTGCCAGCGTCGATTGGAAAGTGTCTCATAATAACTCAAAGCTTGCCAGGTAAATTCGAAACCCTCAGGCGCATTTCCCATGGCAAAGTTTGCCTTGGCCAGTACTTCAAAGGCGCGTCCATTCAACAGGTCATCTTTGATCTGCGTGATGAATGGTAGTGCCTGATAAATGGAGGAAATCGTCAATTCATAATTGGTAGTTTCCAGGTTAAGCAAACCGCGTGTAAAAAGGCTGATCGCCACAACAGCGGAGACTTCCGGATTGGATTCATCCAGACTCTGCGCCAGGTTTACAGCTTCATCCACCACCCGTATCGCATAGGAAAGATTGCTATCCTCCAATATCAGTGCTAATTCATTCAGTAGTTTGACCTTTTCGAATGAATCCCGGGTTTGTTCGATTTTCAGTTCCAAATCCTTAATAAGTGTCTGCTTCATACCATCACCACCATCTTCTGATAGCTAGATTCTAACCGAATCCAATGAAAAAAGGTGTGATCTCAATAAATCGGGGCAAGTGGGTGTTTTTGATCGTTGGAAGAATTGTCGGATTCATCTTCCCAGACCATAATGTGCTGGGTATCGCTGCGCCGTGCTTTTTCCAGCGCATGATCAGCTCGTTGGATGAAGACATCCACCGGCAGATCTTTTTTATATTCCACCAATCCAGCATGGAAGGTGAGAGTAAGTTTTTCACCAGCAACCTCAAAATCGGCGCTGGCGAAGTGTTTGCAAATTCGATCGGCGACAATACAGGCATTCTCCAGGCTGGTTTCTGGCAGCAGCATAATGAAGGCATCACCACCATAGCGGCCAATCACATCTACGACACGTAATAGATCTTTGAGTCGCCGGGCAACCCATTGCAGCACCTGATCACCCATCACGTAACCAAAACGCTCGTTCACCTGACTGAAATGGTCAATGTCGATAACCAACAAGGAGAGTGGGTGGGGGTAACGGGTGACTCGCAGGATTTCCTGTTCCGCCAGATCATAGAAATAACGCAAAGTGTTGACGGCTGTCGTTGCATCCAGGTTGAGAGCCCGACGGTATTTTTCCTCACTCTGACGTAAAGCTTCTTCCACCCATTTCCGCTCGGCGATCTCCTTCTCGATTTGATCGTTTTTGTTCTGAATGATACGAGCTTCTTTTTGCAATGCATCAGCACGAATGATTGTTTCAAGGGTCATATATTTCAGATCGTTCTTCTCACGTTTAATGCGTTGTTCAATCTGGTAAAAACTCTGGAAATGCTCATAGGCTTTGCGATAATCGCTCAGTTCGGCATAGATCTGTGCCAGTTTTCGATCAGCGCGCAGGCAACCTTCTTCGTAATGATTGGTCTGAGCACGAGCATTGGCATTCAGCAGGCGTTGGACAGCTGACGCCAGCTCTCCCTGGTAGTGATCGACTTCGCAGAGCCAGATATCACATAAAATTTCATCTGACTGGTAACCCTGGTGTTCTGCCAGTTGTCTGGCTTCTTCAAAATAATCTTTGGCTGTATCCAGATTACCATTGCGTAACTCATTCTGTCCTTTTTGACGAAGGTTATCAATGCGAACCGGTAATACGCGCATATCATCTGCCAATTCGATTGAACGTTGCAAATACTGATCAAAGACTTCATAATCCCCAAGCATTTTGTATGCCGCGGCCAGGTAGTTGTAAGCATAACTGAGTTGAATGGATAAATCACGACTCTGAAATAGAGAGATAGCTTTTTTAAGTTCAGTAATGGCAGGTTCGATTTCTCCGCTGACCAGATAGGTTTGTCCAATGGTCATGGTAATTTCACCCAACAGACGCGCATCGTGGAGGTGTCGCGCCATTTCCAATGCTTTGAGGAGGGATGTCATCGCCTTATTGTATTCATTCAAATGAACATAAATCATCCCCAGCAAACGCAACGTAAATGCCTGGCTGAGACTGTTTCGCAACTCGTTATAAATGTTGAGGGCTTCTTTTGCTTGAGCAAGCGCCAGCATCGTATCTCCGAGTTCGAGATGGAAATGTGACATGTTGAAAAGCGCATCCGCAACACCTTTGGGATATGGATCATGGCGAAATTCGGATGAAGTGGCAAGCTGATAAGCCCGTTTGCTGAGATCCAGCCCTTCTGCAGGAGCAAGGCTGATCATATCCTGTGCAGCCGCATTGAGTGAATCAATACGCTGGATGATTTCAGATTCCTGAATCAATCCTGGTCGGGTGGGGTGGTAGAAAATATTCATCGGCTGTTACCCATCTTCTTCGCAAATTTGTCAGCCATAGAGACTGCAGTCTATAAGTTGCAACCTTTGTACCAGATATCTCAAAGCGTCTACGCCGGTATGGTCTTTTTTTCACAAGTATGTTAAAAATAGTATATGAACAACAAACCCGATATTCGTATCTACCCCAACCTCTCAACCCTGGAGGACGCGGTTGCAAAGCACTTTCTGCTGGCGACCAACCAGGCAGTACAGCAACGTGGCCAGGCATTGATCGCCTTGTCCGGAGGCAGCACCCCATTGGGACTGTTCCACCTGCTGGGGAGTGATGCTTATCGTGCCACACTCCCCTGGACGCAGCTCCACTTCTTCTGGGTGGATGAACGTAGTGTCCCTCCGCAAGACAAAGAAAGCAATTACGGGCAGTTCAAACGCAATGTGCTCGACCCTCTTAAAATCTCTTCGCAACAGGTACATGCCATGGATGGCAATCTGCCTCCTGAGCAAGCAGCCAGCAATTATGAAGATATGCTGCGCACCTGGGCAGAGAAAGGGCAGGAATTGCCGCGCTTTGATTGGGTGCTGTTGGGCATGGGTAGCGATGGACATACTGCTTCGTTATTTCCTGGACAATCAACTGCATTGATGCAAGAGCGAGCTGTGATGGCGGTTACGGCACAGTACGAAGACAGGCCTTCCGACCGGGTGACCCTGACCCCGCGAATTCTGAATCTGGCAAGGCAGGTGGTTTTTATGGTCAGCGGCGCTCAAAAGGCGAATTGTCTCCAGGAAGTATTGCAGGGCACACATGATCCATTGCGCCTTCCCGCCCAACGGATCCAACCTACGGATGGCCGTCTGGTATGGATGCTGGACGAAGCCGCTGCCAGTAAATTGTAATTAATCCCAATCGTCGGGATTATATCGACGCAGGCGTTTGATCTCGCCGTGCTTCTTTTTACTTCCCAGGCGGGCTGCTCTGGCAGTCACACTCGGGCGGGTGGCTTTGCGTGGTTTGGGTTTCTCAGCAGCCTGCCGAATGATTTCGACCAACCGCTCCTGGGCATCGTAGCGATTCTGCTCCTGGGTGCGGTATTGACGGGCATGGATCATCAAAACACCATCTTTATTGATACGCCCCGCAGCAATTTTGTATAAACGCTCTTTGATCTCATCGGACAGGCTCGATACGCTGATATTAAAACGCAATTGAACAGCCGTGGAGACCTTATTGACATTCTGTCCCCCAGGACCTGCAGAACGAACAAAATCAAATTGGATTTCATTTTCTTCAATTTTTACTGAAGGTGTAACCTCTATCATTGTTTAAGTATAACAGTTCGCCCCAGTTTCATCTGAATGTTTGTTGTTTGAAGATACATAGATGACTTCAATCCAGCCTTAACCGAGTAATTAAGAAATCAATTATAATATGCCTGTCAATCGAAAGGTGAATTTATTATTATGTCCAATAAAGTTTCAGTACCATTAACAAATTATGAGTATGACGTTTTGAAAAATAATTATATTATTTCAGGATGTTGCAATAGACAATTGAACACAGTTACAATCAGTAAATCTGGCGCGGAGTTATTATTAACACCTCAGGAGCTTAAAGATTTAATTGGATATGTTGCTGCTGAAGCAAATCATGCTCTTACAAAAAGAAATCAGAAAGACCTGAACGCGATATGTGATTATCTTGAGTGCTTCGAACGCAGTTAATCTAAGATTTTAAAATAACGCGGATATGCCAAAATTATGAGTCGATCGAGTTTCGTTTTATATCCGAAAACCAGACGTGGTTTTACTATTGAATTTCTTTGTAATGCCTGCGGGCACAAATTCCGTCGCGATTTGCGCAGAATTTATGTGGATGGTCCTACCCTCCAAAAGCGCATAATCCACAAACTTCATACCGAGTACAGTGAGTACGTAATTCCTCAACGAATTACCTGCCCTAAATGCCAAACGACTGACCAATATGAATTTACTGAATATACCCTTTCTTCATTGTCATTAGCTTTGCACGCAGCAGTAATCATCGGTGGATTGGACAAAAGTCACGCTGTTAGAATGATAGAATTTTCCCTATCAGATAAAATAATAATTCATCCACTGGAAGCTCTCAAAATCTGTCACCAAAGGGTAATCTCCAATCCCAAAAAACAGTCTGTCCGCATGCAATATGCAAAATTATTAGCTGCTTTGGGCTATTTTTCCGAAGCAGAAACCGAATACACTACACTCCTTAATCAAAATCCAGATCGATTAGAAGCCTGGTACCAATTAGCAGCTGTATATAAGGATGCATCGTGTATGGCCAGTGGCTTCATACATGGATTAAGTTATGTTGCTGATGATGATGTACAATAAAGGTAGAATTACATGGGTCAGGAATGAATCCTGTCCAGGAGGTAAACATGATCGTAACAGCATGGAATAATGGTGCTCATAGCCGCAATGGATCTGGCTATGGTTTTAAAGTATCAATTACAGATAGAGATTTGCATTTCAAACCAGAATGGGATGTGATTGTGTTGGAACTGGAAGGGGAAGAACCATTCGAAGTGAATATCAACAAAGAAGCATTCTGGAGTGAAGCCTGCCGCGAGTTGATGAGCGCAGAAATTGGCAAGTGGTTACGGCATCAGGGCATGGCACCCTGGCCGAAAGGGAATCCCCCGCGCTTTGCAATTGATCCACTGGAAGACAACCGCTTCAGTGTGTCGAAAGCCGGCAAGAAATCCGGGAAAAAGCCGTTTTAGAATTAAAGAGGAAAGAGGAAAGGCGAAAGGACGACACAAAGTTTTTTTGAATTTCATTTGATCCTTGTACCCTCACCCTTTCGGACCACTTCAAAATATATCGCACAAGTCGATTTGTTCCTTGAAACAATTCGTAACAATTGCGTGAGGTGCAAGGTTTTGTACTGGATTATTATAGAATAATTGTTCTATTTTTTCAAGAGGAGGAAAATGACGGATGACCGGGGACGGGGGACAGCTGACAAAGAACCCCGGAGGGGATAATGGCAACAAACAGCCAGATTTGATGATCCAGACTGCAGGTGACAGGTTCATGCTGATCGCTCAAGCAGGGCTGGGGGTTTGACGAAGATGAGTGTACTTTTCCATTGGAACACTACAGAGATTTTCACTTGCCACGATTTCCAAAATTCTATATACTAAAATCAGCCCATGTCCCATCGGGGTAAGAGAAAAAATGGACAAAGAAGCCAAAGCACGCATCAAAATCAATAAATTATTGGAGGAAGCCGGCTGGCGATTACTGCCCAACGGCGGACCGCCAAATGTTTTGCTGGAAAATCACATTAAGCTGACCGAGAAGATGCTGGATGAATGGGGTGAGGACTTCGAGAAAACTTCCGATGGCTTTGTAGATTTCCTGTTGCTGGATGCCAATGGTTACCCGTTCGTAGTGCTGGAAGCCAAAGCGGAGGATAAGAACCCTCTGATTGGCAAGGAACAGGCGCGCAAGTATGCCAATGCCCAGAACTGTCGCTTTGTGATCCTTTCCAATGGAAACACGCACTATCTGTGGGATGTGAAATTCGGCAACCCCAAACGGATTGGCGCATTCCCACGGCAGGAAGAAATTCTGGGCTACCAGGTCTTCCAACCCAACCCGGATGCGCTGGCGCGCGAGATGGTCCAGGATGATTACATCATTTTGACACAACGGCCGGATTACCAACGCGACCCCGCCTGGCAATCTGAAAAGACAAGGGCAGATTTTATTGCAGCGAATAACCTGCGTTTCCTGCGACCCTACCAACTCAAAGCGGTGCAGGCAGTGCAGGCAGCGGTGCGGGAGAAGAAGGATCGTTTTCTGTTCGAGATGGCAACCGGTACCGGTAAGACCCTGGTTTCGGCAGCGATCATCAAGCTCTTTTTGCGCACCGGCAATGTTCGCCGGGTGCTCTTTCTGGTGGATCGCCTGGAGCTGGAATATCAGGCAGAGAAGGCTTTCAAACAATACCTCAAACCGGATTATCACACCGTGATTTACAAACAATCGCGGGATGACTGGCGTAAGGCTGAGATCGTGATTTCGACGGTGCAGACTTTTCTCTCCAACAATCGCTACAAACGCGCGTTCAGCCCGAGTGATTTTGACCTGGTGATTTCGGATGAAGCCCACCGCAGTATTGGCGGAAATGCACGCGCTGTATTTGAGTATTTTATCGGGTATAAATTGGGACTGACCGCCACACCGAAGGATTATCTGAAGAATGTGGATGGGATGGGCGGATTCGGAAATGGAGAGATTGCTACGGGCGGGTTCGGAAATGATGAGATTGGTACGGGCGGGTTC
>JAHYJK010000160.1 GCA_019429225.1 Anaerolineaceae bacterium
AGGGCATATCTTCCACAGGGATCAGGCGCGAAACAACACCTTTATTTCCATGGCGACCTGCCATTTTGTCACCTGCCATAATTTTGCGACGTTGGGCAACCGAAACACGCACCATCATATCCACGCCCGCGGAAAGGTCACTATTTTCTTCACGGGTGAATACCTTTACATCCACCACCTTGCCACGTTCGCCATGCGGCATTCTTAAGGAGGTGTCTTTCACATCGCGGGATTTTTCACCGAAAATAGCGCGCAATAAACGTTCTTCCGGAGTTAATTCTTTTTCACCTTTGGGGGTGATTTTTCCCACCAGAATGTCATTGGGGCCTACTTCAGCGCCGATGCGGATAATGCCGGATTCATCCAGGTCTTTGATAGCGTCTTCACCCACATTGGGAATATCACGGGTGATTTCTTCCGGACCTAATTTGGTATCGCGCGCTTCGACTTCATATTTTTCAATATGCACAGAAGTGAAGCGATCATCCTGCACCAATCGATCGGAAATCAGGATGGCGTCTTCGAAGTTACCACCTTCCCAGGATAGGAATGCCACAACAACATTCTGACCCAGGGCCAGGTGCCCGTTGACGGTGGAGGATGAATCAGCCAGGACGTCACCTTTTTTCAATTGCTGGCCTTTGACCACTGCTGGCCGTTGATCGATACAGGTGCTCTGGTTGGAGCGCTGGTATTTTCGTAATTGATAGCGGCGTAAGCCACCATCCCCACGCACCACAACTTCTTTACCGGTGACGGAGATCACATCGCCATCTTCTTCCGCGACCAATACCTGCCCGGAGTCTTTGGCGGCAAAACGTTCCATACCGGTCGATACGGTTGGAATGTCCGGACGCAGCAAAGGAACTGCCTGAGCCATCATGTTTGAACCCATCAAAGCGCGGTTGGCATCATCATGCTCCAGGAACGGGATAAGGGATGCGCTGATACCCACAACCTGGTTGGGGGCCACATCCATATAATTGATATTGTCGGGGGTGGAAATAATGAAATCTGAGTAATGGCGACTGGAAATTCTGTCACTGTCAAACTCAAAGTTTTCGCTGAGGGGGGTATTCGCCTGCGCAATGATGAACTTATCTTCCGCATCGGCTGAGAGATAATCCACATTTTTAGAAACAAATGGAACCACCGCAATGCTTTTGCGCTTTAATTTCTTGATTTGTGGCAACATGCCTTTGGTGATGCGCGTGCCTTCACTGGCAATCACTTCCCCTGTTTCGGGATCAGCCAACGTCTCTTTAACCGCACGATTCAACAACGTGGCATCATCGCTGGCAAGGTATTTGATCACGCGGCGATAGGGAGTTTCAATGAAACCATATTCATTCACCAGAGCAAAAGTGGCCATACGACCAATTAAACCAATGTTTGGGCCTTCTGGCGTCTCGATAGGACAAATACGACCATAATGCGAGTGATGCACGTCACGCACGTCGAAACCCGCACGCTCGCGGCGCAGACCACCGGGTCCTAACGCAGAGAGTGTTCGTTTATGACGTAATTCAGCCAGCGGATTGGTTTGATCCATGAATTGGGATAACTGGCTGGAGCCAAAGAATTCACGTAAGGCAGCCACCACCGGGCGGATGTTCACCAGACTGGTGGGGGTGACGTGTTCCTGGTCACGGATGGACATTCTTTCCTTAATAACACGTTCCATACGGCGAAGACCAACACGCAATTTATTCTGGATCAACTCACCCACTGTTTTCACACGGCGGTTGCCCAGATGGTCGATGTCATCTTTATCGGCCTGATTGTTATTGATCATGATCAGGCGACGCACCAGAGCAACCACGTCCCAGGCCGTGACCGTGCGATGGGTCACCGGGATATGATCGGTCAGGTCCAGTTTCTGATTGAGTTTATAACGACCGACGCGCTCCAGATCATAATGGCGTTGGTCGATGATTTGTTCTTCTAAAAATTGACGGGCATTCTCCACGGTGGCAGGGTCACCAGGGCGCATGCGTTTGAAGAATTCAATCAAAGCAGCCTGTGCGATGGTGATACCAGAGCTTAAGTCCCAATCGGGTTCCTGACGAATAGTATTGGCGATAAACATGCGATCCGGGTCATTATCCACATCCCGGAAAAGCGCGATCAGTTCTTCATCGGAGCCCGTTTTTAAAGGACGATCCACCAGACCATCATCAATCGCTGCTAAAGCACGCAGGAAAATGGTGATCGGAACCGTGCGTTTACGGTTGAACTTTAAGATCAGATAATCATTCTTGCGGGTCTCATATTCCATCCAGGCGCCACGATCGGGGATCAGTTTGGCCATAGCCAGACGATGACCGGTGGAACGATCGACTGGCGCTTCAAAGTACACACCAGGGGAGCGGATCAGCTGAGAGACCACCACACGCTCGGTACCATTAATAATGAAGGTACCCTTCTCGGTCATCTCGGGGAATTCTCCCAGGAAAATTTCTTCTTTGATCGGTTCGGGAACATCCGGGCCAGCCAATAAAACAGAAACTTTTAACGGGCTGGCATAGGTTAAATCTCTGTCGACACATTCATCGATGGAATGTTTGGGCGCCTCAAACCAGTATTTGAGATCCCAATCTTTTAATTCTGGATTTTTACTCGGAAAATATAACCTCATTCCTTTGTTGTAAGATTCAATCGGGGAGATTTCGTCAAATAAATCCCCCAGCATATCATCTTTTAAACGTTGAAACGATTCCAACTGAACTTTAATCAATTGGGGCAAATCAAAGATTGCAGGAATTCTTCCATAAGACTTTACTGGCAAAAATGACATATTTTTCTCCTGGCGATATTAACCTTAATGGAAGAACCGCCTATTCTCCCATTCTAAAGGTAAAATGCAATCTGATATTATAGCAAAGGGCAACGGTCTGGTCAAGAAGCAATTCTTTCCATTGGATGAGAATCTTTTAATCAGACAGCCCCCGCGGGATACCGAGGGCTGTCTTAGAAAGGGGATTTCGGGAATAGGGTGACTCACCTAGCGGCAAAGATCACCCTGGTTATACTGTTCAAGCGCGGTGAGGAAAAGAATGGCATCCGCGGATTGTTTCTCATCTGCATTCCCCATCAAATCCGTTTGCTGCCCATCAAAGCCAAGATCATTCAGAAAACGCATGCTGCCCAACACAGCATCGACAACCGCCGGGCAGGAAGCTGCTTTGGCAGAGAGATTTAATTCTGCCGCCAGTAAAACCGACGCCAGACGAAAATCGAGCAGGTCTTTATGCTCAACCTCGTTGATATCCTGCATCTGCAATAGCTGCACAGCCTGCGGGCAGGTCTCGACCACCAAACCACCTAATTTAATGCCTGGATCCAGCAGAAAATCATCCAATACATACCAACCCGCTTCTCTTCCCCCATTGGCTCGGGCTGTTTCTGCATTGTTATCTGGCATGCAGGTATTCCACAACAACCAGTACCCGGGTGTGCGTGGATCACCACCGCCAATCGACTGGAAATACGGATCAATTGTGGGGGTGGGAGGTAGGGTCGGCATAGGTGTGGATATTGGAGTTGACCCACATGCACCTAGCAGTAGGGAGACCATCATCAGGAAAAAGAAACCAGATCTCACCATGACCTTATTTAATGACCAGGGGTAAGAAGATATTTGACTCTTCTTTCCAATTAATAAAATCACAAGTGAACTGACCCACCTGGGTGAAAATACCCATATCACAGACCCCGTTGGCAGGTTCCAACGCAGCCCAACCTTCGCGCTGCTCTTCTTCGATAGTATAAGTTGCACCGAGAGCTAAATTGCTCCAAGTCGCGCAGCCATCTATTGCAGTGGTTTGCGTACCCATTAAGACATCATTCTGAAAGAGTTTCATTTGCCAACCAGCGATAGCCTCTCGATCTTCAACTGTTTCCAATTCACCATCTGCATCACTGAATTTACAGGCAGTGATAGTCGCTTCCACATCAGATCGCATTAACACTTTGTGGTCCTTATCTTGATCGACCATCCACAAAGAGCCTTCTGTAATGACGATACCCCATGGGTGCGAATCCTCGCCAAAATCAATGACGCTCCAACCAATGGTTGTTTCAATTGGGAAGGATGATTCAACCCAAATGGGTGTTTCTGATGTTTGCGTTGCAATTCCAGTGGACGCAGTAATCGCGTCACAAGCAGGCTCAAGCGTTGATTCAGATGTATTCACGAAATTTACATTTGGTGTCAAGCTGAATGGATCTAAGGATCCCAATACGCCCGGCTCTTGACCGCTAAACCAGATCAAATCATTTTGACGAGTGAGCATATACGGTATTCCACTTGGAATAGCATATTGATTAAAACTACCACCACTGGTTACATCTAGGTGTACGATGGCTTTATTCGTACTGCTGTCGGCAAACCACAATCCACCATCCCCATCACCAAGCAGTCCTTCTGCGGAGAAAGCCATAGAGCCTGACGGTGTGTATTTAACCAGTTGGTATTGACTTTCAGAAACTTCGATAAGGCGATAAACCTGAGTATTCCCTCCCAACCAAACGGTTCCTGACTCATCCACCACGTAATAACTGCCATTGAATCCGGATTCTATAAGATCCAATGTACACAAAACACCTTCATCCTCTTCACCCGGAGTAAAGAGATAAAGATTTGAATTATTTGTCAAACTCACCCAGATGCGATTTTGTGGATCAATAGTAGTGCCAAAAGGAGAAATATTTGTCCCTAACTGCCAATAAAGAAGCTCACCGGTAAATGGGTTCAGTTTTCCCAATCGATCTGTCCCCTGATCGATAAACCACACATTTCCTTCTCCATCCGGTCGGGCGTCAGAAACCAAACCAAGATCTACATAAATGGTCATCAAATTACTGGAAGGTTGATAAGCACGGATTTCACCAGCGCTATAATCAGATATCCACAGCGTGCCATCCAATCCAGAATTGATCTCATAAGCATATCCATCCGGGTTGAGATCAGTCTCCCAGAAAGTCTGCGTTGTTATATCACCAGAAACTGGAAAATGAGTATTGGAAAATGCAAATAATAAAAGAATAATGACTAAGAGAATTACAAATCGATTCGATAAAGACTTCAAATCGACCTCCTGGAGAAAATGTTTGGGGCGGGGGATTCCCCGCCCCAAAGTTTGGATTACAAATTATTATTTGATTTTATGCTTATGGCATCAGACTACCACAATACATACCATTGTTGTATTGATCAAGATAAGTTGCAAGTGAATTAGCTATAGTGCCATCAGGGCTCTTCTTAGGTAGTGAATCATGTCCATATCCATCGAAGTTGTACTTATCCAGTAGGGTTTCAGCTTCTAATGCTTTTGCTAAAACCTCAGGTGTTGTACAGGCGCCTGCACCAAAATTCAATTGGGCAGCCAGCAAGTGGGTAGCCAGATTGTGGAGTGGATCACTGGCAACTTTCTTTCCATCCAGCGTGCGTTTATCAAGAATCATAACTGCATCGTCACAATTATCGATCGTGATATCCGCCCAAGAAATTCCACCACCAATAGTTGTATCAAGCACATCTTCCAGCAGCCAGAAACCTTCTTCCCAACCACCATTGGCATCTGCGGTGAATTGTTGACCACCAACCGTGCAACGGTTCCAGTTTTTCCAGTAACCAGGAGTACGTGGATCTCCACCTGGATAACTGTTGTCGACTTTGAAGTGGACTGTTTCACCTACGGTTATCGGTATTACTGTTCCAGCTCCAAAATCTACACAGCGGTTTCCAAGATCTTCTGGAGGAACACTGTCCTCATCTGGATTATACGGAACCAGACCAATATCAGGCATCAACCACCATTTGGATGACCACCCTGCTGCGATACCTAACTCACAAATGGTGTACGTCTTGTCAGGTGACAATGCTGGATTTCCAAATTCTAATACTCCATCCATATCATCTAATGTAGAACTGGTTGTACCAACCTGTGTCCCACCAAATCCATCAGGACCTAGGTAGAGTGCAAAACTCCAGTTCTTGGTTGGATCAACCAAGCCATCAGTGAGCTTCAACAGATCGACAAATCCAGCTTCGCACAGATAGTATGTTTCAGCAGACGCTTCATCGTACTGTCCATTGCTGCCTGTAATTGTTGCGAGATTGTATACTGAACCATCATAGGTTCCATCTCCTGCGTACATTGTCGCATCAGAAGAACAAGTATGTGAACCAGGTTCTGTCCAGTACCAAGGTCCTTCTCCGGCTGTCAGAGTCAATGGAAAAGCTGTTTCCATATCATCATCTACCACTGCCGTGCCATTGATAACCGTCTTGACAAAACTTACCGGTGCTGTAGCAACAAAATTAACAGTGTTGAACGTTCCTGTGGCTGTGTTCAATGTCGCAGTTCGACCACTTGGTCCTGCAGTGTAAGAACATGTTTCAATCGCTCCTGGAGCAACTGTTACACTGGTTGCACCTTCACCACAATCAACTGTAGCAAACGTACCATCATTCAGCTGATCAACCAATGATACTGTCATGTTCCCAGGTGAACCGGCAGGATTGGCTACATTGATACTTCCACTTACTGCGAAATTCTCTTCAATGTAATCTTCGGTAACAGTAACCATCCATGTCCAATCAAGCAAATCGCCTGGATATCCACTCTGTGATAATGGATCAACACTCTTTTCGATATCCCAGGTGTGCCGTTCGTCGTAGCTGGCATTTGCATCCTTCGTCAACACCGGTGCGTAACAATCTACTGTAACCGTTGCAATATCGTCAGCACCTGTCTCATTAATTGTTGCGGTATTCGTGTGCGTGATCGTGTATTTGCCACCGATGTATAAATCAGGATCTGATGAACAGGTGAAAGTCTTTGAATAGGTCCACTCGGCATATACCCCATTGGCAGACCAATTCTCATCATCCAAGTTGTCATCATCTACAGTAATTTCCTTGCCAACTTCTGATGTTGGAACCGTTGGGAACATAATCGGTGCGGCCCCAGTCCAATTTGATCCTACAAACACAGCAGTCGCGGTATTGGTTGGCCCAAATGGATTAGCATCCGGGGAATCTTGTTCCAAAGTTTCATAGGTACATTCAAGAGTACCAGCAGCAGGAACAGTCAAACTCGGACATGTTACTTCTGCCGTGATCCCACCTGCCAGGTCACTCACACTGGTGAGAACCATTGGTAGTGTTGGGTGACTATTGGTTACATTGATTGTACCTTTGACTTGCCAATCATTATCCGTAGAAGTAGGAGTTACGCTGACTTTGTAGTTGTGGTCAACACTTTCACCAAGAAACTTATCGTAATCTCCGTCCCATTCTTTTACAATTTCCCAATCCCAATAGCGGGTGAAAAATTCATCAGCTGTTTTGGTAACCACTGGAGCATAACAGTTGACAGTAACTGTGGCATCATCAGACTGCACTGTTTCATCGATTGTCGCAGTATTGGTATGATCGTAAGTGTAGAACCCATCAATGTAATCATCAGGATCAGTAGAACAAGTGAATTCTTTCGAGTACTCCCATTCAGTATAACCACTGGCTGATCCCAATCCACCAAGAACATTTGTATCCGTAACATTGATTGTTGCGTATACTTCCGTTGTTGGATCTCCAAATATATAATCAGCAGTTGCAATTTCTCCCCCTACAAAACCATGTGTTGTTGAAATCGTTGCTGTATTGGTTCCATCAGCTTTTCCTGGTAAATCCGCTGTGTAGGTACAAACAGCGAAATCTCCTGAGTCAAGTTCCTGAGGTTGTGGACAGGTGACCACCGCATCAATGATCCCAACTTTATCAGTAACCGTGTAGGCAACATCATCAAATGGTGTATTGTTGGTAATAGTGATTGTGCCTGTTACCTTAAAATCAGAGTCCGTATAACCAGTTTTATCAACAGTTACCAGATAGTCATGGTCAACGCTTCCACCAGCTAATAGATTATAAGTTCCATCATAATCTTTGGTAATCTCCCATTCATATGTTCTGGTGAATTCAGCGTTGGCTGTTTTGGTTGCGGTTAGTTCATAATCGTAACAGAAAGAAATGTGACTTATCGCTTTGTATTCGGGTGCATAAAGTCCATCATCTCCATATTCCTCGGGATAATATACAAAGGCGTTAGCATCTTTCGCTTTTACAATGACAGCATCAATTCCCAATGAAGCTGCCCAATCAAACATATAACCTTCACCATTATTTAGCATGACATTGAATATTTTGACCCAATTAATCGAATCTGACGGTGTTCCTGTTTCCAGGACCCATTCACCTTCATTAGTCAAAGTATGTTCTAAATCCCCCATTGGATTGCCATCGTATTTAATTCCAAATAATGGACCTAAATCATATAAATCAGGATGTAACGTGTAAAGCGAGGAACATGTGGGATTACCTTCAACTTCATACAGTCCAGGTTCGATAGCCTTTGCTCTGCTAATGCCACCAAATGCCAATGTCCCAAACAGGATCAGCATGGCGGCAACAATCGAAATTATTTTTCTATACTTATACATGAGATTTTCTCCTTA
>JAHYJK010000161.1 GCA_019429225.1 Anaerolineaceae bacterium
GATCTGGCCGCAGCACACCCCGATTATTTGCGTCCGGTGGATGCGCACCTGGTTGCCATGTTTAATGAGTTGATCATCGATCAGGATAACATGAACCGGGCAGCCAATTCGGTTGAAGTTGGCATGCGCAATGCTTCGCTTGCCACTGTCATGGTAGGTGGGCTGGCAGGCGATGGTCCCGGCGCAGCGGTGGTGCAGGCAGCTTCGTTTATGCTGGCAAATCATGTCTGTCTGGCGGATTATCATCTCTTGCACCCCATTCATATTCGCCATGTGGCAACTTCCACCCGTGGTGTGATGTGGATGCAGGGAGTTGTTGAGCAGGCATTTGCTCGTAATGCTCCCTCCATCATCGTCTCGGATATTTACCCGAAATCTGGCGCTGGAACGAAAGAATTGTTGTATGAAGTGGCAGCCAATGCCATCGCCATCACGCTCAGCGGTGGGCATCTCGAGGGCGTGGGTGCTGCAGATGGTGCTGTACCGAATTCCTCCGGTCTGGAAGCACGCTGGATGGGCGAGGTGGGACATGCGGTTGCGAAGCAAGGACTGACACTGGAGCAGGGTGAAGAAATGGTGCAGGCATTGTTGCAGCGTTATGAACATGTTTTCTCACAGCCAGGTGGCAATCCTGGTAAACGCTTTGACCAGGTCTATGACCTGAACAGCTTACGTCCCACCGCTGAATGGGAAGCCTTGTATTATGCTGTCAAAGAAGAACTCAATCAGCTGGGTCTGGTTGTTCATTAACACGAATCAAAATTGAATTCAACCCAAAATTCTTGAAAAAGGAGGTGGTATCAGTGGCATTATATGTTGTGGTAAATGTAGCGATCGTGGTGGTATTGGGTCTGGTCGCCCGCTTCTTTGGCAAATGACAGGGGTTGTTTTTTCAAATTTATTTTTATGGAGAGGAATATAATGGCAGAAAAAAAATCTGGATGGAATTTTAATTACACAACTCGTGATATCGTCATCATCGCTGTTATCGCAGCAATTACCGGTGTGGTCAATACCGGTGTTGGGAACCTCTGGTATTTAGCCAATACCTCACTCGGCCCTTTGGGTGGTGCGCTTTTGCAAGGCGCTTTCATGTGGGCTTACATTCTGGCTATGTGGTTGATCCGCAAGCCAGGTGCTGCGTTAATCGTTGGTATCATTGAAGCAGTCACAGAGATCCTGCTGGGTAACGCAGCCGGTATTGGAACCCTTGGTTGGGGTCTTACCCAGGGTCTGGCCATCGAAGCTGTCATGGCGATCAGCAATTATCAAAAATTCGATATGTTAACCGCTATTTTGGCAGGCGCTGCTGCTTCCCAATTTGGCACACTCTGGACTTCCATATTTTATGGTTGGGATCCTGCATACTCCAAAGATGTCTGGATGGCAGTGCCGATCAACCTTATTTCCGGTGCAATCCTCAGCGGTCTGCTCGGATATCTTCTTGCAAAAGCAATTTCACGCACCGGCCTGATCCGCTCAGCCGGTAGATAAAAATAGCTCCTCTTGCTTGTTATTGATTAAATAATGAGCAGAGGAGCCATTCATTCATTGCAATCATCAATCATTTTCTACCCATGCTTTGTGATTCGATTACCACGCCTTGTGATGACCAGTCCAAAGCATTAATCTTTGTAGTAGGAATCAAAATTGGAAACAAATACACCATTTATAAAAGCCACAGACGTCTTTTACACGCATTGGAATCAAGATGAACCCACGCTTAAAGGCGTCTCGCTGGAAATTTCCCCAAACACCATTAATGTGCTAGTCGGACCTGGTGGCAGTGGAAAGTCGACACTCTGCAGTCTCTTCAACGGTGAAATTCCGCACCTTCTGGGTGGAAAATTTGAGGGCACCGTGCTGGTGGATGGCAAAGATACCCATATAGAACCTGTCAAGAATCTCTCCCAGCAGGTTGGGCACATGCTTCAGGATCCTGAGACCATGTTTGCCACCCTGTATGTCGAGGATGAGATTGCCTTCGGTCCGGAGAATTTATTACTGGAAACCGATGAAATCATCCAGCGCACGGAAAAACTGCTCGAAGATATCCAGCTGACACCTTTCCGCCAGAACCTGGTCTGGAATTTATCCGGTGGGCAGATTCAGAAGCTGGGTCTGGCGGTTATCTTAGCGATGAAGCCTGCCATGATCGTACTGGATGAACCCACTGCCAACCTCGATCCCCATGCCACCCGTGCCGTGCATGAACTGGTGCTCAAGCTGCGGGATGAAGGCATGACCATTCTACTGGTTACCCGCGAACTGGACGATTTCATTCTAACAGCAGCCGACCAACTGATCGTCCTGGATGATGGCAAAATCATGGCATCTGGACCCGTTCAGTCTGTGCTGGCAGAATATGGGCAGGACATGCTGGAGCGGCTGGGAATCTGGTTGCCAGAGACGGTCGAAATCGGCCTGAAGCTGCGCGATTCCCTGAAACTGAATCTACCGGCCATCCCAATCAGCATGACAGAAACTCTCCAGGTACTGGCTGATCAGAACCTCTTACGTGGGAGGATCACCAACTGTGAACCAGAATCCAGTGTCGCAGAGATAACAAAAAAGTATCCCTTGATCAGCGGACGGAATTTGGAGTTCTCTTACAACAATGGATTCAAGGCCTTAAATGATGTCTCTTTTGACATTTTTCCTGGTGAGATGCTGGCCATTGTTGGCCGCAACGGCGCAGGTAAAAGCACTCTGGCTAAACTTATGGTGGGTTTACAAAAACCACAGCAGGGTAAGTTGACACTTTTTGATCATCCTGCTTCCTTCTGGAAAGTGGAAGCTCTGGCAGAACATATTGCCTTAGTATTCCAGAACCCGGAGCACCAATTTTTGACCGATACGGCATATGATGAAATTGCTTACTCGCTGATGGCGCGTGGCATCGTGGATCCCGACGAAGTCCGCACCCAGGTCGAAGATTGGATGCAGCGGCTTGAACTCAGTGATTTTACCAAAATACACCCCTTTGCGCTTTCAGCTGGCAAGAAACGACGTCTGGGTGTGGCAACCATGTTGGTTTGTCATCCGCAGGTGCTGCTGGTGGATGAACCCACCTACGGTCAGGACAAAGAAATGACCCAGACACTGATGCAGCTAATGGAACAGATTCGAGCACAAGGCGTAACGGTGGTCATGATCACCCACGATATGCGCCTGGTCCAGGAGTTTGCCAGCCGGGTGTTGGTGATGGCAGAAGGCAAGATCCTGTATGAAGGTGACCCGGCTCAATTATTCGCCTCTGAGGAATTGCTGCATGCCGCCAACCTGCGACCGACATTGCTGCAGGAGCTATTGAAAGAATATCAGGATCGTGGCGGCCAGGTGGATTGTTTGATTCGCAACACGGATCAATTCCTCGAAGCATTGACCTATACACTCAACCTGGAGGAAACCAATGGCGGATAATCAAGAACAACAGGGACTTGTCTATACTAACCGTAATTCGCTGATGAACAGGCTCTACCCGCTGGTCAAGCTGGCCTGGGTTTTCGTGATCGCTATTGGGCTCTTCATATATAAATCGCCGATTTCTGGGGCTGTAATGTTTGTCAGCGTGCTGCTGTTGGCAATGCTGGCTGGCAAGATCCCCTTTCGTCAAATTCTGGGCAGCAGCAAGATCATCCTGATGCTGGGTATTCTGCTGATGGTATTTCACTTTTTCGCGGATCCGGGAGAACCATTGCTTAAATTGGGTCCTTTGACCATCACCGACAATGGACTCTACCAGGGACCGATCTTTTTCTTTCGCCTCTCAGTGGTGGTGCTGGCGTCCTTTGTGTTAATCTGGACGACCGATACCCGCGACTTGATGGTCTCACTCACCAAAGTTGGGGTTCCATACCGCGGAGCATTTGCTGTCTTTCTGGCATTGCGCTTTTTGCCCTTGATCCAGCGGGAAGTGGATGCCGTGCGGGCGGCGCATTCTATTCGTGGCAAATCCACCAGCTCGGGGTTGGGACACCGCTTCAAGCTCTGGCAGCGCTACATCTTCACGATTCTGATTAACGGACTACGGAAAGCCGAGACCACTGCCACCTCCCTGGAGTGTCGCGCCTTTGGGTTGTATCCCACCAGGACTTATGTGAAAGATATCCACTTCAATCCCTGGGATCTGGTGTTGATCGTGGTGACGGTGGTGCTGTCAACCGGGTTAATTATTATCGAGAAAGTGATTTAGAGGACGCAAAAGCGCAAAGGAAAATAACAAAGACGCAAAGGACAATAAATGGACTCGCTGAATCATTTTACAGAAAATTCTATTGCAAAAATTATTGTCGATGTTGCTTATCAAATTCATAAGTCCATGGGACCTTGTTTATTAGAATCTGCTTATCAATCGTTCATGGTAAATGATTTACAAAAACATGGGCTGAAAATAAAATCTGAAGTACCTATGCCAGTTGTTTATGATAAAGTTATTCTGAATAATGGATATCGGGTAGATATTCTAGTTGAAGATCTTGTGATTGTAGAATTGAAAGCTGTAGAAAAAATTGCTTATGTTCACCAACAACAACTGTTGACCTATCTGAAAGCATCAAACCTAAAGCTAGGTTTACTAATTAATTTTGGCGCACCCCTGATTAAATATGGAATTAAAAGGGTTGTAAATGGGTTGGAAGAATAATAAACTAATTGTAGATTATAAATTAAAACTTTGCGTCTTTTTTATTAATTCTTTGCACCTTTGCGTCCTGATTCTTTACACTATGAACACAAGAAGTGGAAAGTGAAAAATGGAAAACAAATCAACCTTCGACCTGGAAACTGTATACCTGGATGACGAGAACAACACCATTGTCATGCTGGATCAGACTCTGCTCCCAAATGAGATCAAATATCTCCATCTAACCACCCAACCGGAGATCTGGGAAGCGATCAAGGAACTGCGTGTGCGTGGTGCACCTGCTATTGGTATCGCGGCAGCTTATGGGGCTTATTTAGGTGTTAAGAATTCCTCGGTGGACGATTTTGAGTTATTCTTTGAGGTGTTCAAATCGGTCAAACAATACTTGGCCAGTGCACGGCCCACAGCTGTCAATCTTTTCTGGGCACTCGATAAGATGGAGAGTTGTCTGGTTGCAAACCAACAGAGTCCTATTGAAGAAATTATTCACGCACTGCATATCCAGGCAGAAGACATCAAAGCAGAGGACATCCGAACCAACAAAGCGATTGGCGAAAATGGGCTTTCCCTGATCCAACCCGATTGGGGTATTCTGACACATTGCAACGCAGGTTCACTGGCTACAGGAAAATACGGGACTGCCACGGCACCCATGTACCTTGGGCAGGAACGTGGTTACAACCTCAAAGTCTTCGCCGATGAGACCCGCCCGTTGTTACAAGGTGCCCGTCTAACGACCTTTGAATTAGCAGCAGCAGGCATTGATGTCACCTTAATTTGCGACAACATGGCAGCCACCGTGATGAAGAAAGGCTGGATTCAAGCTGTTTTTGTGGGTTGTGATCGTGTGGTGGCCAATGGCGACACAGCCAACAAGATTGGAACTGCTGGTGTGGCTATTCTGGCACATGAATATGGAATCCCATTCTATGTGTGCGCTCCATCTTCCACGATTGATATGGAGACGCCAACAGGTGAACAAATAGAAATTGAGCTACGCAAACCGGAAGAAATCTATAAAAAATGGTATGCCAAACCGATGGCTCCAGAGCAAGGGGTTAAATTTTTCAACCCAGCTTTTGATGTAACCGATGCGAAATACATCACCGCTATCATTACTGAATTTGGTATTGCGCGTCCACCATATGGTGAGACGCTACGGGAGATTATGGCTGTAAAAGCCACAAAGTAAAAGAAAGGCGTAAGGGAAGCAAAAAGAGGAGTTTCAAATTTCCTGAGTGACGCGAGGGAAAGCATTTTCACTGAAAAGAAGTTAAAGCATAGATATCTGTTCCTTTAGGCAGTTTGATGGTCAATCCGTCACTTATGTAGCTTATTATTCTTTTGAACGATCCCTTGAATTGCATCCAGCATGTCTGGTGGTAGAGTGTTGACATCACCCAATAATTCTGCAAACGTCAATGTTTTGGAGATATGTTCCAAGCGTTCGGTCTTAATCAGTGCTTCATCTAAATTTTTTCCGACTGCAAGGCTGCCATGATTACGTATCAACAACACATCATGATCCTTGATTAATTCTCGAATGACAGCTGCGTTCTGAGGTGAGGAGGGCAAGGAAAACTCGGTAATAGGGATCTCGCCAAAAGCAATTGCTGCTTCTGGAATCACATCCATACGGATCTTACCCATCGAGATGGCCAGTGCATTCGCGAAGATAAGATGCGTGTGGATCACAGCACGAACGTCCGGACGCTGCCTATAAATCTCAAGGTGCATTGGTTGTTCAGACGTAGATTTCAGATTGGGATTTTCTGCTGCTTTGATGATCTGGCCATCCAGATCGATTACCAGCAGATCCTCGGCTGAAATTCGTCCTTTGGTTACGCCTGATGGGGTGATCAGAATATTGCCATTCGTGAGACGGACCGAAATGTTACCATCATTAGAGACCATCAAACCACTATGATAAAGAATCCGACCTGTTAAGATAATAGCATTTCTTAGCTGTTGTTCAGTGCTGAATTCATTAAACTGAAGAATGTCACGACTGGTGTAGGCGCTTTCGATGCTTTTAGGAATACTGGGTAAATTGTTTGGTTTGCTAAAACTGGTTTGGGACGTTTCAGTTTGACCCAGAGAAGGGCGAACTAGTGATGAAGGAGGAAGGTGGAGATTGCTTTGCAGGATTTCAATTCCAAGACGCTTGGCTTTTTCATAAGCCAGATCCGTGAGGAGCATATTCTCCTCGGTTACCAATGAAGTTCTTCCCTGGGCTGCAATTTTCTCGATATCTTCTTCTGTCAATACGATTTTCGCCATGTTAACTACCTGTTCATAAAGGAAGAGATCCAAAAGTTCATAAATAGATAAAAGATAATGATATTTTACACCTTTTCCTGGTGAAAAAATCAAAACCCCATCCTCAGGAGAGGATGGGGAATTGAAAACCCAATTGTTTTAGAAGGAGGAAGGATAAAAGCTAGGGGCGTTCCCCTAAGGTAACCTCAATTTTTATGGATTTTCCATTACGAATGATACTGAGTGTAACGACATCACCTGGTTCATATTTGGCTAGTTCCAATCGTAAGGCTTGAATACCATCCACGCGGGTATTGTTGATGGCTGTGATCACATCTCCACCGATCATGATTTCCTGGCCGTCCAGCTCAAATGTTTTGTCACTTCCACGAATGCCAGCTCCATCTGCGGGGCTATCCGCCTGAACTTCCACTACCAGCACACCCTGTTGATCCTCGTTAAGTTCCATTTCTTGAGCAACCTCAGGTATCAAACTACCTCCGGTGATGCCCAGGTAAGCCTGTCCACTTGAAAAAGCACTGGAAGGGGTTTGAACAGTCGTCTTACCCGGGCGAACACCGAGGGTTACATCCACTGTCTGGGATTTCCCATCGCGCAGAATGGTCAATTCGACCTTCTGGCCTGGCTCAGTGGCGCGTGCCAGATACGAGACCAAAGCCTCAAAGTTCGGGGTTGTCTCGTTGTCAATCGCAGTGATGATGTCGCCACCAATTAGAACCTGCGATCCCAAATATTCAAATTGTTTATCACTGCCGCGTAAACCAGCTTCATCTGACGGGCTGTCGGGGGTGATGGAAGCGATTAAAACGCCGCGTTGACCACGATCCAGATCCATAGCTTCAGCAATGTCAGCCTGGAGTGTGCTTCCAGATAATCCTAACCAGGAATGTTGGTAAGAACCTGTATCGATCAAATCAGGAATAACTCGCAAAACGATAGAAGATGGTACCACAAACCCGATACCTGCATTTGAACCACTCGAGGATTGGATGGCGGTGGTCACTCCAATCACCTGGCCGCTTTCATTGAGTAAAACACCACCAGAATTACCCGGATTAATGGCTGCATCGGTTTGAATAATATCAGGTATGGTGTAATTACCGGTTATGGTGCCGTTATCGACCGATAATGAACGCCCAACTGCACTGACGATCCCAACTGTCATTGTGCCTGAAAGTCCATAAGGATTTCCTATCGCAATAGCCAGGTCACCAGCCTTAACCTTTTCTGAGGATACCACATCCAATGGTTTTAACTCTGAAACGGGTGCATTAATTTTTAGCACAGCCAGGTCGGAATCGGCATCTGCACCAACTAATTCGGCTGGATATTCACGGCCATCATAAAATTGAACAAGAATGCTGGTTGCATCCTCAACCACATGATTATTGGTGACAATGTAACCTTCAACATCCCAAACAAAGCCAGACCCAAGTCCGGATTGTTGAGGAATTCCTTCCTGATCTTCAAATCCTGGCAACGAAAAAGGCATATCAGATATCCCACTGATGGTTGAAATGACCTGGATGTTGACAACGGAAGGATTAACCATTTCATAAATCTGATTGAGAGTACCTTCA
>JAHYJK010000006.1 GCA_019429225.1 Anaerolineaceae bacterium
TTTTATAAAAATCTAGAGAAATTTCTGCTAATCTGGTAAGTTCCTGGATGGTTTTAGTATCGATTGGGGGAGAAAAAGCAACAGTGGAACATGTAAATTCATTTAATAAGGCAGATATGGTTTGATGGGCCAAATTTAATAACCATTCTTTTTCCAGCTGGTCTAGCCACTTTCTATGCAGAACTTCTTTGCCTGAGCTCCACTTAGCGACAATAGCACCATTCAATCCGCGGCGATATGATATCTTTTTCACCAAAGCAGTCCACAATCGACAGGATTTATCAAAACTGAACACTTGAGTTTCATTTTTAGTTTCGATACTAATCGTCAGGCTATTTATTTTTTGACTGATCGTAACAGTCTTATCATTTGATCGTCCAATATGAACCAATTGATGCTCCAGACTCTTTTTGATTTTAAAGGGTTAAGTGAATTCTATCAAAATTATATGATTTAAAGGACTGGAAATATGTTTTTCAATTATTAAAAAAAATTTCAGGACATTTATCCATGGCAAGAGTGACATCTAAGGTTCAATAGGTTGGAGAAGAATCACTATAATTTTTAATAGAATGTTGAATTAAAAATATCAATTTTGTTTTCACCATAGTCTCAGGAGAAAAAAATGAAAATTATCTCAACTCAAGAAATTAAAGCCTCCCATAAGATATTAGCTGATTATTCATATGACATAAATAAAGTTGTTAATGGTTATTCAAATCGAACACTTTATATTGATCTGGGTAAGTTAAAAATTGAAAGTAAACCTCTATCTCAAAAAACGAAAGATATATTTACAGGGGGAAAGGGTTTTTGTCTTTGGTTATTATGGAATGGAACAAGTCCTTCTACGAAATGGGATGATCCAGAAAATGAATTGGTTTTTTCGTTAGGACCAATTGGTGGTATCACCATGTATCCCGGCAGTGGAAAAGTTACTGTTACAACAATTTCACCCTTGACTCAATCTGTGGTTGACAGTAATGGTGGTGGTTATTTTGGTCCTTATCTTAAATTTGCTGGTTGGGATGCTCTGGAGATACAAGGCAAAGCAGATCAGGAAGTAGTCATTTTTATCGATGGTGATAGTGGCCAGGTTAGGATCGAAGCTGCTCCATTAGATCCTGTTGACACTCATCTTGTCAATACCTTATTAACAAACATGTTCGCGAAAGATGAAAAAGATAAAAGAAACATCTCGGTCATCTCGGCTGGTCAAGCAGCAGAATATATTCCGATTTGTGGATTGAATATTAGTTATTTTGACCCCAAAAGAAATGAAGTGCGTTATAAACAAGCAGCCCGTGGGGGAGCCGGAACAGTATTGAGAAATAAACATATCAAAGCAATCATAGTTCGTTACAGTGGATTATCAGCCAACAGTAACGGGGTTGCAAACATGGAATTATTGCGTAAAGCAGGATCGAGAATAAACAAGGAAATTACAACTTTTGATGCATCTCAAAATGATATGCGCCATACTGGGACTCCTTACCTGGTAGATATTATGAATCGGTTTGATTTATTACCGACTCATAACTTTAAGTATGGGTCTCATGCTGATTCCTATAAAATTGCCGGGGATATTTGGAAAAAAAGATTCGATCACAGTGGGCCAGATGGTTGCTGGTATGGTTGCACAATGTCGTGCGCACACGGAGTAGCTCATTATCATTTGAGGACAGGACCTTACAAAGGAAATGCAGTTTTTGTTGATGGACCAGAATACGAGACTCTTGGTGGGTTAGGATCAAATATTGGTGTTTTTGCACCAGAAGATATATTAGAAATGAATTTTTACGCTGATACATATGGAATCGATACAATTTCTCTAGGGAATTCGATTGCGTTTGCAATGGAATGTTATGAATTAGGAATCCTTGATAAAGAAAAGACTGGTGGATTAGAGTTAGTTTGGGGAAATTCTGATGCTGCGCTTGACCTGGTACACCAAATGGCTAAAGGAGAAGGATTCGGTCTGGTTGTGGGTCAGGGTGTACGAGCTATGAAACAAATCTTCGTTGAGAAATTTGGAGCTGATCCGAAGATTTTACAGGATATTGGGATGGAAATAAAAGGCATGGAGATATCTGAATACATATCAAAAGAATCGATAGCACAGCAAGGTGGATTCGCTTTAGCATCAAAAGGGGCACAACATGATGAAGCCTGGTTAATTTTCATGGAAATGGTGCACAAACAATTGCCAACTTTTGAGGACAAAGCAGAGGCGTTACATTATTTTCCCATGTGGAGAACATGGTTCAGTCTGCATGGTTTGTGTAAACTACCATGGAATGACATCATCCCTGAAAGTAACAAAACTGCAACTGAACCTGCTAAAGTTCCAGAACATGTAGAGAATTACACCTGGTTATATGAAGGCGTCCTCGGAAAAAAGATCACTCCTGATGAGATTATTGAACAATCCGAAAAGGTTTACAACTTTCAAAGGTTATTTAACCTTCGACTGGGGTTTGGAACCAGAGAACATGATTATCCTCCATATCGGGCTATGGGACCTGTAACAACCGATGAATATGAATCGAGGCTGGACCTGTACGATACTGAATTAGAAGGTATCGGCTTAAAAATCGATAATCTAACCACGATTGAGAAAGTTGAAGCATTACGGCAATATCGGGAAAATCGTTATGAGAAATTGGTTGAGGCTGTTTACAAAAGGCGTGGATGGACAAAAAATGGTATTCCAACATTTGAGACTGTCAAAAGACTGGGGATTGATTATCCTGAAATATTAAATCTCATTGAAAAAAATATATAAAAACTCCAATCGAAGCCTGAAAATTTTTAAGTCTTCGATTTTTTAATCAATAATTTTGTTTTGTTCAGAAACATCAATAATTCAAATACAATAAATACAAATACAATAGACACAAATACAATAGATACTGGACAGAAAGAACTAAATCGAATAAACTCAAAAAATGGAATAGGAAAGCGCATGACTTTGCACTCTGCAAAGTGACGAGGATGAAGGTTCCCCAATGCGAATTGGGGTTAACTGAACGAGAAATCTCTGGTTCAGGAAAATCGAAAGGTCAGCGGAAGCCTTCCTGGTGAAATCACCTGTGCCTATTCAGACAATAAAATTTGTAATTTTTTCCTGAAAAAGCGGAGGTTTTTTTATGTGTGGAATTGTTGGATATATTGGTAGTCAGAATGCTACACCCATCATCTTAAATGGATTAAAAAAATTAGAGTATCGTGGATATGATTCTGCCGGAATTGCTGTATTACAGGGAGGAAAAATTGAGATTCGCAGAGATACTGGAAAATTAAATAAATTAAATGCAATGGTTTCTTTACAACCATTAGAAGGTCACTTAGGTATTGGGCATACGCGCTGGGCAACGCATGGGATGCCAACGGCTGAAAACGCTCATCCACATATCGGTAGCACCGGTGAGGTTGTTGTAGTCCATAACGGTATTGTGGAAAACTTCATGGAATTAAAAGAGGAGTTAACTGCGGAAGGTGTGAAATTTAAATCAGAGACGGATACAGAAACGATCGTTCATCTGATCGAAATGTATATGGGAACCGGTGATGATTTTGAGAAAGCAACGACCAGTGCTTTGAGGCGGTTAAAAGGGGCACATGGAATAGTAACCTTCACGACCAGAGAGCCTGATAAAATAATTGCCGCAAGAATTGGCAATGCCGGTGGTGTGGTTGTAGGTTTCGGTGATGAAGGAAATTTCGTTGCTTCAGACATACCCGCCATCCTCGAACATACCCGGAAAATGATTTTTCTGGATTCGGAGCAAATGGTGATCATTAAAAAAGATTCGGTGCGTATTCAGGATTTTGATTGCAATCCAATTACACCCGAGATACACATGATCTCCTGGGATCCGGTTTCTGCTGAAAAAGGTGCGTATCGCCATTTTATGCAAAAAGAAATTCACGAGCAGGTGCGGTCATTAACCGATACACTGGCTGGTAGAGTAGATTTTGATAATGGACGTATTCAAATTCCGCAATTGAATCTGGATAAAGAATTAGCGAATAGAATTGAGAAAATCGTCATTACTGCCTGTGGAACAGCAGCCTACGCTGGTATGGTGGGGAAAATCTTAATAGAATATATTGCAAAAATTCCAGTTGAAGTCGAAATTGCCTCTGAATTTCGCTATCGAGATCCTTTGATCAATTCAAACACAGTTGTGTTGGCCATCAGCCAATCAGGTGAGACTGCTGATACATTAGCAGCGATGGAATTAGCCAGGCGTAAGGGGGCCATTCTCTGGTCGAATGTAAATGCAATTGGCTCTCAAGTAATGCGAATTTCCGATGGTTATATATCCATGCAAACTGGTCCGGAAATTGGAGTGGCTTCTACAAAGGCATTTACTGCTCCTTTGGCGGATTTATATATGCTTGCGGTCCTTCTGGCAGATTTAAGGGGAGTTATCAACCAGGATGAAAGAAAAAAGTTGGTTTCGGATTTGCGACTGGTACCTGCTTTGGTCGGAAAAGTGCTTGAGCAAGATGAAGTAATCCGGAATATTGCTAAAGAATTCAAATTCATAAAAAACTCACTATACTTAGGACGTGGTATCAATATGCCGATTGCTTATGAAGGCGCATTGAAACTCAAGGAAATTTCGTATATCCATGCAGAGGGCTATCCTGCTGGCGAAATGAAGCATGGTCCCATCGCTTTAGTAGATAGAGATATGCCTATTGTTGCAATCGCTCCGAAAGATCCCTGGTATGACAAGATGATAAGCCAGATTGAACAGGCAAAGGCTAGAGGGGGTAGTGTTATTGCGGTAGCAACCGAAGGTGATGAGAAAATAAAAGAACTGGCTGACCATGTATTCTGGATTCCTGAAACCCCATGGTTATTGAGCCCAATCATTACAGTTGTACCTCTACAATTATTTGCTTACCACATCGCCTCTCTTAGAGGTTTGGATGTAGATCAACCCAGGAATTTGGCAAAATCGGTAACTGTAGAGTAGGATATTGGATAATATTTACGTTTGATTATTCTCTTGATATCCAACGTTTTAACCCTTCAGGTTGTTGATATCGGGTAATTTTTTCTAGTAGATGTAAGGGCTCTGCATCATTTATCAATAAAACTTTATGCTCAGCATAAATGAAATTTTCTTTTAAGGCGTGTTCAACCATCGACAACAGTGGCTCGAAGTAATGGTTAACATTTAACAACCCAATAGGTTTCTGATGTATTCCAATTTGTGCCCAGGTTAGTGTTTCGAATAACTCATCAAACGTTCCAAAACCACCTGGTAATGCAATAAATGCATCAGCCAATTCACTCATACGGGCTTTTCTTTGGTGAATATCTGGAAGTACAACAAGTTCTGTGAGATTCTCATGTATTAATTGAGGTTCGTTTAGAAGAACAGGTACAACACCAATAACTTTTCCATTATTATCCAAAACCCCGTTCGCCACAGCGCCCATTAAGCCTGTTTTACCTGCACCATAAACCAGTGTAATATTCTGATTGGCTAATAATTGACCTAGATAGTAAGCTGCATCGTAGTACTCTTTTTTCAAGCCATCAGCAGAACCACAATACACACAAATTGATTTTACAGTTTTTGTCATTATATCCTTAACGGTTGTTTGATTTCTCAATTAATTTGATACTTGATTTTATCTTAAAGTAACCAATTGGTTAAAAAAATTATCAAATTAAAACTTGAAATTTACAATTTTTAGTTCCATTTATAGCGAAGGTATTTGTAATCGTTACATTTTTGTCGAGAAAAACCTCAACTATTCGTCTGTCTAGTTCACACAAGATGAGATGATTTTGTACTACTTGTCGATAAGGACAATTTGAAAAATAAATAACAGGACCTTTAAACTGGGTTTCCCAGCGGGCATTATAATTTTGTTTGTTCAAACCAATTATCAAGGTATTAAATTTTGTAATGAGTGATTGTGAATGTTCTAAAGGAATCAATGAGGAGTAATATTTTGCTATTTTCGAAATATTATCATCATTAATGGTAATTATTGATAATAAAGCATTTATCAAAGTCACAAGATTATGGGAAAAAAAAGTATTTGCAATTCTATACCGAATTGCTGGTCTACCTCTCACACCTGCTACTGGTGTAAGAATGTTAATATCCCCGGATGTCAATAACTTCTTGATATGATATCGAATATCCGCTTTTGTCAGGTTTAATGAAATTGATAATTCCAATGTAGACATCGAATCATGGTGTGAAAGTGTCGCTAATATCTCTTCTTCAGTTGATTTGTTCATTGTATTCCTAATTAAGAAAAAAATTATTTTCTTAATTATAACTTGACCTTTTTATCTCATGGGTTAGAATTGAGTTGTATCAAAAAATTCTTTAACTAATGAGGGTATGATGCAGTCTGAAAAAATTAACAAACCGGATATTAATATTCCTCCCGAATTACAAAGCCAGGTAGCAGTTACTACGCTGGATAGAATATATAATTGGAGCCGAGCTAGTTCTTTGTGGCCAATGATGTTCGGGTTGGCTTGCTGTGCTATTGAAATGATTATTACTGCAGCTAGCCGAGTTGATTTCTCTCGCTTTGGCATGGAAGTAATGCGGCCAAGTCCCAGACAGGCTGATGTAATGATTGTCTCTGGAACGGTAACAAAGAAAATGGTGCCACAGATTGTGCGCCTATTCAACCAGATGGGTGAACCGAAATATGTAGTGGCTATGGGAGCATGTGCTTCTGGTGGTGGACCGTTCAAAGAAGGCTATAATGTCGTTTCAGGTATTGATAAATTTTTGCCTGTTGATGTTTATATTCCCGGTTGTCCACCGACACCACAGGCATTATTACATGGATTACTCGTTTTGCAAAAGAAAATCGAGAAAGAAAAATTGACAGACGCTGAATGGTATAAAAAAGATTTCCATGAAGAGATACCGATCCCAATTTTAGGGCCAGATTTATTAGACCCAAGAAAATTCCATTTATTTAAGAAAGAATTAGAAACAACTACAGAAGAATTCCTCATTGAATCAGATGCAAAAGGAGAAGAGGCTTAATATGGAAGAAAAGGTTCTTGTCTCAGATTTACCTGCGTTAGATTCTCTTTATCCTGAAAAGGTCATACTGGATACCAGATCGGGTTATGGCGGATTCATAGTCCAGAGAGAGTTCCTCTTGGAACTATTCAAAGACATCCATGATGTCTGGGGTTATGATATGTTGTCATCCATAACGGGAGTAGATTATTTTCCGGAAATGATGGAAGTTGTTTACCATTTTTATCGTTCTCTGGGAGGTGGTGCTCTGGTATTAAAAGTCCAGGTACCAAGAGATGATGCGGTGGTTCCATCTATATTTTCAATTTACAATGGGGCAGAATTCCAGGAACGCGAAGCTTGGGATTTATTGGGGATTAAGTTTGATGGACATCCAGATCTACGGCGCATTTTGATGTGGGAGGGATTTGCAGGACATCCTTTACGAAAAGACTGGAAAGAAGCTTATTACGAAGAAGATACCAAACCATTTTCTTCACGCTGGCCAGAAGGGGTTGCTGAGCATGCAGAAAAGAAGAACCTATTTAAAGCCAATGTAAAATATCCAGATAATTTCGACCCGGATAAATGGATTGCATCTGGTGAAGAAGCTTTATATTTAGGGTTACAAAAATCGAAAAATGACCAGGATATGGAGACAGAATCCATTGTCATTAATCTGGGTCCCCAACATCCTTCTACTCATGGTGTATTTCGAATGGCAGCATTGATAGAGGGCGAGGCAATTATTGATCTTAAACCTGCTTTTGGCTATTTACATCGAAATCATGAAAAGATTGGTGAAAGAAATACTTTCTTACAAAATATGCCATTTACGGATCGTCTGGATTATATAAGTTCCATGAGTAATAATTTTGGATATGCCCTGGCTGTTGAAAAATTAATGGGCGTGAAACCTCCTGAAAGAGCAGAATATATCAGAGTGATTATGGCGGAATTAACACGAATCGTCAGCCATTTTATTTCAACCGGATTTTTGCTTAATGATCTTGGTGCTTTTTTTACTCCAGCATTGTATGCACTGAAGGAAAGAGAATTAATCCTGGATGTTTTTGAAGCTGTTTCAGGATCAAGAATGATGTGCAATTACTTCCGATTTGGCGGTGTCGTTCGTGACTTACCGGCTGGGATTCATGAAACAATTAAAAATTTAGCATTTGAACGTTTGCCTGGTAAGGTTGATGAACTGGATCAGTTGCTAACTGGAAATGAAATTGTGCGCTCAAGGTGTATAGGGATAGGTGTATTAACCGCTGAGCAAGCTATTAACTTATCAGCAACTGGTCCAATATTACGTGCCAGTGGTGTTCCATATGATATTCGTCGAGCGGATCCTTACAGCATCTATGACAGATTTGATTTTGACATTCCGGTTTTATATCATGGGGACATTTATGACCGGTATCTGATTAGAATTGAAGAAATGCGACAAAGCATACGCATTATTCAACAAGCCATTACCCAAATCCCAGAAGGGCCAGTTTTTGAGGGTAAACCACAATATCAAGTAAAAGTACCTGCTGGTGAAGCATATGGTAGGGTTGAAGCACCTAAAGGAGAACTCGGTTTCTATGTTGTGTCAAATGGACAGGCGAACCCCTGGAGATATCATGTTAGAGCACCGTCATTTATTAATCTTACTTCATTACGACAAATGTGCTTAAATTACAAAGTAGCTGATGTGGTAGCAATTCTTGGTTCCATTGATATTGTTTTGGGCGAAGTTGACCGGTAGGAGGAAAAAATGGGAATAAATGGAATTGTTAAAGGGTTAGGAATTACATTAAAACATTTTATAGAAACCTATTGGGTTGATATTAAATACAAAGGCAAAAGATATGGAACGGAATCTGGAATTGAAGATCGCAAGTCCTTTGATACGAAAGGAATTTTTACTGTTCAATATCCGGAAGAGAAAATTAAGGTTCCAGAAGCATTTCGATATATACCTTTTCTTGTCTATGATGAAGGTGAGTTAGGTGAAAAAGAAATTCGATGTACTTCATGTGGTATCTGTGCAAAAGTGTGCCCTCCACAGTGTATATGGATAACCCGGTCAGTAAATCCTGAAACGGGAAAACCGGTTCCTAAACCGGCAAAATTCTTTATTGATGTGGATATTTGCATGAATTGCGGTTTATGTGCTGAATTCTGTCCTTTTGAAGCTATACGCATGGACCATGATTACGAAATTGCGAATATTGACCGATTTGCTCATCACATTTATGATTTAGATAAATTACTGAAACCTGCATCATATTATGCTGAGATCCGACCAACTCAATTCAAAGAAGAGGAAGATGCCAGGAAGGAAAAGGAAGCCAAAAAAGCGGCAGCAAGAGCTGCTAAACAAACATAAAATGATCATAAAGGTAATTGAATATTATGTACAATTCTGACACAGAAGTACTTTTTCCTGTAAGGGCAATACCCGGATTGAAAGGATTAAGAGGCCCTCAATGGGATCAATTGATTGATTTTGTATTAAATGACGCAAAAGATCAGGAAAAATTGGCGTTTGTTCTAATGATAGTGCGGTTGGTAGGCTGCGGTGGTTGTAATGCAGATTCTTTTAGGGCTATGAGAGGATGCACAAAATGCGCCCAACAATCTATTCGTAGATTCAGGGGTGATGATGGTGACTTACTTAAATTATATGAGAAATCAAAAATAGAAGTAGAAAACAACAATAAAGGTAATATTTCTTAATTAATTGAAAGGTGACTAATGACTGTAAACAACGTAACAAATGAAGAAGTTCTTGCTGCGCTTTCAAAAGTACAAGAGCCAGAATTGCACAAAGATCTCGTATCACTAAATATGATCAAAGATTTATCCATTAATGGGTCAGAAGTAAAATTTACGATTGTTCTTACCACGCCTGCATGTCCTTTAAAAGGCAAAATTGAAAAAGAATCTAGAGACGCTGTCATGGCGATAGCTGGTGTTGATAAAGTTGTTATTATGTTAGATTCAAATGTTCCATCAGATGGAAGAAATCGAGGAAATTTATCTGTGCAAGCTAAAAATGTTGTTGCAATTGCCTCAGGGAAAGGTGGGGTTGGTAAATCTACGGTAAGTGTCAATATTGCCGTTTCATTAGCAAAAGCCGGGGCACGTGTTGGACTATTAGATGCTGATATCTATGGCCCAAACATTCCAACAATGATGGGTGTTGATCACTTACCAGCTTTCAATGAAAATAAAATTATTCCCGCTGTTGCGTTTGGGGTCAAGTTAATGAGTATTGGTTTTCTGGTTAAACCTGGTCAACCACTGATCTGGCGTGGACCTATGTTACATTCTGCAATACGCCAATTCTTATCGGATGTTGCCTGGGGTGAAATGGATTACCTCATCATTGATTTACCACCTGGAACGGGTGATGCCCAGTTAAGCCTCGCACAATCAATTCCGATTAGTGGTGGTGTGATTGTCACAACACCACAGGCTGTCTCTTTAGAAGATGCAAGTCGCGGATTATATATGTTTAAACAGCTTGACATTCCAATCCTTGGTGTGATTGAAAACATGAGTTTTCTTGAATTGCCTGACGGTCAGATCATGGAGATATTCGGTAGTGGAGGCGGAGAAGCATTAGCAAATGAAGCCCAAACAGAATTTTTTGGAAAAATCCCATTAGAAACTGATGTGCGTGTAGGTGGAGATTCTGGTAAACCTATCGTGATTTCAGACCCAGATTCAAAAGCTGCTATAGCTCTGAAGAAAATGTCTGAACTAATAGCAGCAAAATTAAGTATGGCAGCTTTAAATACAAACCCAGTCATCCAATTAGAAATTGTTGAGTAATAAATGGAAAATAAACCCCTACATAATGTTGTTTCAGTCAGGTTTTCCAAGGTTGGAAAACTATATCATTTTGAAGCTGATGCAGAAATGAGCCTTTCTTTTGGCGACCATGTTGTTGTAGAAACTGCGCGTGGTTGGCAATTAGGTGAAGTTGCTCAAATAATTGGCGATGTTTCTACTCCTGGCGAAGGTTCTTGGAAAAAAATTGATAGAAAAGCAACGGAAGAAGATTTCCAGCAAAGAAAAATCAATGAAGAGAAAGAAGCTGAATTATTAGATTTTTCAAGAAATGAAATCAAAGCGCAAAAACTTGATGGCGTCAAAATTGTTTCGGTTGAATTTAGTCTGGATGGATCAAGAACATCGGTTTTATACAGTTATGAGGGGGATAACAAAGTTGAATTAAAAAATCTGAAACAAGAAATTAATAAATTTGTTCAACAATCACAAGTTGAATTGCGACAAATCGGTCCCAGGGATGTGGCCAAAATATTTGGCGGGATGGGTGCATGTGGTTTGCCAACAAGATGTTGTTCGAAATTCCTGACAGATTTTAGTTCGATATCCATAAGGATGGCAAAAGAACAGGGCATTTCATTGACACCAACGGAAATTACCGGTATGTGTGGCCGATTAAGATGTTGTTTGATTTATGAATACGAAATGTATGCCGAGAATAGAAAACAGTTACCAAAAAGGAACAAACGGGTAATTACACCAGTCGGAGAAGGTAAGGTTTTTGATGTCCTACCGCTCAAAATGGCCGTGATTGTTGATATTCCAGAGATCGGTAGAAAAGAATTTTTCAACTCAGATATTCAATTGGTTGATGGTTCTTCTCATCAACAAATCCAATCAAAAATTAAATTAGAAGAAAAAGATGTGGTCGTTGAAGTTGATGAGAGTGACTCTATCAATAAAAATTCCGATAGTGAGACCAAGGAAAGAAATCAGAGTAAAAATCAACAAGGTGGTAAAGGAAGAAGACCTCGCTGGAGAAAACGCCGGCCTTCAAATCAGAATAAAAGCAATGACAGAAAATAATTTAGTCCAATTAGCCAAAGAAAATTTTAATTATTCGGTTAGTTTTAGAAGGGATTTTCACCAACATCCTGAGTTGGGCTTCCAGGAAATTAGAACCTCGGAAATAATCACCAAAGAATTAATGAATCTTGGTTTTGCAGTAAGAAAATACATTGGAAAAACTGGAGTGCTTGGTGTCCTTAAAGGCACTTCGGTTGGACCAACGCTACTATTGAGATTCGACATGGATGCATTACCTATCCGTGAAACCAACACAACCACTTATGTTTCAAAAAATGAGGGGATTATGCATGCCTGTGGTCATGATGGACATATGGCAATTGGGCTTACAATCGCAAAAATCCTTAGTTTATATAGAGACCAAATTACCGGAACTGTAAAAATTATTTTTCAACCTGCTGAAGAGGGACTTGGTGGTGCTCTTGCGACGATCGAAGATGGTGTTTTAGAAAATCCTCGGCCTGATTATTGTTTGGGGTTGCATATATGGAATGAAAAACCGCTAGGTTGGTTTGGAATTAATTCTGGCGCAATGATGGCTGGTGCTGATACTTTTGAAATCATCGTGAATGGTAAAGGTGGACATGGTGGCTTACCACATAAAGCAATAGATCCGATCATTTGTGCAGCTCATATCATTACAACCATACAGACGATTGTGAGCAGGAATATTTCTCCTCTCGACAATGCTGTTGTCAGTTTTGGCAGCATAAAAGGTGGTTCAACATTTAATGTAATTCCTGATTCCGTATACCTTTCGGGAACAATTCGTACCTTTGATCCACAAATCAGGATGGAAGTAATTCAAAATCTGGAAAGAATTTCCAAATCGGTGGGTGAAGGTATGGGGTGTACAGTTGAATTTACTTTGGATGAGGTGACACCTGCTGTTGTAAATAATTCAAAAATTGCAGCTGATTTACAAAAAGTGATTCGTAAAGTTTTTCCTGATTTTTCGATTGATATGGATCTTAAAACAATGGGCTCAGAAGATTTCTCTTTGTTCCTGAATGAGGTCCCTGGTTGTTTTTATTTTGTTGGATCGGCAAATCCAGATAAGAACCTGATTTACGGGCATCATCATCCAAAGTTTGATTTTGATGAAGGTGTTCTACCAATAGCAGTTGCAAGTTTGCTGGGTATGATTGAAGAATTAGGTTGCTTATCCATTCGATCATTGAATTCATAAATCACATAAAATCCGGATAAATTGTATAAGGATAGCATTACATAGTTCTCTTGACTGCCTGGTTGCCAAGATGCTATACTGACAATTAAGTATTAATCATCCGATTAATCAGATTATTTGTTTTTCGGCTATTTATGATGATATTTTCAAATTCAAACAACCATTTATCGGAATTTCTCAGGTACATAGCCGAAAAATCTTTATTGGGGGAAGTAAGGATCCCCGCATTGACTGTGCTCAGTAAAGAGTTGCAGGTTAGTGTTGCCAGTTTAAGAGAACAATTAGAGGTGGCTAGAGTTTTAGGTTTTGTTGAGGTGAAACCAAAAACAGGAATTCGCTGGCTGCCTTACAACTTTACTCCATCCCTTTTATTATCTGTGTCGTATGCATTATCCATTTCTCCTGATTTTTTTGAACAATTCAGGGATATGCGGAACCATTTAGAGGGAGCTTATTTTCTTGAATCAGTTGCTAAATTATCAAAAAATGATATCGATCAATTAAAAAATATTGTTTTAAGAGCTGAAGAAAAAATAATTTCCAGCCCCCCTAAATTACCACATGCAGAGCATCGCGAATTTCATGCAAGAATCTTCTCAAGAATACAGAATAATTTCGTCAAATCAATTTTTTCGGTGTACTGGGATATTTACGAATATCAAGGCTATGCAATTATCAATGATCTGGATTACTTGAAAAGAGTCTGGCATTTTCATCGACTCGTTTATGAGGGAATTCAATACGGGAATATTCATCAAGCATTGGAAGCATTTCTTGAACATAAAAACTTAATGATAAAAAATATTAAATCTGTACCTTCGCAAACTTTCGAATAAATAGATTCTTTAATAAGGAGAGGAAATGGCTAAAAATAATCCTACTAAAGAGGTTGAAATCATAAAAAACAATAAAATAATCAATGATTTTTGCATAACTTTCAGTACAGTCAATGGATCTGGAAGCGCAACCGCTAACACAACTTTAATGCGTACCTTTTTTAAAATGGGGATTCCAGTATCTGGAAAGAACATTTTCCCTTCGAATATTCAAGGATTACCAACCTGGTATACACTGAGATTGAGTAAACATGGTTATTTGGCTCGAGTTCAGGAAGATGATATTGTAATTGCGATGAACCCCTCAACAATCAATAAAGAGATTGATTACATTGTTCCTGGAGGAGCGCTTTTCTATCCGGATGATATCAAAATAGCCAATACCAGAGGTGACATTGTTTACTATCCCATACCTATTCGAAAAATTATCAAAGAATCTGAAGTTACCCCCAGTCTAAAAGATTATATATCTAACATGGTATATGTAGGTATACTGGCTCAAATGCTTGGGATTCCACTTGTGATTATCCAGGAAGCATTAAGTTTCCATTTTAAGAACAAAGAAAAACCCGTAAATCTTAATATGGATGTTATTGGAAAATCTGCAGAGTGGGCTAAGGAAAATCTAACCAAATCAGATCCATATTTTGTTGAACCCATGCAAGGCAACGATGATTGGATCATGTCTGATGGAAATACAGCTGGTGCGTTAGGCTCAATATTTGGCGGAGTTCAATTTACAGCGTGGTATCCAATCACACCTGCTTCCTCGTTAGCCGAATCATTGCATGAATACATTCCTGAATTGAGAACTGACCCTGTTACAGGGAAGGAAACATCGGTAATTGTTCAGGCGGAAGATGAGTTAGCAGCGATTGGTATGGCAATTGGGGCTGGGTGGGGTGGTTTACGGTCGATGACCTCCACGTCAGGTCCTGGGTTGAGTTTGATGACAGAATTTATTGGACTTGCATATTATGCTGAGATACCTGTTGTTATCTGGAATGTCCAGAGAGTTGGACCCAGTACCGGATTGCCAACCAGGACGGCCCAAGGGGATATTACATTTGTAAAATTCATGGGTCATGGAGATACAGATAATATTATGCTTTTTCCAGGTTCTGTAAATGAATGCTTTGAATTTGGGTGGAAAGCTTTTGACATTGCTGAAAGATTACAAACACCTGTTGTCGTCATGTCGGATCTGGATTTGGGCATGAATGAATGGATGACACCAAAGTTTAATTATCCTGATCAACCGATTGACCGCGGAAAAATATTATGGGAAGAAGATTTACAAAAAATGCTGGATAAATACCAGAATGAATTTGGTCGCTATAAAGATCTGGACGGGGATGGTATCCCTTACCGAACGCTGGTTGGCAATATGCATCCCAAAGCTGCATATTTTACACGTGGTACTGGACATGATGAATATGCAAGTTACACAGAAGATCCAGAAATTTGGGAAGAGAGCTTATCCCGGATAAAAAGAAAATTTGAAAATGGGAAACAATATCTTCCAAAACCAATGATTAAATCGAATGATTCTAAAAGTGGCATTATCTGTGTTGGATCGGCAGCATTTCCAGTTGAGGAAGCTATTGATATGCTTTCGAAAGACCATTTGTATTTTGATTACATGAGAATTAAAAGTATTCCTTTTCATCAAGAGGTCATCGATTTCCTTCACATACATGACAGAATTTACATTGTAGAGCTTAATCGTGATGGCCAATTAGCTCAATTATTAACCTTAGCGGCTCCGGTAGAATCTATAAAATTCAGAAATGTAACGAAAGTTGATGGACTACCTTTAACGGCCAAATGGATTGCAAATGAGATCCGCAAAGACGAGGAGAAATAATGATGGTTAACTCTGAAATTAAAACAGGTAACGAAAATTCAGCTGGTTTGACCCGTGCTGATTATCGTGGAAGACCAAGTACACTTTGTCAAGGCTGTGGTCACAATTCAATTTCCAGTCAGATTGTGGCTGCTTGTTATGAGTTAGGTCTTGTTCCAGAAAAAATTGCCAAGTTCAGTGGGATAGGATGTTCCAGTAAAAGTCCTACATATTTTCTCAGCCGATCGTTCGGATTTAATGGGTTACATGGAAGAATGCCTTCTGTCGCATTAGGTGGCTTATTCGCTGATATCACAGTCAAAGGATTAGGGGTAAGTGGTGATGGGGATACAGCGTCAATTGGCATGGGTCAATTCAAACATTTAGCACGCCGCAATATGCCTATGGTGTATATTGTTGAAAATAATGGTGTTTATGGACTAACCAAAGGACAATTTTCTGCAACTGCTGAAGAAGGTCTGTTGTTGAAACGACAGGGAATAAATACATATTTGCCAGTTGATATCTGTATGGAAGCATTGGTCACGAATGCATCATTTGTGGCCCGTGGTTTTGCTGGTGATCCCAAACAATTAAAAAATCTTTTGAAAGCGGCTCTTAGTCATGATGGATTGGCGATCTTAGACATTATCAGTCCATGTGTTACTTTTCATAATAAAGAAAATTCTTATCACTCCTATTTATGGGGAAAAGAACATGAAATTCAACTTCATGACATAGAATTTGTGCAAGCCAGAGATGAAATTACGATAGAAGATTTCGAACCTGGTTCATCAAAAGAAGTTTCTTTACATGATGGCACTGTGGTTCTCATGAAGAAATTAGACAAGGATTATGACCCTACTAACCGCTATGAAGCACTGAGGATATTAGAGGAAGCTGAAAGAGAAAATACATTGATTACAGGGCTCTTATTTGTCGATCCTAACGCTAAAACATTGTTTGATCGATACTGTTTGCCTGATGAGCCTTTAAATCGTTTAGAACCCAGCAAATTACGTCCTTCAGCTGATGCCTTGAATAAACTTAATCAATCGTTATTTATGAAATAACATTCTTGGAATAAATTTACAATCATCCAATAACTGAAGATTTCAGGAGATGGAATCTGAAATAATTGGATGATTTTTATTTCTAATCCATTCGCTCCATGAACCTAAATATAAATGGATTGGTTTTATGCCGATGTGTTGCATTACTGCAAAATTCAAGCAGGATGTAACACCGGATCCACAATACACGACCTTAGATGTATCGTATTTTTCTTCAAGCAAGTCGTTATATTTTTCTTGCAATTCCTCTACTGGCAATAATATCCCATTTACATCCAAATTGTTCTGATGAAAGAAATTAATAGCATTGGGTATGCGACCAGCAACCTTATCTAAAGGCTCTTCCAATCCTAAATAGCGTTCTCTTGATCTTGCATCAATGATTGTGTAATCTGGCTGGTATATGATCGTTTCCATTTCCGATGTTGTTTTCATTAACTTAAGATCAGGAGATCCGATAAATTTTGAGGGTTGATTATGAACCTGGCCAGATTCCTGTGAAAAACCAGAATCTAACCAGGCAGCGAACCCTCCGTTCAATATGGCTACATTTAAATGACCAAAATATTTCAACATCCACCATAAACGGCTGGCAAACGATCCAGAGGTTGTATCATAGACAACCACCTGTTTGTGCTCGTCAATTCCCCAATTTGAACAGGTTTCGATAAATTTATCTGGCTCTGGTAAAGGATGTCTGCCGGTTTCTTCAGTAATCTTTCCGGATAAATCCTTATCTAAATCAGCATAAATCGCGTTTGGGATGTGATTTTTCAGGTAATCCTGGTACCCCCAGGTCGGATTAATGAGGTCAAAACGACAATCAATGATAACCAAATTATTAAGATCCAATAATTTAACCAAATCATCAGGATCGATAAAAGTAGTAAATGTTTCCATAAAGTTATTTTTTTCCAATGGTATGTAATAGCAGAAAGTTAGGCGGGCGCATATCACCCATTGGAAGCCCTGACACAAAAATTATCTGTTGACCGTTTTGAATGGGGTTAGACGCAATGATCGCTTCTTCCACAAAAGCAACCATATCCTCAATCGTAGTGGCGTGCGGAACCTGGTACGGTTTTACGCCCCAGAACAGTGATAGCATTCGAAAAGTTTCTAGCTCTGGAGTGAATGCGAGAATTGGAACCTTTGGCCGTACTTTTGACATCAATAAAGCTGTTTTACCCGATTGGGTTAAAACTGCAATATAAGCTACATCACGATCAAAAGCTAAGTCTCCTGCTGCTCGGGTTAAAGCGACAGCATCATCGTGTGTTTGGTCCAATGGATGACGTTTAATGTATCCCCAATGATGATAATTCGCTTCAGCCTCTTTTATGATCGAAACCATCATCGAGATGACCTCGAGTGGATATTTTCCAATAGCTGTCTCACCAGAGAGCATGACAGCATCACTTCCATCCAGGATTGCATTTGCGACATCGGATGCTTCTGCACGTGTTGGACGAGGGCTATTGATCATTGAATCTAACATTTGGGTAGCGGTGATTACAAATTTTGCTTTTTTGTATGCTGAATCAATAATTTTCTTTTGAAAAATGGGAACACAAGCAGGTGAGGTTTCTACAGCCAGATCACCGCGAGCAACCATAACACCATCGGTCACATCCAGTATTTCTTCTAATCTTTCAATCGCCTGGGGACGTTCCATTTTTGCAATTACAGTTGGTGGGATTCGGTAGGGTGCTATTTCACGAATTGCTTCCTTGACTCTCACCACGTCTTCAGGACCGGAAACAAAGGAAATTGCTACAGCATCAATACCATTTTTTAGACCAAATTCCAGATCTTCTTTATCCTTTTCCGTGAACCCAGGGATCTTAAGATCAGTTCCCGGCAGGTTAACACCTTTATTTGAAGTTAAAATCCCCCCCAAAATAACTTTTGCAAAAACAGTATCATTTACTACATTTATCACTTCCAGCTCCAGATTACCATCATCGAGGAGGATGCTATCTTTTGGATTAACACTTCTGGCAAGATTTGGTACATCTAAAGGAAGTGTTGCGGCTACAGAATCGGAATTAAAATTTTGATTATCAACATCTACCGGGGTTAAAGCGACAGTTTGATCCTTTTCAAGTTGAATTCCTTCAGGAGGTAGTTTACCAACCCTTAATTTGGGACCTTGAAGATCCTGCAGGATGGTGATCGGTTTATGTAATTCTTTGGATAACTTTCTGATTAACTCAATATTTCGTAAATGGTTCTCATGGGTACCGTGTGAGAAGTTTAATCGAACGATATCAAGGCCTTCAAGGATCAATTTTCTTAAGATTTCCTCTTTATCACTACTTGGACCCAATGTGGCTATTATTTTTGCTCTTCTTTCCATCATTTCACCTGATTTCTATAATTTATTGTTAGGATAATTTTAGATCATTTTGTCTTAAGATGATGAAAAACCGCCTTTTTCAAGGCGGTCGATAATTTTGTTTTTTAATCCATCAAAAGTGTTTCTTCGATAATGGGTAGTGCCCAGTCTAAAATTTCTTTTGAAATGATCAATGGTGGAGCAAAGCGAATAACATTATCATGTGTTTCTTTTGCCAGGATTCCTTTTCTTTTTAACACTTCACAAAAACGTCTTGCGCCACCTGCTTCGGGTTTTAATTCGACTCCAATCAGAAGCCCTCTTCCGCGAACTTCTTTAACATGCTTGCTGGAAATTTTCTTTAATTCTTCAATAAAATAATTTCCCAGTTCTTCAGCACGTTCAATTAATTTTTCATCCCTAATCACATTTAAAGCCGCTCGCGCAACAGCTGCACCCAGAGGATTACCTCCGAATGTTGATCCGTGTTCTCCAGGTTGGAATAACCCCATTATTTCGCGATCTGCTAAGACAGCAGAAACTGGGTAAAATCCACCAGATAAAGCTTTTCCAATGATCATCATATCTGGGCGAACGTTTTCATGCTGGCAGGCAAATAGTTTTCCAGTTCTTCCCAGTCCAGTTTGAATTTCGTCAGCAATGAAAAGTATATTATTCTGTTGACAAAGATTTACCACAGACTGTAAATATCCTTTGGGAGGAATGATTACACCCCCTTCGCCCTGGATGGGTTCTAACATGATTGCTGCTGTATTCGGGGTAATTGCACTTTCTAAAGACTTCAGGTCACCATATTTAACGGTTATAAAACCTGGTGTGAATGGGCCAAATTCTTTTTTGTAATATTCTTCCGTTGAAAAAGAAATGATTGTGATGGTTCTTCCATGAAAATTGCCATCCGCAACAATGATTTCACTTTCATAATAGGGGATTTCTTTGGTTTTATAAGCCCATTTACGTGCTAATTTAATAGCAGTTTCTACAGCTTCTGCACCACTATTCATGGGTAAAGACATCTCGTATCCAGTCATTTCGGATAATTCCTTGTAAAACAGAGGAAGCTGTTGATTACGAAATGCTCTTGAGGTCAGTGTTACTTTTTTTGCCTGTTCAATCATTGCATCTAAAATTTTTGGATGGACATGTCCTTGATTTAACGCTGAATATGCACTAAGACAATCTAAATATTTATTTCCTTCAACATCAAAAACCCAGACACCTTCACCACGTTCAATCACAACATCCAGCGGATGATAGTTGTGGGCACCATATTTTTCTTCAATTTCAATATATTCTTTTGATTCCATTTAGTTACATTCCTTTTAGTAGATTTACAATTATGGCTTTTTGAGCATGGAGGCGATTATGAGCCTGTGGGAATAATCTGGAATGAGATCCGTCAGCAACTGCATCGGTAATTTCCTGACCTCGGTGGGCAGGTAAACAATGTAATACGATCGCATCCTTATCTGCTTCATTAACCAGCTTCTCATTTACCTGATATGGAGGAAAGACGGCTTCTCGTTTTTTAGCTTCTTCTTCCTGTCCCATTGAAGTCCAGGTATCTGTATAAATAACGTGTGCATTTTTCACGGCTTCATGTGGATCTCTGCTGAAATGAATTTTAGAACCGGATTCTAAGGCAATATTCTGTCCTAATTCAATCGCCTGGGGTAGCATATCATACCCTTCAGGTGCACTCAGCGTAAAGTTAGCTCCTAATTTGGTGCAGATATGTAATAATGAAACGGCCACATTATTGCCATCACCGATAAATGTTACGTTTAAGCCTTTCATCGAACCAAAATTTTCAATAATAGTCAGGGCATCCGCCATAGCCTGACAAGGATGGTTGTAATCACTTAAACCATTTATTACAGGAATATCAGCCCATTTTGCCAATTCGACCACATGCTCATGATCAAACACACGCGCCATGATGATATCTACATAACCAGAAATGACCCTGGCGACATCAGCAATTGATTCGCGCTTTCCGAGACCAATTTCACTAGGAGAAAGGTAAAGTGCATCACCACCAAGATGTCGCATAGCCATATCAAAGCTTACTCTGGTACGTAAACTGGGTTTCTGGAAAATCATACTCATTACTTTGTTTTTTAGAATGGGTTGATTTCCTCCAGCACTCCACTCTTTTTTTAAATCCATTGCTAATTCCAGCATATCTTGGATATCAGAAGAGGAATAATCTGTAATGGCAATAAAATCTTTCTTCATTTTTGTTCTCCTAAACTATTTTTATATATATATTACGCTCAAGCAGTATAACATAAGGTAAGATTAGCTAAAATGAATTTATTAATGATTCTTCTACAAATTTATCATTTTTTATGAAATTCTGGAGGGCATTAAATGTCTTTAAGAAAATTTAGTCTTTTTGTACTTATTTACAATGTGCTTGTAATCTTAATCGGTGCCCTTGTAAGGGCCACGGGTTCAGGTGCAGGATGTGGGTCTCACTGGCCAACCTGCAATGGACAGGTTATTCCAACTTCTCCTCAGTTGGAAACCATGATCGAATTTTCACATCGAATAACAAGCGGATTAACGATCATTTTTGTCCTTTTACTTTTTATTTGGGTTTTTCGGATGTATGAAAAGAAATCCAAAGTAAGGTTGGCTGCCTTATTTGTTTTGATTTTCATAATTTTTGAAGCACTCATTGGTGCAGGATTGGTTTTGTTTGAACTTACTGGAGAAAATTCTTCATTAACGCGGGCTACTGTAATCGCTTTACATCTTGTAAATACGTTTTTATTGTTGGGAAGTAATGCTTTATTGTATGAATGGATCAGTGATGGTGAGCCAAAGAAATTATTAATTAATCGAAATGCCAGACAGCTTTTTATTTTGATTTTTATATTATTTTTACTTTTAGGGGCAAGTGGAGCAATAACTGCTTTAGGAGATACCTTGTTTCCTGCAGCATCATTATCGGAAGGCATCGAGCAAGATTTTTCAGGAGAAAATTTTCTATTACAGTTAAGGATATATCACCCAATTTTTGCAGTTTTCATAGGGTTAGGTCTATTTATTATTTACAATAATTTTCTGAAGAAATCTAAAAACCAAAGATTAAATATCTATTCCAGATATCTGGCTGGTTTGTTTCTGCTTCAATTATTTTTAGGCGTTTTCAACGTAATATTACTTGCGCCTATCTGGATGCAACTCATTCATTTATTACTGGCGGACATCGTCTGGATAATTTTTATATTATGGATTAATCAGATTGTTTTTTATGGGTTGTCTGCTTCATCGCCCGGGAAACCATTAAGTCCATAATCTTATAAGTTAATGGTCCAAGAAGATTGCTTAAGTGATATAAGAATTTACTTTCCACGCCTGGAATAATGACATAATTTCTATTTTTAATTCCAATTATTATTTCGTGTGATACTTTTTGAGCGCTTAAGACGCTCGTGGCTGAACCAGAAATAATTTTTGTAATTTCTGGTTTAAATTTGTTTTCGTAAGCTAATTGAGGTGTGTCTGTATCAGGGGGGAAAACGATTGATACATGGATACCTTTTGGTTTTAATTCACTTCGTAAAACATCTGTAAAACCGCGTACAGCGAATTTACTGGCACCATACGCAGAATAACCATACAAACCGATTACACCCGCCATCGATGAAATATTAACGATAAAGGATCCTGAAGCCATCAAAGGTAAAAGTGCCATGATGCAATTAACGGTTCCAAAATAATTTATGTCCATCAACCATCGAATTTTATCCATTTGGATTGATTCAAATTCTTCTGGGTGGGTAACACCTGCAGAATTGATCAGCCCATCTATCTTTATATTTTTTTGACTCAGTTCATCTGCAAAAATTTTTATCTCTGAAAAATTTTGAACATCTGCTAAAAAATAATTAATTTTTGGATTTTCATCCTTAATTTGATGAATAGCCGCTAAGATTTTTTCTTCGTCTCTTGCGATTATCCAGATGTTGGCTTCTAAATTGACCAAATCTTTTACAAGTGCCAATCCGATACCACTTGACCCACCTGTAATGATAATATTTTTATTTTTAAAATTGAACTTCATATTTCTCCTTTAGTGATGGCAAGATGAGCAATTTTCACCTGAACAGGAACCACAACCATTTCCCGATGAAGCAAAATTATTTTTTTTCAATGAATAAACTGCAATACCAAAAGCAATCGCAACATTTAATGAATTCTTTAATCCAACCATAGGAATATGTAAGTGTGCATCACATAGTTTCAAAACATCAGGATCTACTCCCGTGATTTCGTTGCCGACCACAAGGATTGTCGGTTGCGAGAATTCAGATATATCATAATTAAAAATTGATTGAGACGTTGATGTTTTTTCTAATGCCCAAATTATATAGCCGTTTTCTTTCAAGGATTTTATGAGGGATACTGTGTTGAGGTGAGTTTCATAATTTACTGTAAATTCAGACCCTAAGGAAGTTTTGTGAACTTTTGGATTGGTTGGTGAAGGAGTTATTCCACAAAGATGAATTTTTTTTATACCAACACCATCAGCTGATCTAAAAATGGCTCCCACATTGAAAGTAGAACGAATATTATCCAGAACAATGTTTAACTTATTAGCTTGATGAAGCTCATTATTTGCATATAGCTCTTCATGATTGAGATTTATTTCATGAATAATCAAAGTTTCTGATTTGCATTTTGGACAATTTACTCCTATCCCAGAATTTTTAGGGGCCGGAAAACGAAAATTACAATTTTGATTTGGGCATTGCCTGATTAGATAAAATTCAGTGGACATAAATCTTATTTTTTCACAACCAATTCATTTGCCATGATTATCTTTTTACGAATAATTCTCGTGAACTCTACAGGAATATTTAGCTCACTCAGTACTTCTTCTGGTCTGCCCGTAGCGCCATCTTTGGATTTTAATAACATTTTGAGATAATACGAGTCTTCCATAATAATCTCAAGATCTAATATAAGTGGTCGCAGGTCGTAAGATTTCCCTCTTCGCACTCGTATAACCGTTTCTTTGCTTTTCAGGTCATAAATGCTTTCGATTATTTTGTTTGAATCAAACTCCTCCAGAAAAAAAACGTGATATTCAGAAGCGATAGTCTGAGTCTGCAAAGCTGGTTCTGCCAGATTGATTTCGATGATGGAATTTACCGAAATTCCGTATGGAAGAGTGTTAGTTAGTGCAGTTTCAAGAGATAATAAATCCATTTCCTGCTCCAGGAAAAAATCGACAATTTCGCAGTCACTCAGGAAACCAAGAGGTAAAGGACTGGCTTGTTGAATTTTTGGTTGTGGATGGAAACCCTGACTGTAAACTAAAGGGAGTTTAGCCCTTCTGAATGTTCTTTCCCACATTTTATGAATATCCAGGTTGGAAGTGTATCGCATACCTTCTTTTTTTGAGTAATTAATTCGGTATCGATAATTCATTTTTACTCCTTCTGGGTGACAAGTTGGGACACTTCCAAACAATTCCAGGATCTTCTTTACGTAAATGGTTGAATGTCTGAGTGATACCGCAGGCATAACATTGTTCTCTACAATCACCACGCAATCGCAACGAAAGGCTGTTAAGGTATTCTGTTTTTAGGTATGTTTTCTTTACACCAGGATGAATGTGATCCCAAGGAAAAATCTCATCAATACTTCGCTCACGGTGGACATAAAAATCGGGTTCCAGATTTGCTTCAGAAAAAGCTTGAATCCAGATATCATAATTCTTGAAATCCTGCCAGGCATCGAACTTCGCTCCATTTTTCCAGGCTGTTTCAATGACTTCAGCTAATCTTCGATCACCTCGCGACAGCCAGGCTTCCATCACTGTCTCTTTTGGATCTGTCCAATTAAATTTCAATCCAGGACCTTTGAGCTCCTCCCTAAGAAGGTTTTGTTTCTGGCGAATAGACTCTTGCTGATCGCATGCAACCCATTGAAAAGGTGTATGTGGTTTGGGAACAAAAGTAGAAACACCCGCATGAACTTTCGCTCTTCTACCAATTGCTTTTACACCAACAGCAAGAACTTTCTTACATAAAGCGGCAATTTCAGCAACATCTTCCAACGTTTCTGATGGATGACCAATCATAAAATAAAGTTTCAATGTGTGCCAACCACGTTTGAAAATCTCGAAAGCAGTTGATAGTAACATTTCTTCTGAGATCGGCTTGTTGATTATTTTACGCATTCTCTCTGATGCTGCTTCAGGAGCTAGCGTAAAGCCACCCTGACGAGAACCTTTAAGCTTCTCCATTAATTCCACTGAAAAAGAGTCAATCCTTAATGAAGGCAAAGAAATGGTTAAATTTTTACCAGCGAATTTATTGCTTATCTCTTCCACCAACTCCAGAACATTCGTGTAGTCACTGGAGGACAAAGATAAAAGGGCAACTTCTTCAAATCCGGTATTTTCAAGACCCGTTTCGATCGTTTGGATGATTTCCTGAACAGTCCTCTCTCTGATGGGACGATTAATCATTCCAGCATGACAAAAGCGACATCCTCGTGTGCAACCGCGCATGATTTCAACGGCGATGCGATTATGAACCACACCAATTGAGGGAACGATAAAACGAGTGGGGGCATAAGGAAGTTTACCCATGATTCGCTTTGTCACCTTTTTGGGTACATTTTTGTTTTTGATTTTCATATTGAGGAAAGTGCCGTCCGAATTGTATTGAGGATCATACAACGATGGGACATAAACGCCATCAATAGAAGAAATTTTCAACAATAATTCATTTTTGGAGAGGTCGTCTTTTTTCCATACCTGATATGCATTAATGACTTCTAACAGGATTTCTTCACCTTCTCCAATCAGGAATGCATCAATAAAAGGTGCCATCGGTTCAGGATTATAGGTTGCGTGACCGCCGGCAACGATGAGCGGAAAATATTTACCTCGATTCTCTGATCGTATTGGAATTTGGCTCAGATTCAATAGATTCAGCGTGTTTGTGTAAAGGGTTTCATATGGTAGCGTAAATCCAATAATATCAAAATCTTTTAAAGGAGATTTTGTCTCCAATGAATATAATGGAATTTCATTTTTTCTGAGTAATTCTTCCATATCCTGCCATGGTGAGTATGCTCGTTCTGCCAGGCAATCTTCCCGTTGATTAATATTTTCATACAAGATTTGCAATCCCAGATTGGATAATCCAATATCGTAAATGTCAGGAAAGACCAGGGCTATCTTTGTTGAAACTTCGCCCCAATTCTTAACAACAGAATTGTATTCACCGCCTACATACCTGCCTGGTTTTTCAACAAGGGGTAGAATTCTTTCTAGTCGATTTAATAATGATTTTTCCTGGTTCAAATCTTCTCCTACAATGATTCATTGACAATGCAATTTCCCAATTGTACTTGAAAATGAAACCATTACAGAATTCCTTTTACCATTCCTCCATCAACTGAAAGCATTGTACCTGTCAGATAAGATGCTCTTGGGGATACGAGAAAGGCTGCAACATTCGCGAATTCTTCTGGTTCTGCCATCCTGCCTAATGGGCTTTCAGAAGATTGTTTCGCAATTTCTTCCTCTACCGAAGAATTATTTATTTGAGCACGGTTTTCCATTAATGTTTTTACTCTTTCAGTTTTTGTCCATCCTGGCAAGATCGAGTTAAATCGAATACCATCTTTTCCTAATTCCAAGGCTAAAGTTTTTGTGAGTCCAATTGTTGCCGCCCGTATTGAATTGGATAATATCAGGTTTGGAATTGGTTGTTTTACAGAATATGATGTGACCGTCAGTACATTACCTTGTGCAGATAATCTCAGTAAAGGTAACATTGAACGAATCAGTCTCACATGACTGAGAAATGATAATTCAAAGGCGTTATGCCAGGATTCATCATTAATTGATTCAAACGCTCCAGGTGCTGGCCCCCCTGAATTGGTGATGAGCACATCTAATGTACCAAATTTTGATTTTATAAATTCAAATAATTTAGAAGAGAAATTAACATTCGTTACATCACCTGCAAATGGAATAACTGAACCATTTGTATTTTGGATTAATTTCTCTGCTGCCTTACCAAGTTTATCCTGATTGCGCCCATTGATTATTACAACTGCTTTTTCATTTAACAAAGTTTCAGCGATTGCATAACCAAGTCCTTGACTGGATCCTGCAATAAAAATTATCTTACCTGCTAACAGTAAATCCATGCTTTTTCTCCTCATAACTTTTCTTTGGATATTATTGTTACGCGAATTTCTGGATATGAAGATTCTACAAATTCGATGATATTTTCAATCATTGAATCGAAAATCCTACCATTTTGAGCAACAATTGCCATCCCTAATTTTGCAGATTTCCATACATCATTGAAGTCAATTTCTGATATGGATACATTATATTTTTTAGATATCCTTGAAGTAATCGAAGTTAAAATTCTTCGTTTATCTTTAAGGTTTTGAGCAAAAGGTAGATCAACTTTAATTTCAATATAACAAAGAGCCATGTCATTTCATTGGATGATCAATCAGGATTAATTAAATTGTACTTGCATAATTAAATTGCGTTTAGTAGAATTCAACTCTACCTTTTATTGTGGGAGTATCAATGGATATCGAAACGAAATATCAAGAAGCGCTAGATTATTTATACACATTTATTGATTACAGCATGACCAGGAACATGCGCTACACCGAAGATAAGTTTAATTTGGATAGAATGCATAAATTTATGGAATTATTTGATAATCCCCACAAAAAATATCCTGTGATTCATGTTGCCGGAACGAAAGGGAAAGGATCTACATCTGCACTCATTGCCCATGCGTTATATGAACAAGGTTATAAAGTTGGTTTTTACACATCTCCCCATTTGCATGACTTTTGTGAAAGAATTCAGGTCGATTTTATCCCTTTGAAGCATGAAGAAATGGTTGCAATCGTTGACGACATGCGATCAAAAATTCCATTGGTTGCTGAAATAACTACTTTTGAATTGATGACTGCCATGGCGTTTATCTATTTTATGAATAAGCGTGTTGACTATGCCGTAATTGAAGTTGGTTTAGGTGGGAGACTGGATGCTACGAACGTAGTTTCTCCGTTAGTTTCTGTCATTACATCCTTATCTTTAGATCATATCAATGTCCTGGGTGATACTCTGGCAAAAATTGCATACGAAAAAGGTGGAATTATAAAGAATAATACGCCAGTGGTAGTTGCTCCTCAAAAAGATGAAGCAATTCTGGTCCTCAATAAAATCGCGGAAGAACGAAATTCGCCATTGATCCAGGTTGGGAAAGATTACTTATATGCGCAAGCAGCTAAATCTCTCAGTGGACAAAATTTCTTTGTGTGGCCTAAGGAAGATCAAATCGCAGTGAATGCATTTATCGAAAGTGCTGGACGAGAGGATTGGGAACCAACCAAGTTTCATATACCTCTCCTGGGTTTTCATCAGGTTCAAAATGCAGCCACGGCCTTTACATCATTGACAGTTCTCAGGCAAAATGGTTTAAAGATTTCAGATGATAGCATTCGAAAGGGGTTTGCCAATGTAATTTGGCCTGGTAGATTTGAAGTAATAAATCGACGACCTTTAATCGTCATAGACTCTGCCCACAATCGAGAATCGGCTTTACGATTAAGAAATGCAGTTGATGATTATTTCCCAGGTATCCCAGTCGTTTTAGTTTTTGGTGCTTCAGAAGACAAAGATATTGATGGAATGTTGGTCGAGCTTCTACCAAGAGTTAAGATCGTGATTACCACCAAATCCATCCACCCGAGAGCAATATCTCCTGAGGATCTTATAATTAAAGTAAATCAGATGGGAGTTCGGGCAATTCCTACGCAATCTCTTGAAGAGGCATTTGACCAGGCGCTTAAACTGGCTGGAAAAGAAAATCTCATTTTGGTGGCTGGAAGTATTTTTGTCGCTGGTGGAATGAGAGATATTTGGTTTGATTTACAAAAAAATAGAGATGAAAGGTAACCAATGACGAATGAGAATTGGTTTTTAGATAATCAAGACGATTTTGATATTCCTTATAAATATAGATCTGATGAGTTTTATCAATTTCCAAATTTTGAAGCGGACGAAAAAGGTGAATTTGAGTGTGCTGCGATAATTGTCCGAGATTTAATTGTCTTTCCACGCATGATGACGCCAATATTGATTGATGCTGGACTTAATTACAGTGCTATTCAATCTGCACTTAAGAAATTTGAAACGCTGGTTGCGATTTATGTTGTTGACCATGAGAATCAACCGGAAGAGAATTTTGATTTTTTACCTATAGGTACTGAAATATCGGTGGGAAAAATAATGTCACTTCCAGAAGGTGATTACTCTGCTTTGATTCAAGGGAGAAGGCGAGTGGAAATTCTGGCAGTTATACAGGAAGATCCACATATCAAAGTGCGAGTTCGTATCATAAATGAAAAAGTAACGAATGATCGTCATATAAAAGCTTTGATGCGTATCAGTAAAGATTTATTTATCAAATGTGTACATTTAGATAAAAGCTTATCGGATGAAGCACAATTACTTGCCACGAATATACAGGATCCTTCCTGGCTAACAGATATGATCTCTTCAGCAATCAATATCAGCCCACTGGATCGACGAAAATTAATTATTGAAGTTAACCCGAGAGAAAGATTGAAATTGTTGAATGGAATTCTAGCGCAGGAATTGGATGTGTTGGAATTGGAAGACGAAATTCAAGCAAAGATCCAAAACGAAGTTGACAAAACTCAAAGAGAATATTATTTGCGGGAGCAGTTGAAGGCAATTCAGGCTGAATTAGGTGAAAGTGATCTATTTATCAATGAGCTCTCTGAATTAAGGGAGAAAGTAAAAAACAAACAGTTACCTGATGATGCAAAATTCGTTGTGAACAAAGAAATTGATCGCCTTGTTCAAATGCCTCCAATGTCACCGGAAACGGGAATCATTCGCAGTTATATTGATTGGATTCTGGATTTACCATGGTATGAATCCACTGAAGATAATCTTGATGTGCAACATGCAAACCAGGTGTTAGAAAAAAATCATTACGGTCTGGGAAAAGTGAAAGATAGGATACTTGAATTCATCGCAGTTCAAAAATTGAAACCACAGGACACCAAACAACCCATATTGTGTTTTGTTGGATCTCCTGGAACGGGAAAAACATCATTGGGTCGATCAATATCTGAGGCATTGGGAAAGAAATTCGTCCGGGTTTCATTGGGTGGTGTGCGAGATGAAGCAGAAATCCGAGGGCATCGAAGAACTTATATTGGCGCTTTGCCCGGCCGGATCCTGCAGACTATGAAAAAAGCTGGAACGATCAACCCTTTATTCATGCTGGATGAAATTGATAAATTAGGGTCTGATTTCAGAGGGGATCCTTCTGCAGCGTTATTAGAAGTATTGGATCCAGAACAAAATAAAGAATATTCAGACCATTATCTCGAACTTGATTATGATTTATCCAAAGTTTTGTTTATAACAACAGCAAATACCACACTCTCAATTCCATCAGCATTGTTGGATAGAATGGAAGTGATTGAATTTTCAAGTTATATTGAAGATGAAAAAGTGATGATTTCCAAACAGTTCTTGATCCCCAGACAATTGCATGAAACAGGTATTGAGGACCTAAATTTGCAGTTTCCTGAAGGATCCATTCGTCAAATCATTAGAAATTATACGTACGAAGCTGGTGTGAGAAATCTTGAGCGCGAGATAGGTCGAATTTGCAGGAAAATTGCTCGATTAAAAACAGAAGGGAAAACCTTCCCAACAAAAATTGAATCTCACCACATTGAAAGATTTTTAGGACCACAACAAATATTCGATTTGGAAGCTGAGCATGAAGATGAAATAGGTGTTGCAACAGCGATGGCATGGACTGAAAGTGGCGGGGATATTATGCCAGTGGAGGTATTAATTGTTGATGGCAAAGGCAATCTTCAAATCACAGGTCAAATAGGCGAGGTCATGCAGGAATCTGCTCAAGCTGCATTATCCTATATGAAATCCAAAGCTGATTTGTTAGGTGTGGAGGTGGATTTATTTGAAAATGTTGATGTTCATATCCATATTCCAGAAGGCGGAATTCCAAAGGATGGACCGAGTGCAGGCATAACAATCGCGAGTGCACTCATTTCGGCTTTCACGAATCGAAAAGTTCGAAAAGATGTTGCATTAACTGGAGAAATTACGCTTCGGGGAAGGATTCTTCCAGTCGGTGGCATCAGAGAAAAAATTCTGGCTGCTCATCGTGCTGGTATTACAAAAATCTTTATTCCTGTGAAAAATGAAAAGGATCTTGTTGATTTATCCAAAAAAGTTCGAAAACAATTAGATATCGTCCTTGTAAAACATATGGATGATGTTATTGAAGAAGTGCTTTTACCTGCAGATCCAAAAATTGTAAAGGAAAAACCTGCCAAGAAGCAAAAAGATAATTAATCTCTACACCGTTGGTGGTTTTGAGATATTTTGCAGGGCTTTGATGCCATTTTTGACCTGGACTAGCAATACTTCTAATTCTTTCTCTAAATCAGAAAGTGAAGTAATGATGTATTGGTCAGCTTCAATTCTATTGATTTCACTTTCCTGTTTTGCCTGTTCAATAATTTGGTTCGCCCGAACTTGAGCACTTTGAATAATTGCATCTTTTTCTACCAACTGGCTGGCTTTTTCTCTGGCTAATTGCAGGGTACGATTTGCCTCTTCCTGTCCTTGAGCAATAAGCCGGTCTCGTTGGGCTAACAATTGTTGCGCTTTTTTTATCTCTTCAGGAATAGAAACACGCATTTGATCAATTATGCTTAACATTTTATCTTCATCAACAACAACCTTGCGCATCATAGGCAATGGACGGCTCTCGTTGAATAGTTCTTCCAGGCGGTCTACCAGATGTAAAATGTCCATAAATCCTCCAAGCAACATAAAATCTAATAATCAATAATAATTAATCGCGCAAATCAGTTTGCTGAACGACGTTTTGGTCTTTTCCTAATTCGAGAAAACGTCTGTCCAATGCTTCTTTTACAATTTTTGGTACCATGCGAGAAAAATCTCCACCTAAAGAGGCAATTTCTCGCACGGTTGATGATGATAAAAAGGTGTATTTTTCGTTCGTTATGAGCGCAGCGACTTCAATGCCCGGGTCAAGGTGTTTATTGGCCAATGCCATCCGGAATTCATGTTCAAAGTCGGATATTACTCTTAAACCACGGACAATTACTTTAGCATCAATTTCTCTGGCATATGCAACCGTTAATCCACTGTAGCCAACTACTTTAATATTTTCAATATCAATTAAAGATTGTTTCGTGAGAAAAATCCTTTCTTCTGGTGAAAAGAGCAGATTTTTCAATGGTCGATCATAAACAGCAACAACCAACTCGTCAAATATTTTTGATGCTCTTGTTGCGATGTCAATGTGTCCACAGTGTATAGGATCAAAAGTACCAGGAAATATAGCTCTTACCATGTTCAGTTTTTTTCTCCAATCATTTTCTGCCAGTATTCTGACGTTATTATCTTATATAAGTGGCTATCTTCATTAATAAACTCAGGGTCTTTTTCTAAAACTTCTTTCGCTAATGATCTTGCTTTTTCTATTAGTTTAACATTCATTATATTTGAAAAACGTATTTCTTTATAGCCAGATTGTCGAATACCTATAAAATCTCCTGGACCTCTTTGAGACAAATCAATTTCAGCCAGTTTAAACCCATCATTTGTTGCAGCCATCGCTTTAAGTCGTTCATTTTCGATTGCATCTTCCGTTTCAGGTATTAATAAACAGTAAGATTGTTGATTACCTCTACCAACCCTTCCACGTAATTGATGAAGTTGAGATAATCCAAATCGATTAGCTCCTTCAATCATCATTATTGCTGCGTTTGGCACATCTACTCCAACCTCAATCACAGTCGTTGTTACAAGAATCTTGTATGTACCTTTACGAAAGTTCAGCATAACTTTTTCTTTTTCATCTGATTTTAATTTTCCGTGTAATAATCCAATGGAAAGATCAGGAAAAACTTCTTTTTTCAAGCGCTTGTATTCATTTACCGCTGCATTCGGACTGGTTAATTCCTCGTCATCCGATTCGACCAGCGGGTAAACAATAAACGCCTGAGATCCTTCATTGACAAGTTTACGAATTAACGTAAATGCATCTGATCTTTTTTGTGGATTGACGATAAGGGTTTTAATGTCTTTCCTTCCTGGTGGAATTTCATCTATGATTGATAAATCCAGGTCACCAAAAATGGTTAATGCAAGCGTTCGTGGAATAGGCGTGGCTGTCATCACAAGGAGATGTGATGATGAACCTTTGGATCTGATTTTTTTCCTTTGCATGACACCAAAGCGATGTTGTTCATCTATTACAATGAATTCCAAATTTTTAAATTCGACTGGCTCTTCAATCAGGGCATGAGTGCCTACAGCCACTTTAATTAATCCAGATTTTAGATTTCCCTTGATAATATTTTTTTCTTTTTCAGAAGTATCACCTGATAGATAACAAATTTCGTCCTGGGAAATAATGTTGTTGGCAAGAAGAAATGAGCGAATATTTGTGTATAGTTGTTCAGCAAGAATGCCTGTTGGTGCCATTACTGCTGATTGAAAACCATTTTTGATGGTTCCAGCAATAATAATGGCAGCAACAATTGTCTTTCCAGACCCCACATCTCCCTGAACAAGGCGGCTCATTGGAATACCTGATGCTAAATCTAACTGGATCTCAGATATACATTTTTTTTGTGCGTAGGTTAAGGAATATGGCAAATTATCGATCAGTTGAGACATTAATTTGTCATCAAAAATAATTTTTTTTGCATCAACATTTTGCCAGTTTTTCTTCTGTTGAAGCATAGCCAGGTGTAAAAAGAAGGTATCTTGAAAAGAAAAGCGTTCTTCTGACAATCTTTTTAGTTCAACATTCTCAGGGAAATGAATATTTTTTAATGCTGTTGGGAGATCTACTATATTTGCTCTGGACAAGAATTCGGAACTAAAAAAATCAGATAATTTTGGGACCCATAAACTAATTTGATTTGAGATTGTTTCTCTTAACCATTTTTGGGTGATATTTTTAGTCAATGGATAATAAGGAAAAAGGCGGTTTAGAGATACACCGCCCCGTTCTAATTGGACCCATTCAGGATTAGTAAGCGCATATCTCCCCATGTACATGTCAACTTTACCGGAAACCATTATTCTGATGCCAGCTTTAATAGATTTTTCGAGAAAAGGCTGATTGAAAAAGGTAATCCGCAGACTTCCTGTATCATCTTCCACAATAACTTCTGTAATTTTTTGTTTTCCACCCTTTATATTTCTGGTGTGAATACTTTTTACGTTAGCTGCTACTGATACTTTTTCAGAAAACTTTAGTTGGTTTATTGTTATGAGATTACTAAAATCTTCGTGTTTTCTAGGAAAAAAATAAATTAAATCCTTAATGGTTGAAATACCCAATTTGGAAAGCGCTTCCGCTCGAAATTTTCCGATACCAGGAATTTTAATGACAGAATTCGATAATGCTTTTTCTAAATCAAACAAATTTTGATTAGAGAATTCATTTTTTGTTCCTTTTACATCATTATTATTTTTCTCAAGTAAATCATTTTTTGAATCGAAAAATTCGGCGTATTTTGTATTCGGACATAATATCAAGTTATCTGAAACCTCTAAGATTTCAAAGATCGTTTTTATTGCTTCTTTTCTACCTGTTTTTTCCAATAGAGCATAATTTGCCAAAATTTTACAAATCTCGTTGATTAGATCTGAAGGAACCCCTTGAATGAGTGCCTCTTTTTTCCACCCTGTACAAATCTTCTCAAATCCACCAAAAACCGAACGATTATCAAATTGACGATCGATTTCTAAAAGCAAGAATTTAGTTAATTTTTCAATAGATGCATACATTTACACGAGTTGTCAACCAGAAAGAGAATAAGGTCTCTCAAAAATAATTAAACCTAATGTTTTTGGACCAAAAATTGCCCCTAAAAATGGATTTATCCTATGTTCGCTAAATGGAGTTTCGGGAAAGTTCTCCTGAACAAATAATTTCAGGATTCGATTATCAATTCCTTGTGTATTCAATCCCTTTAATAAGGATATGTGAATGAGGTCGTCATATTCTTCAATAAATTCCTGAAAATAATCCTGTGCATGCCTGAAGTTTCTGACCTTACAAATAGCCTGAGGGTAACCTTCTTCTAAGGTAAAAATGGGATGCAGATTTAACATTTCTCCTATCACTGCCTGTGAATATTCAAGGATGTTGATGTTATTTAAATATTTCAAACATGGTGTGCAAAATAAAGTATAAACGTGTGGGATTAATTGCCTTACATGACGATCTGCTTCGGTTAACGATGCTCCATTACTAATAACTTCTGTTGCAGCCTGAACAATCATTCCTAAGCCAGTAGCAATGGTTTGTGAATTTACAACTTGTATCGTTGTTTCTCCCTGAATTAATTTCACAGCTTCAATGGAATTTTGATAGAAAGATGATAAATTTGCTGAATTTGTGATTACCAATAATTCATTAAATTTCTTAAGTAACACAATAAATTGTTCAGCAATTTCTGCCGGTGATGGAATGAGTAATTTTGTATTATTTTCATCAGAAGGCGATAGTGGCAAGTCAGCAGTTTTTAACCCCGCTCCTTCTTTGATCAATGAACCATTGATTTCGACATCAAGGGGAATAATCCTGACCAGGTCTTTCCCCTGGAAACTTGGATTTGGAAATTGGGCTGTGCTATCGGTGATGACGGCTATTTTAGACATGTTTACTCAATTGAGATGATGAATTGATAGTGAGGTTGTCCGCCTTCGTGAATTTCAATCTCGAATTGAGGAAATTTCTCTCTTATGTGGTCAATAATCAGGTTGACATCTTGTTTTGAAATATCTGAACCGTAAAATAAAGTCAATCTTTCTCTTTCGTCTAGATCTACGCGTTTGAGAATTTCAAAGCAAGCACTTTCAATGGAGGGTGAAGAGGCGATTAATTCAGAATTGAATAAAGCAATTGCCTCACCTTCTTGAACATTAACGCCATTGATCTCTACCGACCTGGTTGCTACTGTTATCTCACCAGTGTCAACTTCTATAATTGCTTCGTTCATTTCCTCGAATATTTCATCAATATCACCAAATGGATCCAAACGTAACATTGCAGACAGCCCCTGGGGGATTGTTTTACATGGCAATACTTCAACCTGCTTTACAGTAGCCTCTTTGGCAGATTTTGCAGCAAGGAAAATATTTTTATTGTTGGGGAGAATAATAACTTTATCTGTTGGGAGATTTTCAAATGAATGTAGGATCTCTTCCGTACTGGGATTCATAGTTTGTCCACCCTGAACAATCGCAGCTGCACCTAAACTGGCAAAAATTTGTGAAAGACCAAACCCTGGAGAAACAGCCACAACTGCTACCTGATCTGGTTCCACTGGGATCAAATCCAATTGCTTTTGCTGGCTGGATTCTTTTTGTTCCATCTGGTCAATTAAATTTTCCATATAAACTTTTGTTATTGTGCCTAATTTCATTGTGTAGTCAATTGGAAGATATCGGTTTTCGGTCGGAACATGTATATGCATCCTGTACATGCCATCTCCTTCCCCGACCTGAATAGATGTACCCATTTCAGTCAAGTCTGAATAGAAAATATCCAGGTTAAGAGGGTCGGATGGACGAAAATCTACTATAACTTCAAAATCCTGACCGGGTTCAATTTCTTCCATATCACCGCCATTCATTAAAGCAATTGGTTGTACCAATTTTGCCGTGCTGGCTTCAAGAGATTCCCCACGAAGAAATTTAAGGAAACCCTCAAGAATGAAAAACAAGCCTTTTCCACCAGAATCAACAACCCCAGCTTGTTTGAGAATGGGTAATAGTTCAGGTGTATTTTGAACTGATTTATCTGCTTCTTTTACGATAAAATCTAGAAACTCTTCTAAATCATCTGTTTTCGAAATTATTTCTTCACTGGCAATAGAAATATCTTTTGCAACTGTTAATATCGTGCCTTCAACAGGACGAACAACGCCCTTATAAGCAGTATTTTTTGCTTCGATAAGAGCTTTTGAAAAATCCGATAAATTCATTACATCATGATTGTCCAGTGCACGAGAAAAACCTCTCCAAATCTGGGAGAGTATAACTCCGGAATTCCCACGAGCGCCCATCAAAGCTCCCTGGGCGACTGAATGAGCAATTTTGGATATTTTATTCTCTCCGGAATTTTGGATTTCATTGTAAGCAGCTTGCATTGTTAATAGCATATTTGTTCCTGTATCGCCGTCAGGAACTGGAAAAACATTTAAAGAGTTGACCAGTTGTTGATTTGTCCTAAGCCAATTTAAGCCGGCCTCAATTAGTAGTTTAAAAAGTTGACCGTCAACGGATTTAAAAGTCTTGAGTTCTTGATTCATAATTCTCCTAGTGAAAAAGGTATTCTAATATCAGAAGTTAATCCGTATCACTAATTCGCAATGCGCGAATGTGAACGTTTACTTTCTCAACTGGAATACCAATTGTTTTTTCAACCCGATAACGGACATTATTGCTAACTGATTCAGCTACCATCTTTATACGAGTGCCATATTCAACAACAATAAAAAGATCGATCTCAATACTATTACCATCATATCTGACATCTACTCCCATGCTTGGGTCCTTGACAATTGCCTGGGCAATTCCTTCTGCGAAATTCTTAGCAGCCAAACCCACCACACCATAGGATTCTATGGCGGATTGGTGAGCAATCGTCGAGATGGCTCGGTGTGAAACATAAACATTACCCATTGGATTCTTTATCTCTTTCATAAGTAATCTCCCTAACAAAAACACGAATCTTGAAAAAAGATACGGTGTGTGGTAATATATCAGATTGTTGTGTAAAGAACAATATAAATGATGAAAAATTAGCACTCAATGGTGAAAGGATCCTTTATTATGGCAAAATGTGAGAAATGTGGTAAGGCAACAACTTTTGGTCATAACCGCAGTTTTTCCATGCGTGCTACCAACCGGAAATTTAAACCGAATTTGCAAAAGGTTTCTGTTTTTGAAGGTGGCCGGAAAGTCCAGAAAGTACTTTGTACTCGATGCATCCGAACAATGGTTAAATCTGTAAAATAGTCCATTTATTGAATTGCCAACAAAACGAAAGTCGCGGTTAATCCCGTGATTTTTGTTTAAGCTAGAAATTTCGTAATGCATCGACGCCAGCCTTAATTCCTTGGGGATATTTATAGATAGCAGTTGCTGCGACAATAACATCCGCACCTGCTTCAATTACAGATTTGATTGTATCTTTATTAATTCCCCCATCAACCTGCAATAAAATTTTCTGCGTAGATTGATCTATCAACTTTCGTATTGTATTAATCTTTGGCAACATTTCTGGAAGAAATTTTTGACCGGAAAATCCAGGATTGACAGTCATTACCAATATCATATCCACGAAAGGTAAAAGCTCAATTATTGATTCAACAGGGGTGGCGGGATTCAACACGATACCAGCTTTACAATCAAATTCTTTTATTTGTTGAATTGTGCGTAAAACATTCGGATTATTCTCAATATGAATGCTGATGTGATCAGCACTGGCTTTAGCAAAGGCTTCTATATGTCTTTCTGGATGATTAATCATCAAATGCACATCCAAAGGTAAATTGGTTGCTTTTTTACAAAAGGGTAAGAACATAGGACCAATGGTTATGTTTGGTACAAAAAGGCCATCCATTACATCTATGTGTAACCAATCAATTCCTGCTTGGACAGTTCGTTTCAACTCTTCTTCAAAAGACAGAAAATCTAAGGAAATAATGGATGAGGAAATAATCATTCGTAAATTACCTGCCAGAATTTAATGAAAACCAAATATAAAGCCAGAAGGGAATCAGTCCACCTGCTAGAAGAAATGCTAAAAGTGCTAACAATGCCGTTTTCCAATCAAAAGTTCCAGATTGTTTTTTATCAATGCTCGAAGAGTATGGTGTTATTTTCGATTTTTGCTCAGCTGATGATGATTCAAGTAAGGCAGAAGATTGGTTATTTTGGCTGTTGATTTTGTAGGATTCTTTTAAGTTTTCCAATACTCTTCCAAATTGATCGGCTGTGCGATAACGACTTGTTTGTTCTTTGGAGAGAACCTTTAGTATTATTTGATCAAGGGTGAGTGGAACCTCTGGATTAATATTTCGTGTAGAAATTGGTAATACTTCTTTGTGCATGCGCGTTAATTCAGTCGCATCTTTTGAGTAGAAGGGTAACTTACCAGTTACCATTTCATAAAGAACAATTCCCAATGAATACACATCAGAAGCCGGGGAAGGTGGAAGCCCTTCTGCTTGTTCAGGGGAGAGGTATTGAGGTGAACCCCAAACATAGGCATTTTTCTCCTCAGGCTGGATGGTTGTCAATGCTCGTGCAATCCCGAAATCAGTGACTTTTAATCGACCATCCGGTGAAACAAGCATGTTGTGGGGTTTAATATCACAATGGACTAATCCGGCCCTATGAGCGTAACCGATACCTTGCGCAGCCTGAATAATTAAGTCGAGAGCTTTATCAGTTGGAATGACTTGCAGTTCACGAATCATGGATTTTAAATTTGTTCCAGGAACATATTCCATGATAATAAACAAGCGTTCACCGTCTAAACCAAAATCATGAACTGTTACAATATTTGGATGTGAAAGATTTGCGGCTGCTTTTGCTTCCTGATGAAACCTTTTTCGAAACCCCTCATCTTTTGAAAAATCCGGTCGTAATATTTTTACCGCTACGTATCGTTCCAGGTTCAAATCTTTAGCACGATAAACAACTGCCATTCCTCCAGATCCTAATGTCTGGAGTAATTGATATCTATTCGCAAGGATTGGAATCGCTGGATTATGATTTTCAGTCATATTATTTGTAGCGATTATATCATAGGGGTGAAATCCTTTTTAAAAATCGATTAAAATGAATGCAGCTTCAATGACACATGTTTTATAAATTTACACAAAATTTGATTTTTTTAGGGAATTTTAATGAAAAGAAGTTGGCTGCCACTGATAATAGGATTTGTGATCACGATTCTTATCCTGTTTTCTGTTTTTATTTTTTTGATATTTCTTCCAAAAAAACAAACAGTGGAAGATAAGATTGCGTTAATTTCGGTTATACCAGCACTAACATCAACGCCAGTTGTTGGATTAACAATAGTCCCAACACCCACCATCGAAATAACTGAAACCATTGAAAATAATTACAAATTTAAAGTAGGTGAATTTGTTCAGATTACAGGAACATCCGGAGAAGGTCTGAGACTTCGATCCGAACCTGGTAGATCCTTCAGTGTGAATTTTATTGGGATGGATGCAGAAGTTTTTGAAGTAATCGATGGCCCAGTTGAATCTGACGGGTTTATCTGGTGGTATCTCGAAGCACCATACGATAAAACCAGAAATGGTTGGTCTGTGGATGAATACTTACAGGAAGTAACAGTACCATAGAGAGGACACAATGCAGGATAATAAATTGTCACCATTAAAAATTAAATTAGATAAGAAGGAAAGATTTTTATACATAGATTGGAACGACAATCACAAAACGTGTATAAGTTTTGGATTATTAAGGGCTGCTTGTCCTTGCGCAACCTGTAGAGGTGGTCATGAGAACATGAAATCTGAACCAGATTCCAATGTGTTTGAACGTGAACTCCCAATTTCAAAAATGACTGAGATTGAGAAGATTGATATGGTGGGAAGTTATGGCTTATCCATTATGTGGGCAGATGGTCACCATTATGGTATCTACACATGGCAATATTTACGGGCATTGTGCGATTGTGAAGATTGTAGACTTAAAAGAAATTAGATGCCATTAATATTCTAAAAATCGTAATAAGTTTCAATTTCATAAGGATGAGGTCGAATCTGCACTTCTTTGAATTCACTCATCTTTTTAGAAATCCATAAATCAATCAGATTTTGAGAGAAAACATTATTCCTAACCAAAAACTCACGATCGTTATCCAACGAAATTAATGCTTCTTCCAGAGAAGAGGGTAATTTTTTAATTTTGTTCCTTTCTTCTTGGGTCCATGAAAAAATATCTTCATCAAATGGTCCAAATCCATTTTCTTTTGGACTTATTTTGTTAACAATTCCATCGATTCCTGCCATTAGCATGGCTGCCATTGCTAAATAAGGATTACAAGTTGCGTCTGGGGGACGAAATTCGAACCTGACTTCATCTGGATTGGTGACATATTTAGGAATCCGAATCGCTGCGCTTCTGTTTCCACGGGAAAAAAAAGCGTTTACAGGTGCTTCGTATCCAGGAACGAGTCTGCGATAACTATTTGTGCTTGGGTTCGTAAATGCAAGTAATGCAGGTGCATGATAAAGCAAACCACCGATGTAATATAAAGCAGTTTCGCTCAGAAGATTCTCAGATTCTGAATCATAAAAAATATTGGTATTACCTTTTCTGATTTGCTGGTGAAAGTGCATTCCATTTCCAGCTTCTCCAAAAAGTGGTTTAGGAAGAAATGTTATTGAGAGATTATCCTGAAAAGCAGTCATTTTAGTGATGTATTTAATCAACATAGAAGCATCGCCAGCTTTGAGAATTCCTAATAGAGGTGTTTCTATTTCTTGTTGACCAGGTCCACCGACTTCATGGTGATGATATTTAAACGGTACCCCCATTTTTTCGAGATTGTCAGCCATTTTTGCCCTAACCGAAAAATATCGATCTTTTGGAGGAATTGCGTGGTACCCAACATGATAAGCGTTAACATAACCATTCCCAATATATTTTGAATTCCAAAGCCCTTCTTCAGAATTTAATAAATATCGAGATTCATTCATGTTATTTTGAAATGAAACTTCATTGAAAATATAAAATTCGAACTCTGGTCCCCAAATACTTTGATCGGCGATTTGGGTTTCCTGCAAATACATTTCTGCTTTTCTAGAAATTTCTCTTGGCTCATCGCGGAAAAGCACTTTTGAATCAGCTTCCACTGTGTTACAAATAAAACTGAGGGTTGGAATATCCCAAAAAATATCAATGAATGCAGTTGATAAATCAGGAATTAGTGCCATGTCTCCAGAGTGAACATTCAAGAATCCAACACTGGAGCCATCAAACCCAATCCCATTTTCCATTAATTCGGCAGTAAATTCCTTAGCAGAGATGGTTACATGATGCCATTTTCCCCATAAATCACAAAACTTGAGATCAAGCATTCTAATTTGTTTTAATTTTATGAATTCTTCAGCATCTAAAAAATTGGCAAACATTATGATCGTTCTCCCTGGATTAGCATTTTTCTCATTTTAGGATATTTCGATATCAAGTAAAAGTAACAGATATCTTATTCTGAAAGCGTTTTGTCTACCCTCGAGTAATACAAATTTGTGTAATAATATTTAGGTTGCTTTTCCTACCGTTGATGTTTATAATCATTTTCATATTAAAATCAGGTTCTTTTAGGAGGGAAAACTGGAGACACGACGAATTACTTCCAGTTTTAATTCATCAACTTCAAACGCAGTAAAGCAATTGGAATCAGGTATCGTGCTTTTCAATCGATACCAAATCCAGGATGTTATCGGTATTGGAGGTATGGGATCGGTTTATCGAGCACGCGATCTGCATTTTCCTAATGTGATTAAATTAGTTGCTGTTAAGGAAATGATCAACAATGCACCTGATCCTTTAGTTCGACAAACCATAATTCAGAATTTTGAGCGTGAAGCGAATATTTTAGTAACTCTCAACCATGTCGCGATTCCTCAAATTTTTGATTTTTTTTCAATAGACGAAAGATCTTATCTGGTATTGGAATACGTTCATGGAAGAGATCTGGAAGCAATTCTCCAGGAAAACAATGAGCCCTTACATGAAGATAATGTCATTGTATGGGCTATTGAATTATGTGACGTATTGGAATATTTGCATTCATATAAGCCAGAGCCCATCATTTTTAGAGACATGAAGCCCAGCAATGTGATGATAAATCAACAAGGAAGAATTGTGTTGGTAGATTTTGGCATCGCAAAAAACTTCAAAACTGGACAGAAAGGGACAATGATTGGAACCGAAGGTTATTCACCTCCGGAACAATATCGTGGCGACGCGACACCAGTTGCGGATATTTATGCTCTTGGTGCCACTTTGCATCATTTATTAACAAATCATGATCCAAGAATGGAAGCACCTTTTTCCTTTTCTGAAAGAAAAATTCGTTCCATTAACTCAAGAGTTTCTCTTGAACTTGAAATCGTCATTGATACTGCCCTTCAATATAATCCTGAAGAGCGATTTCAGAGCGTTGCAGATATGAAAAATGCATTATTGTCCGTTGCAAAAAAAACTGGCGCTCTATCCAGGTTGCCGATGACAAAAAAGAGTCAATCTCAATCAATAAAACCCTTGTGGACATTTAAATGCGAGGATGAAATTCGAGGATCAGTTACTTTTGATAATGGAAAAATATATTGCGGAAGTTATGATAATAATCTTTATGTTCTAGATGCTTCAGACGGATCTTTTTTATGGAAATTTCCGTCATATGGTGGCATTGTTGGAAAACCAGCAATATTTGAAAATAATATTTATATTGGATCTGAAGATAAGAAAATGTATTGTATTTCTGCGTGGACTGGCAAAGAACTGTGGACTTTTTCAACGGATGGTCCGATTAGGAGCTCAGTAAAAATTGCAGAAGGACATGCGTTTTTTGGCTCTGATGATGGCTATTTATACGCAGTAAATTTAGTCTCTAATAAAATAACGTGGCGGATAGATTCCGGTTCTGCTGTGCGAACCACTCCGTTTATTACAAAAGACAATGTCTACTTTGGTAATGAATATGGCGATTTTTTCTGTCTTGATTTTAGCGGTCATGTGCGGTGGAGATTTAAGACTAAAAAAGCAATAACTTCATCTCCAATTGTAGATGGAGGAATGGTGTTTTTTGCTTCTCTCGATTCAACATTTTACGCATTAGATGCAAAGTCTGGATGGGTTGTCTGGCGTTTTAGAATGGAAAAGGGTTCTATATCATCTCCCTACAAATCCGAAAACTATCTTGTATTTGGTTCAGCTGATAACCACATTTATTGTTTAGAATCTGGTAATGCCAGAGAGATTTGGAGATATAAAACTGAACATCAAGTCAGTGGCTCCCCAATTGTTCATAATAATTCAGTTTATTGTGGATCTGCAGACGGCACACTTTACTCACTTGATTTAAAAAATGGACAGTTAAGGTGGAAATTTAAGACAGATGATCTAATCACCGGATCACCAGTCATAATTAATAATATTTTATACATAGGATCTAGTGATCATCTGATTTATGCACTTTATGCATAGCACAATTGATCTGGGAGGGTAAAATGGTAGATTTTTTTAAAAAATTATTTGGTAGTAAAAAAAATGAAATCTCCAACATTAATGTAGAGACTGCGCCATTATCAGAGGAACAACTAAAGTTTGTTACCAGAGAAGATCCCATTGTTACTCCTTCTCAAATAATAGTCGGAATAGGTCAGTCAGTTGGGAGACAAAGAGATCATAACGAGGATGCTTTATTTTATTTCAATTCTAATTTTGCGAATTGTTCAAAAGATATTTCTTTTGGTTTATTCATTGTTGCTGATGGCATGGGGGGGCATGAATATGGAGAAGTAGCCAGTAGTGTTGCATCAAAAACGTTAGGAGATTATGTTGTCCAAAAACTTTATTCTCCATTATTCAATCCCAATTCAACAACTCCACCAAATGAGAGTATTCAAGAAATCATTGAGAATGGTATAAAGCAAGCACAAAATGCTGTTATGCAAAAGGCCCCTGGTGGTGGTACAACTATAACTGCCGGGCTGATACTCGGTGATCAAATTACCATTGGTCATGTGGGGGATAGTAGGTTGTATTTTATTTTTCCAGATGGAAGAATTGAAGCGAAAACAAATGATCATTCTTTAGTTAGAAGGTTAGTTGATCTTGGACAAATATCTGAAACTGAGGCTAAAAATCATCCAAATAAAAATGTATTATATAGAGCATTAGGCCAATCAGAACCTTTCAGGCCGGACCTAGTGAATTTAACCATCCCAAAACCAGGGTATATTCTGATTTGTAGTGATGGATTATGGGGAACTATTGGAGATGAAGAATTATTCAGGTTAGCAACCAATTCAGAAAACCCCTCTATCTCGTGTTCAAAAATGGTTGATGCTTCTAATAGAGCAGGTGGACCAGATAATATCAGTGTAATCTTAATTAAAATTATGTAATCTTATGAATTATTACAATTTATTAGGATTACCTTTTGATGCGACACAAGAAGAGATTAGGAAAGCTTATTTTGATTCTGCAAAAAAGCATCATCCTGATCTCAATACATCTTTTGATTTGCGGGAACGATTTTTCCAAATTCAAAATGCATATGAAACTCTGAGAAATGAAGAAAAAAGAAAAGAATACAATCAATATTTAGATTATCCACAAGTTGAAGATAAATCCATTCAAATAAATGCTTATTACAGCAGATCAATAATTCCATTAATTTCTGAAGCACAAGCCTTTTATTTATTATTAGATATATTTTCTACAGAGAATGTTAAGAAAGAGGACCTACCGAATATAAATTTGTGTATTGTGCTTGATAAATCAACTTCCATGCAGGGGGAAATAATGGATAAGTTAAAAAAAGAAATTATTAACCTTGTCCATGAGTTGAAGGATGAAGACATTTTTTCAATTGTTACATTCAGTGATCGTGCAGAGACCGTAATACCCCCAATTAAGGTCAAAGATTTCGGCAATGAAGTGGCCAAAATATACTCAATTTTTGCATCTGGTTCAACTGAAATCTTAAAAGGATTAGAAGAAGGTTTTTCTATATTACGAAATTTAGAAAATAATTCTCCAAAGTTATTGTATCTAATAACTGATGGACATACATATGGAGATGAAGAAGAGTGCAACAAGATCGTTAAAGTAGCCAGTGATGAAGGAATAGTTTTTCAGGCAGTTGGTGTTGGGAAAGATTGGAATGATGATTTTCTTGATAATTTATCAAAAATTTCAGGGGGGGAAACACAATTTGTAAGTTCATCCCAGGAACTGTATAATTTGTTAAAAGTAAAATTACACAATTTTAGTGTTATATTCTCTAAATCAATAAAAATTTATTTTAACTTGCACCCAAAGGTGAGGATTAATTATGCATTCCGTTTGAGTCCTGATCTATCTCCGGTAGATACTGGACCAGAAATACATTTGGGAAGTTTGTATTCTGGACAGCATCTTAGAGTAATTTTTGAATTTTTTATTGATGAATTACCCATAAATATTAAAGAATTAAGATTGTCTCATGGGAGTATAAAAGTAGAAATCCCTTCAAATATAATCTATATGAAACGATTTTTTTATGATTTCAAAAGACCAGTGTTACCCAAAGTTGAGAAAGAAAAAATTCCACCTGTAATTGTAAATGCCTTATCAAGTCTTTCACTTTATCGATTGCAAGAAAAAGCACGTGAGGATGTCAAAGAAGGGAATTATAATAATGCAACCAGGCGATTACAAAATTTAGCAGCGCATCTAGTTAGTAGAGGAAATCGCGATTTAGCGAAAACAATTATGCAGGAAGTAGAAAATTTACAAAATAACAATAATATTTCGGAATTAGGAAAGAAAAAAATCAAATACGGAACAAGATCCTTATTAATGTTACCTGAACCCTTAAGGGAGGAAAAATGATCGTTTGCCCAAATTGCCATCACAAAGAATTGCCTGGAGCACTATTTTGTAGTGAATGCGGAGCGAGGTTAATCTCTCTAGATTATTTGACGACGCAATCAATTAAAAAAACAAATACAGACAATCTAGATGAGTCTATGGTTGAGGAATTAAAAGATAAAATTAGTTCAGCTGAGGATTCTTTCAGTAAACATGACATATCTTCTGATTTGGCACTTTACCTGATTGAAGCAAAACAGACTTTGCAACTTGCAGGCAGATCTGAATATACTTTAGGTAGGATTGCTGAAGGGCAACCGATCCTGCCGGACGTGGATCTTTCGCCGTTTGATGCTTACGCCCAGGGAGTATCACGTTTGCATGCTGCTCTAAAAATAAACAAAAATCGAATTGCGATTATGGATTTGGGTTCATCAAATGGCACGAGGGTGAATGGACAGAAAATTGTTCCTCATGTAGACTATCCCATCAGTCATAATGATCAAATTGCTCTTGGAAAATTAAGAATTCAAATATTAATAAAATAGGTAAAAACATGTACACTGTAATCGTTCATATCAATAATGAAGATCCTGTATTGGGTGAAGTTGAAGATTTACCTCAACCAGCTGACCAGATCATCATGCTTAAAAATCCCAGAAAAAAAGATGGAAAAGATGTCCATTATTTAGAACCTAATGTTAATCTGGTGATCTGGCCATTTCATCGAATTACTTTTATTGAGATAATCCAGGATGTTGAAGAAGATGAAATTATTTCATTCGTAAGAGAATAATCATGGATGATATTTTAAAAAATAAAACGATTTTGGTAGTTGATGATGAAGAGCGTATGGCTCGTTTTATTCGTCTCAATTTAGAGCACGATGGTTTTCAAGTCGTGGAAGCTTACCGAGGGATGCAAGCATTGCAACAATATCGAGATTCACTACCTGACCTGGTACTACTGGATGTTATGATGCCAGATATTGACGGTTTTGAAGTATTAAGTATGCTAAGAGAAATCAGCAATGTACCTGTGATTATGTTAACTGCCAAAGGTGAAGAAGATGATAGGGTGCGTGGTTTGGAGTTAGGTGCAGACGATTATGTTACTAAGCCTTTTAGCCCTCGTGAATTGGTAAGTCGTGTCCGCGCAGTTTTACGACGGACAGATTCTAGCTCAACCGATTCTCCGGATGTCATTGAAGTCGATGAACATCTGAAGCTAGATTTCTCAAAACGTGAGATTTGGTTGGATGGCGAGTTGGTTAAATTACGACCGACTGAATATAGATTGCTATATCATCTGGTTAAAAACGCTGGGTGGGTGTTAACCTACGACCAAATTTTATCCCGAGTCTGGGGCTATGAATACAGAGATGAGCCTCATTATGTCAGGTTATATATAAATTATTTACGTCAAAAAATAGAAAAAGATCCATCTAACCCAAAATTTATATTGACTGAAAGGGGAGTGGGCTATCGATTTGTCGATTATAAGAGATTATAAGAAATTTATAAAATTATTAATTGGATCAATTAATTATGGTATACTCTCCGGGAGTATATAAAATAAAAAGGGTTTAAGGAGTAAAAATGATTTCAGAGCCCGTACATGTAACCGATGCATTATTTGAAAAAGTTGTTTTACAGTCAGAAATACCTGTAATCGTTGATTTTTGGGCACCGTGGTGTGGACCCTGTCGGATGGTTGCACCTACGTTGGATAAGTTAGCCAAAGAATATGTTGGAAAGTTATTGGTGACAAAAGTAAACACTGATGAGAATCCTGATTGGGCAACAAAATTTGGTGTTCAAGGAATTCCAACTATGTTGTTTGTAAGTGGTGGAAAAATTGCACACCGGCAGGTTGGAGCGTTACCTGAAGGTATGTTGAGAGATGTTGTAGAGCAATTTTTGGAAGTAGTTTCTGAAAAATAAAATAGGGTTTCCATTAAAAACAAAAATCCTCTTAATACTAACCAGAGGATTTTTTTGTTTCCACAAATTGCTATAAAACAATAAAAATGTTTAAGCTTCTCTTGAGATATGAGCTCCTAATTGAGATAGTTTCTTTTCAACTGATTCATATCCTCTATCAATTTGACGAATATTGCGCAACACTGAGGTACCTTTAGCCGATAACGCCGCTAGCACCAACGCCATTCCAGCTCTAATATCAGGGCTTTCAAGGTTTTCACAAAACAACTGGGTGGGACCTTGAACAATGCACCGGTGTGGGTCGCATAAAACGATTTGCGCTCCCATCCCGACTAATTTATCCGTAAAATACATGCGGCTCGGATACATCCAATCATGAAATAACATGGATCCTTTGGATTGAGTCGCTACAACAATCGCAATACTCATCAGATCAGTTGGAAACGAAGGCCATGGCATAACACTGATCTCAGGAATTGCATTCCCTAGATCTGGTTCTATTAGTAATGGCTGATCCTTAGGTACGAATAAATCATCCCCATTCGTTTCCCATATTACTCCGATCCTTTGGAAAACAAGACGTATCATATCTAAATATTGGTTACCAGCATTATGAATAGTTATTTCACCTTTCGTTACTGCTGCTGCTCCAATATAAGAGACAACTTCAAGATAATCTGGTCCTACTGTAAATTCACATCCATGTAGATTATCTACTCCTTCAATATGCAATGTATTGGAACCGATATTTTCAATGTGAGCCCCCATTTTATTGAGGAAATGGCATAGTTCCTGAATATGGGGTTCTGAGGCTGCATTTCTGATGGTTGATTGACCTTTAGCTTTCACGCATGCCATGATTGCATTTTCGGTAGCAGTCACACTGGCTTCATCTAGAAGAATATCAGCTCCTGTAAGAGAATTAGCATGAAAATGGAAAGTGCGATCATATGTTACGTCTACGCCTAGTTTTTTTAGTGCCAAAATATGTGTATCTAACCTTCTTCTGCCGATCACATCACCTCCTGGGGGAGGGAGGATTAAATTTCCAGATCGGGCAACCATAGGTCCAGCTAATAATATTGAAGCACGTATACGTCTACATAAATCAGGATCCAGATTCTTAAAAGAAATATCTTTTGCATGAATATGCCATGAATTTAAATTTCTAACTTCAATGGAAACCCCCAGACTTTCCAGTAGATTCTTCATAGCCAAAACATCCAGTATGTTAGGCATATTATTTAAAATAATTGGTTCGTCAGTTAATAACGTAGCTGCCAGTAAAGGTAATGCTGCATTTTTATTACCTGAGGGAGTAAAATCTCCTTTCAATGAATATCCACCCTCAACGATAAATTTATCCATAACTACCTCCAATGTTTGATACATTTATTATAGCTATATTGTAATGGATTAGTTTTTTGGTAATTACGCGAAAATTAAAAATAAATATTCTTCTTTGGTGAATTTAAAATATCACACAAATATCAGAAGGTAATCACCTTAAAAGATGATAAATTTCCAATGCAAGTCATTCAATAAAAGCAGAATAGCCGATGCAAATATAAAGGGTTTATTTTATTAGTCGTGCCAGCCAGATTGAATCTTCACTTTGTTGAAATCCGTCAACGTGTTGATATTGAATTATTATTAAAGTTTGATTGGAGAACGTATGGATGAATTTTTTATTAGTTTTATTATTTGTTCTAAACCAATCATTGCAAAAATGATCGTAAACGGAATTGCAGGTAAATAATACCTTTGGAAGGGTATTGCCAGAGTTAACAAAATTTCTAAACTGAACAATATGAAACCACTTAAGAAAATTAATTTAAATTTGATTGGAAGGGATGATATAGATTTATACAAACCAAATAAAAATAATACGAGATAGATCGCTCCACCAAAAAGATTTCTGATTAAACCTCTATGAAGTGGATTCTTAAAATAATCAACAATCGATTTGTTTAGATATTCTTGATAATTACTGACTTCCTGAGGCGATGGTTGCAGTATGAATAATTGAGCAATAAAAGCAATTATCCTTTTTGGGGCTGAATTCGTCAGGAATTCAGGGGAAACTGATTCAATTGCTTCTGCTTGATTTTGAGATAATTCCATTCTTTGGTTGAACATATGTTTTGCTACTTGAACCGGTTGTTTCCATGCAATTGGATTTAGGATAAAAAGAATACCAACCAAAAGTACAAAAAATAAAGTTATTTGGACTACTAAATTTTTCAAATGCTTCTTAAAATAAAAAAATAATAAAATTATTGCTAATAGGATTAGAAAAATCAGAATTTGTTTTGCATTTATCGCAAAAGCAATTGGAACTGAAGACAAAAAGAACCATTTTTTAGGGATTTTGCATAAGGTTAAAAGACTGAGCAATAAAAAGAATATCATCGATGACTCTGCCATTGCCCGGCGGGTGTGAAGAAGTAAAAGGGAATTAAAAGCAAATAACATTAAAGACAAAAAGATTAATAAATTATCAGATTTAAAAACCTCTTTTAAGATAAGCGCAAACAAAACGATGGATAATGGGAAAAAAATGGCTGCGCTCAATCTTGAAATTAATAATAATTGGTTGCCTGGAATAGCAATCTGATTGTCAGTCCATGATTTTGACCAATCCCAATCAAATGGAATTGCTTCCAATTTAAAAATAATGCGAAATAATCCGATAAAATATTTTGGTAACGGCGCATCCAGTAAACGATAATTTTGCTCAATTGAATTTTGGGTGTCCTTCTGAAAATATAAATCTGATGTATTATTGATTATGAGTTCCACGTCTTTGCTCATAAATATTTGAGTAGACTCATCGGGATGAAGAGGAACATTCAAAAGATCATTGAAATAAAAAAACATCCACAGAATAGAAAAAATACCTGCAATTAAATATAAATATCTTTTATTTTTTACTAAACAGTTAACCATGATCCAAAAAATTCTTGAAAATAAAGTCATATCTATTGTAATTTTACTGATTTTTCACTTTCTTTTTCGATTTCTATTGTTATCAATTAATGCTTTCCCATTTAATTCCGATGAAGCTATTGTTGGGTTAATGGCAAAACACATACTGGATGGTGAAAATTTTTTATATTTTTATGGCCAATCATATATGGGCAGTTTGGATGCGTACCTGGTTGCCTTAGGATTTTTATTGTTCGGTGAACAAGTTTGGGTTATTCGTCTCATCCAGCTGATTTTATATGGTCTGGTTATTATTTTTTCGTATTTGTTTGTGAATATTTCATTTCAAAATAAAAAGATTGCTTTTGTAAGTTCATTATTTCTTGTTTTTCCTGCCGTAAATGTTGTCTTGTATACAACGGTCTCATTGGGGGGATATGGCGAAGCCATGTTATTGGGCGTGGTCAGTTTCTATGTAGCAGCATTCATTGTAAAAGGTATTGAAATTTATAAAAAGATCAATCATGTTTACCTGGGAATATTGGGTTTCTTGCTGGGAATTGGATTATTCGTAAACCCTATTAGTTTAACCATGATAATCCCAGCCATTGTGTTCGTTGCCTGGAAAATTGTAAAATCAAATAAGTCAAAGAAGAAAATATTTGTTCAGTTTCTCTTTTTACTGATTTTTTTCTTGCTAGGGTCTGCATTATTTTGGTACTCACTAATATTGACAAATGGACTTTCAGTAATCCGCGAAATAGGTGGGAGTGCTGTTGCGGTAGAAAGTGAATCATATTTTCAGTTAATAAAATCGCATGCGATATCCCTGATATTATTTGGACCCACCGTAATTCTTGGTCTACGACCACCTTGGGGTGTTAATTTAATTGGAATTGTTTTTATTCCATTTGTTATTCTTTATTGGATATTTACAATTTATTTACTCGGGAAGGAGAAATATAAATTTAAAGATGCTCCAATATTTGTTGCTTTGACCGGAGTAATAATTCTTGTAGCAGGGGGATTTATTTTTACCTCCTTTGGAATTGATCCTTCTGGTCGATATTTTCTTCCGATTGTTTTTCCATTGAGTGTATTTTTTGGATACGCCTTCATTAAATTGAATAATAAGGTTATCTACGCTTTAGGCATAATAACATTAGTATTTCACTTATATGGCGCCTGGAAATCAGGAACTGAAGAACCATATATGACAACCCAATTTTATTCTCCTGCTCAAGTAGATCATTCAAGAATCAATGAATTGCAAAAGTTCTTGATACATGAAGAAGAATATTATGGATTTTCAAATTACTGGATTTCTTACCCGTTAGCATTTGTCAGCGATGAAAAAATTATTTCTATACCAAAATTGCCTTACCATCAGGATCTTCGATTTACTGAACGTGACAATCGAATTTCAAAATATAATGAAATCTTAGAAATGGGAAGTTCTTATTTTTACATCACTTCAAATAACCCGAAACTTGATGATTTACTTGTGCGTGCATTCCAGGAAAACTATATTGACTATCTACAAAAACAAATCGATGATTATCACGTTTTTTATAATCTTTCCAAAAAAATAACCCCTGAAGAATTGGGAATCACCAATGAATTCAATTGAGTCAGACCGTAATATACAAAAAAAACTATTTTTTAACATCGTTATTTTTTTATTAATTTTCTTTATGGCGATCAGGGTGCCCTTGGATTCGGATTTTTGGTGGCACTTGCGAGCTGGACAATTGAGTTTGACGAACGGTTCTCCAATCCTGGAAGACCTGACAACATTTACAGTATTTAAATCTCCCTGGGTAAACCATAGTTGGCTTTCACAAATATTCTATTTTTTTATTCAAAATTCACTTGGAAATATAGGCATAATGGTCAGTGTCGGCATTATTGCAACTCTCAGTATTTTCTTTGTTTACATTCGGCTCAAATCGAATCCGATCATAAATGGATTCACAATCCTTTTGTGTGTAATGGCAACAGCGGTAGTTTGGTCTCCGAGACCTCAATTACTGACATTATTGTTTTTTTCAATTTTGACATATTTATTAACCGAAAAATCGATCTTTTCAGATAAAATCCCAACATTACTAATTCCCATTTTATTTTTAGTCTGGGGAAATCTACATGCGGGCTTCAGCATTGGTATTATATTGATCATCACGATTTTTATTGGTAAGGTTTTGGATTTTCTTTTATTTAAAGAGGAATCAAATCAAAATGAATACAAAAAACTCATTTATTGGTTACTTATGATTGTTGCTTGTTCATTGATTGTCATGATCAATCCTAACGGCGTGGGGATCTGGCAAGTTCAATTTAACACGATAAACCTCCCATCATTACAAAATCTTATTCCTGAATGGGCATCACCGAATTTCCATGAGTTATATCAACAGCCATTTTTATGGTTGTGGTTATTATTGGTATTTTTCTTCATGGCAAATAGAACCAGCCATAAATTTTCTACGATCATTCCATTGCTCGTTTTGGGCGGACTTGGTTTTATTTCCAGACGAAATTATGTGTATTTTGCAATATTTTCAATCCCTTTGTTGAGTATTGAATTACAACTTTTTTTTGAAACATATATCAAGGATTCCATCTCAGAACAAAAAATTCTGAAAAAGATTAAGAATTTCAATAATAAGTCTGACAATCAATTTTCAAAATTTATTAATCTCTTTTTTATTGGATTTTTATGGTTTGTTACAACATGGAAAATTGTTTACCTGGGTTCACCCATAATTTTTGATGTTTATGAGAAGATGAGTTTTCCAAAGGAAGCGATCACAAGCTTAGAAAATTATAATTTAACAGACTTCCGCTGTCTAAATTCT
>JAHYJK010000162.1 GCA_019429225.1 Anaerolineaceae bacterium
TGCAGCCAGAACGCGCAGCCGAAATCGACTTGCAGGCACAGGTGGTGAGTTTCTATCAGGTACTCTATCGATTATCGGAAGCACAAATCGAGGAATCTATTCTTCCACGGTTGGATGAGATAAAATAGATCCCATGATTTCAACCAAAGGGATATGGGCAATCCAATATAGACGAATTCTGGTGTTGTCTATCCTGCTATTCATTATCCTGGTAGCTTCCATATTTATTGGGCGATACCCTAACCCGTTCTGGATGCCTTTACAAGTATTAATAGAAGATAGCATGGCACAGCGACTGGTGTGGTTGTTGCGAGTTCCGCGTATATTGACAGCCGCTTTGTTAGGGGCAACGTTAGCGGTTTGTGGGACAGTGTTGCAAATGATCTTCCGCAACCCGATTGTGGAACCGGGGTTCCTGGGGGTTTCCCAGGGAGCGGCGTTTGGCGCTGCGGTAGCAATTTTATGGCTGGGTGGCGGACGATTGACGATTGAGCTTTCCGCCTCTTTGTTTGCGCTTTTAGGGCTGGCTGGCTCTTTTATTCTGGCTCGCACCATCAAGTTTGGGGGCTGGGTGCTGCGCCTCATTCTTTCCGGGATTGTGGTCTCGGCTTTGTTTTCCTCTGGATTGGGTGTGCTGAAATATCTGGCAGATCCATTGACCCAGTTGCAGGAGATCACCTTCTGGTTGCTGGGTGGTTTATGGAGTGTAACCTGGCAGGATTTGTTGTATGTTGCCCCGGTGGTGGTGATTGGACTCCTGATTGTGTATCTGATGCGCTGGCGTTTGAATGTGCTGGCACTGGGAGACGACACAGCCTTCTCTTTGGGCGCTGAAACCACTCGTGAGCGTCTGATCGTATTGGTTGCAGCCGTCTCGGCTACCGCGGTGTTAACAGCCGTGAGTGGCATCGTTGGATGGGTTGGTTTGATTGTGCCGCAGATCGCCAGACAATTGTTTGGCCCGAATGGACAATTTTCTGTTCCGGGATCCATGCTGATTGGGGCAATATTTGGTGTGGTGAGTGATAATCTGGCACGCACCTTACTGGCGGGCGAAATTCCTTTGGGAATATTGACATCATTCATCGGTGCATTGTTGTTTGTGGTGATCATGAATCGCTCCAGGATTAAATTACGATGAACCAGTCCATGATTGTGCTGAACAATATTCAATTCCATTACGATCCTGGCAAGTCAATCCTGAATGATCTCTCGCTGTCGGTGGAAAAGGGCAGCATCACTGCTATCCTGGGACCGAATGGCACCGGAAAGACCACCCTGCTGCACACTATTCTGGGATTATTAGCACCTCAGTCTGGCGAAATATGGATTGCTGGCAAGAATATCGACGAATACAAACGCTCGGAGTTGTCACAGGTGATGTCACTGGTGCCACAATCGGAAATGGTACCCTTTAATTTCAAAGTGATTGAATATGTCTTGTTAGGTCGTACACCCCAATTAGGTTTTCTGGATATGCCCAGCGATCATGATATTGAATTGGTGCGTGACACCCTGGAAATGTTGGAAGTCCAGCACCTGGAACAACGACCGGTGACAGAATTGAGCGGTGGCGAACAACAGATGGTGGTATTGGCGCGCGCATTGGTGCAGGAACCGCAGGTACTGTTACTGGATGAGCCTACTTCACATCTGGATCTGAGCAATAAAGGTCGGTTGTTGAAAATTTTGCAGACACTGGCACAACGCGGTGTAACGATTGTATTCAGCACACATGATCCGGATGCGGCCGCCATGATTGCTGATCACGTTATTCTGCTTAAAGCAGGTGCTGTGCTGGATGCGGGTTTGATCGACCGGGTCCTGACCAGTGAGAAATTGACTCAGACCTATGGTACGGAAGTGAAAGTGCTGACAATTGAAGGCCGCTTGGTGACATTGTTGATCAACGGGCGTTTTGGCGGGAAGGAAAAAGTGGCATGAGTCGCTATCAGGCTGCAGAATGGGACGAACGTTACCAATCCAGTGGGCATAATCTGGCAAGTCCACGGGAATTTTTGGTGGAAGTTCTACCACAATTGCCACGTGAGGGTTGGGGTCTGGATGTTGCCATGGGGGAGGGTCACAATGCCAATCTTTTAGCTGAACATGGTCCACAGGTGCTGGGTGTCGATTTTTCGTTGGTGGCGTTGCGAAAAGCGAAGAGTATGTATCCAAACGTGCAATCTGCGCTGGTTAATTTGCCGCAGATTCATCTCAAGCCTGGCTGCTTCGATGTCATCCTTAACTTCTGGTTTCTGGATCGGGAAATGTTCCCCCTATACCCGCAATATTTGAAACCAGGCGGATATCTGGTGCTGGAAACAATGCGCTTTGACCCTGACAGCGATCAATCGCACTTGCGATTAGAATACCTGCTCCAATCGGGTGAATTGCTACAATCCTTTTCCGGGTGGGAAATTTTGGTGTATGATGAAAATGTGAAGGCAAATGCCAAAGGAAAACAGCAATTAGCGGTACGGATGTTAGCAAGGAAACCCTGAGGAAAAGAATTATGCGTGAAATATTACAACCCATGCAGGATTGGTTCGAAAGTGGTAAAGAAGTAGCCCTGGCAACTGTGGTGGAGATTTATGGGTCAGCGCCGCGTGGATTGGGAGCAAAAATGGCTGTCAATCAGGATTCAATGATGGCTGGTTCTGTCAGTGGGGGATGCGTGGAAGGGGCAGTAGTCGCTGAAGCGTTAAAAGTAATCAAAACAGGTAAACCGAAATTATTACACTATGGTGTCACCCAGGATCAAGCTATCAGTGTTGGTCTGGCATGTGGTGGGACGATTGAAATATGGGTAGAAAAATTGAGCAAAGAAGCCTTTGAACGGATGCAAAATGCCTTAAGAAATGATCAATTGGCCATGCTGGTGACCGTATTGAGTGGAATGTATGCTGGTGAGCAGATATTTGCCTACCCAGATGGTAAAAAGATTGGCTATTTTGCCGAACCTGAAACAATCGAAACGATCAAGGATTTCCTGCCAGGCCTATTCATGGAACAACAAAGTCAACGGATGAGATTGCTAATATTAAATGAAGAGGTAGATGTATTTTTCGACGTTCTTGCTCCTTCTCCAAAATTAGTGATTATTGGGGCGGTTCATATTGCCATTCCCCTGGTGCAATACGCGAAAATCCTGGGATTTCACACCATCGTAGTTGATCCGCGCAAAGCTTTTGGTAATTCGGAACGATTTCCTCATGTGGATGAGTTGGTAAACCAATGGCCACAGGAATTTTTAGAATCATATTCCTGGGATCAAGGTACTTACCTGGTTGTGGTCTCTCATGATGATAAGCTGGATGTGCCGGCATTGGCGATCGGCTGCCAGAATGAAGCCCGTTATATTGGGGCATTGGGCTCCAAAAAGACATTTGCCAAGCATGTACGCGATTTGAAAGCAGCCGGGATATCGGATGAGCAGATTGCACGCATTCATTCACCCATTGGGGTAGATATCGCCGCCCGGGGTCCGGAGGAGATTGCCCTGGCGATTATCACTGAGATGGTGGCAGTGAAGAATGGCAAGCAGGTGACGTAGTCACCTATCTTATGTCTAACAAATTTAATTAAAAGCCTTTTCTAGAGAAGATAGATCCCAGATTTGGAGCGTGCCATCGCGGGCGACTGAAGCCAAACGATTACTTTCGGGGGACCAAGCCAGCCGGTCGATGATATCCCGATGACCCATCAACTTCGCTATGGGTGTATCGTTAACTACATTCCATACAAAAATTTCACTGCCTGTTGTACCACAGGCTATAAACCGGTTGTCTGGCGACCAGGCAACGGTCCACAGCCGGTAACCGTTCATTCCCGCCGTGAGCAGATGCTCCTGTTGACCAGTATCTGTGTCCCAGATCAGGATCATGCCTTCATCTCTCCCACTATCCCGATGCCACAGCGAACCCACCGCTGCTAGTTTTTTACCGTCTGGAGACCATGCCAACTCAAGCCACAATGGTTTGAGTTTACCAGTCTCTTCCTGTAAAGTGAAAAGCACCTTTCCGGTCTGGGCGTCCCAGATGACGGGCTTCTGCATGTTCAATGAATCAGCTGAAGCGATACGTTTGCCATCTGGCGACCAGGCGACCTGATCCGGGCGATGTTGTTGCATCGGGTCATTCAATTGAGAGAGGAGTTTACCTGTGCCGGTATCCCATACAAGGGTGGGATCAGCCAGGCGACTACCATCCCAAGACCATGCTGTAGGGAATGGATACTGGCTATTATCACCTTGGAGTGGATTTTTAAAATTTAAACTTCCCACCTGATGAAATCGATGGTTGATGGTAAATAAATAGGTTCCAGGACCTGTTGGTGGCCAGGAGTTCACCCACTGCATAGAGGAACCGACTATATCCTGGCGCACAGAATTTCCACTAGTCGGGTTCCACAATGTGATGGTTGTACCGTTAGTAGAGGCTAATCCTTCTTGAGTCCAGGTCAAAAAAGTTCCTGCAGAAGCATGACCGACCAGGCTGCGCAGCACACTGCCAGTGCTTAGTAAAACAGCATTGATCTGGCCATCCAGAGATATTAGTCCAAAGAGGGTCTTCCCATCCGGCGACCACCCCAAACCAGGTGTGGTGAGATATCCTTCGATCTTCTGCTCCACCTGGCCAGTCTGGGCATTCCAGATAAGAATGAGACCGGTTTGGATCCCGTATGCCACTGCCAGATACTGTCCATCCTGCGCCCAGGCCAGTGTGGTATTTCCCCAATTTACCTCTTGATCAAGTAGATGAATCTGGCAATTTTGCTTCGTGTCCAAGATTGCTACGATCGGCATTCCCATACTATCAAACTGTGCCAGTAGATTACCGACAGGAGCGGCGATGATGTTGCTGATCCAGGTATCTTTTGCGCCTTCTCCTGAAAAATCTTCCATCGGTGCGTAAGTATCACCCTCCCAGGCGAATATTTTCGTTCCCATCGAAACCCCGTAAATGCGTCCATCCGCTGACCAGGCAACTTTTATGCCGCTATATCCCTCGGAACATTTACCGCCGCTGAGTTCTTTCAGTGATGCGCCGTTAAGTGTATCCCAAACAGTCACTTGTTCGCAACCGCTGCCGCTAACCAGCCGTCGTCCATCCGGCGACCAGGCAAAGGAATTACCCGCGTCTTCCAACCTGGTTACCAGCTTGCCATTGTCCACATCCAGAATGACAATGGCATTTTCTAAAACGACACCCAGGTGTTCACTTTTAGGATCGAAAATTACAAGCCCAGCCTTTTCTGAAAAGGGGGCGAACCAGGTCTCCGCAAATGTACTGGCATGATACAGGTAAACCCCGAACTGTGTACTGATGGCCATCCATTGTCCATCAGGTGAGACAGCCAGTGAGGTCGGGCTGCCTTTGCCGATTCGTAAGGTTGGATTTAACACTGGCAGGGGAACTTCTACTGATTGATCTATACTCACCTTTACAAGCTGAATCATCTGTTCTTCAGTTTGCCAGCGTGCAGGATCTACATCGATAAAATAGGTAAAATTTTCTCCCTGCATAGGAGTTTCGCCCACCCAATCGACTACCGGCTGCTCGTATTTTTGCCCGTTCACTTCGAAGGTGTAAGCAGCATAACGGTAGACACCTTGAGGTACATCCCGATAATTCGTAGATGCTACACCTGGAACGTCTCCAAACGCGATTCTCTCGTCAGGAAAAACGATAACCAGATTTTGGAGCTGGATATTGCTCTGATTAATAATGCGCAGTTTCTGCAATGGGGAAACGCCGGATAAGCCTTCAGCAGGTGTGGCTGTGATGGTCGGAACTAAAATGGTAGAAGGTGACGCTTTCACGGTTGTTGTAGCTTCGGTGGTGGCAGTTGGCGGTTGACAGCCGGAAAGAATAATTAACGCCATTATTAACGATGAAAAGATTAAAGTCTTTTTTGGCATATCATCCTTTCAATTGGAAGTTACCCGAATAAGCTCCAGATCAATTGTACATTATTACGAGTATCGAAATCATGATGTGGCTAGAAAAACCTTATAACGAAACTTTCCTCACACACGATTAAGGATGTTCGCTAATATTAATTGTTACCTCAAATGTAATATTTTAAATGACAAATTTGCCATAATTGTTACCTTTACAGCTGATACATAATAGTCTGGAAGAACACCTTCGCCGTTGGACATTTGACCCAACACAACCTGGGGAATACAATTTAACTCAAGGTTTGCAGCCTGGAAATCGGTCAAAAAATAGAACTTGTGTTCTTAGGAAATATGTGCTAAAATCATGTTGGTGAAGCAGCATGATCAAAGAAATTCAAGCCAAGACCATCCTCTCGCATTCCAAAACACCGGATCCCTGGTTTGGGATTCAATACACCATGAACCTGTACCGTGGCTGTCAGCATCAGTGTATTTATTGTGATTCGCGCAGCGATTGTTACCAGATTGAGAACTTCAATGATACCTTGGTGAAAGTGAATGCCCTGGATTTACTGCGCAAGGAATTACCCTCCAAAAGGGTGAAAGGAACAGTGGGTACCGGCTCGATGAATGATCCTTACGCGCCGGTGGAAAAACAGTATCAGTTGACCCGCGGTGCCTTGAAGTTGTTTGTCGAGTATGGTTTTCCGGTGCATGTGCTCACCAAGAGCAAGCTGGTCATGCGCGATGTGGATCTTCTCCGTCAGATTGAACGGGATACGCAGGCGTTGGTGTCCTTCACCATCACCACCAGTGATGACGATTTGGGAAAAAAGCTGGAACCGGGGGCAGCGCTTGTTTCGGAGCGGTTGGCTGCCATGAAGTTCCTGGCAGAACATGGCATCAAGGTGGGGGTGTTGTTAATGCCAGTTTTGCCTTTCATTGAGGATAACTGGGAGAATATTCGTGGCATTGTGGAACTGGCGCAGACACATGGCGCTGTATGGATCCTGGCTGCCTTTGGCATGACCCAGCGCAAAGGCTCGCAGGAGTATTATTTACGGCAATTGGAGCACTTGTTCCCGGGGGTGAAGGAAAAACACCTGCAGGCATTCGGCAATCGCTACGAGTGTGCAGCGAATGGCGCTCAGAAATTGAGTGAGCAGTTTAAAGAGTTGTGCGCGCAGCAGGGGATAGCATTGAAAGTGCCGCAGTATAAGTTAAAAGAGCTGGTCAGGCAGTTGAGTTTGTTGGGGATATAAAAAAACCCTGCGAATTACTCGCAGGGTTTTATTAAGGATAACTATAATTATTGAATTTTGAATGTAGTACTTGCTGTCGTGGTTTCGTAACTGGCCATACTTGCAGAAGCATCTACAGTCATGGTACCAAGACCGGTTGTTCTGGTCTTAATTCGGTAGCTAAAAGTAACTTCACCACTCGAACCTGTTGTGCTACTTCCTGTCGCCAATGTGATTAAACCATTTTTGATAGTAATATTTACACTTGCTCCAGAAATTGGAGAACCATCTTCGTTCGTAGCGGTAACGGTAACATAGACAGTCTGTCTGTCTGAGTAGGTATCCTTATCAGTATCTACCAACAGAACCATGGTTTTAACAACTGGTGTAGGTGTATCAGTCGGTACAGGTGTGGGTGTAGGAGTATCAGTGGGAGTTGGAGTAATTGTAGTTGGTGTTGCGGTTGGTGAATCTGTTGGTGTTGGAGATGACCAACCTAACAAATCTAATGCTGCTTTTGCCTGTACCAGCCCAAACCCGTAATAAACATCTCGCCCAGCGTTTCCTAAATCCAATGCTGATCCTGTTAAGGCATTTCGGATCTGGACATTTGTCCAATTTGGATTCGCACTCCAGATCAAGGCTGCTACACCAGAGACATGTGGAGTAGCCATAGAAGTGCCGTCCCAGGCTTCGTAAGCGCTTACATTTTGCTCAAACGAACTTTCAACGACAGCCGATTGACCAAGTTTCACTATCAAGGTATTTCCATCTTCCTGGGTAATTCCGATGGCTGGGATGGAGGAACTCCCTTCGCCTAATGTAGCCAGTAAGTCACCGGGTTCATTGTTATAGATGACTGCGGCAGTACCACCACTGTTTTGGACATTCATCACTTTATCCAAGAAGGAGATATCCCCACGTTGGCACAGAACAACTTTTCCTGTCCAACTGCCAGTTGTTGTGCATAACCCACCATCTTCCAGTACGCCATTCGCTTCTCCTAACGCGGCGAATTCAACTGGATGACCATTGCATGTTTCTCCAGCAACAGTTATAGAAGCGTTGTTGAGAAATGGCACTGTGCTCAACACACTGACACCAGGGGCGGCGAGTTCAACCTGATTGTTATATTGTGAAAATTCAGCCACAACTTTGTTGGAATCGATCGCGGCAACCGAAACGACAGAAGAATAACTGGCTGGATAATTATAGGCTGTTGTGCCTTCATTACCTGCTGCAGCAATGGATAAGATGCCAGCAGAGTATAAATTATTAAAGGCAATTTCCTCTAATCTATTCTTTTTG
>JAHYJK010000163.1 GCA_019429225.1 Anaerolineaceae bacterium
CGCGAAGGAGAAGGTGAACGTCCTTGCCATAAAGTTGTTCCATTTTTTTTATATCGCTGCCCATTAACTGCGATGTGTAGAATTCCACATACACTTTGTCTGCATCTTTTATGGCTTCCAGACCTTTGAGGGAGATGTCCCTCTCATCAAAAAGACCGAGTCCTATGAAAGTAAGCATAACCCTTTTTTTGGGTGGGTTAGATGTTAAAGGTTTTGAGTGTGAGGGTGGTTAACCAAAACAATACAACCGCCGCACCCGGCATTTTGCACTTTGAGCCGGTGCTAATGAGTGAAGATACGACGAAGGTGTGGGAATGTGAATCAGAAAACGCGCGCATTGAAATCATTTTTTTCAGACACAGATTTACACTGATTTACGCAGATTTGAGGTTGTGGGGGAGTGAATCGTCAGTTGGTGCACTTCCGGCGTTTTCCGCTTTGAGCGAGCGCGGCAATAGTTTGATTTTGTGGGTTGTGGGTTTGTGATCTGTGGGATGGGACAATTGAAAAACTACAGAGGAGGTGTGGGATTAATCAGTCAAACCAAGGACAATGCGGATTTTTTGCGAGGACGTTTTTGAGGAGTTCCTGATGGTCAAAGGATTGGAGTGGATGGTTCGGAGGCATTCGGTGCTTGAGGATTGAAATATGAAAAGCCTTTTAAATTATAATAAACGGTATATATCAGTATAAAAATTTATCACAAAAGAGGTACAAATATTGACCACGGAAAAAATCACTTTTTCACAATTAGAAAACTTCCTGTTTAAATCTGCTGATATTCTGCGTGGCAAGATGGATGCCTCTGAGTTTAAGGAATTCATTTTCGGAATGCTCTTTTTAAAGCGTCTATCAGATGAGTTCGACCTCAAGCGCGGGCAACTGCGTAAGAAAGATTTCGCGCATCTGAGGGATCAGCCGGATCTCATTAAAGAATTACTGGAAGATAAAACATCTTACGGAGAGACCTTTTTTGTTCCTGTTCGTGCCCGCTGGCACGAGTCATGGACTGATGAGAATGGCGATCTGGTTCCGGCGCTAAAGGATCTGAAGCACGATATAGGCAATATGCTCAACAAAGCCATTGCTGCTGTTGAAGAGGAAAATGATTCTCTTGCGGGAGTGCTAAAAAACAATATCGATTTTAACGCTATCAAAGGTAAGACTAAGATCCCTGACCAGAAGTGGAAAGATCTGCTGGATCATTTCAACAAGCCACAGTTCGTGTTGGTCAACGACAACTTTGAGTTCCCGGACCTGCTGGGTGCGGCATATGAATACCTGATCAAGTACTTTGCCGACAGCGCTGGAAAAAAAGGCGGCGAATTCTACACGCCCTCGGAAGTAGTGCGATTACTGGTGCAGATAACCAAACCCAAGGCTGGCAACAATATCTACGACCCCACTGTCGGTTCAGGCGGTTTCCTGATCCAGGCGCATCAATACGTGGAAGAGCAGGGGCAGGACCCGAATGAGCTTGCCAATACTGAGCTGAACCGCTATCTCAATGCCGAAAAGCGCGGGCTTGTTCAGGTGGTGGAAAATCTATGGGATAAATATGCTGTTCCCAGCCGGGAACTGGAAAGCGAAAGAAGCGATACTCTGAAAACACTTGATGGGTTTTTGAAGGGGCTGGGGTATCTGGGACAGGATGTATGAAACCTATTCACATCTTTATCAGCAGTGTGCAAAAAGAGTTTGCACAGGAGCGCGCCGCTCTGCGTGATTATTTGCGAAGTGACCCGCTTTTTTTGACAAAATATATTGAGAAGGCAGGCAGTGGAACGGTCGATATGGTGAACCGCTGCCGTGCGGCAGGTCTGAGACAACCTGAGTTCCTTATCGATTCCGGCTTTTTTGTCCTGACTATCTGGCGGAAGGTAGTGCCTGATTCAGTTGTTCAAGTGGATAAGTCACAGATAGAGTCTGTATCAGGTGTGGACAAAATCGGCACTATGTCGGCACTAAGTCGGCACCAAGTTGAAATATTGCATAAGTGCTTGATTGATATGGGAATAATTGAACTTATGGAAGTTGCAGGAAGGGCAGACCGCACCAAGTTCAGGAACCAGGTTATTAATCCTCTTATTGAGGCGGAGCTTTTAGAAATGACAGTTCCCGATAAGCCGCGTAGTAGTAAACAGAAATACAGGGCGACTGAAAAAGGGCGAGCTCTCTTGAAAAAACAAACGAGGGAGGCGGATACCGATGGGAAGTAAAATGGAACCACAGACAAAAGAACTCGTCCGGGCTGTTGGCGAACTCGCTGTGGCACAGCAGCAGCTTGCACGTCAGGCAGAACAGGTATATTCTGTTGAGGTTGAAGCCATCCTGCGAGATCAATGTTGTGAACCCCAGCGCATTGAATGTTTGCTTGACTGGATGCTCGATTTTTGTTTCGATGATGGGATGTTGCGTTTATTCAAAAAGCTGTGTCGCTATTACTTCAAAATCGACCCCATGGCAACCGCTTCGTATGTTTACGCATATCGTGAAATGTGGGATGAGGAAGAAGATTATAAGAATCGGGGTGAAGTTTGAAATGCGTGCCATCAAATATGAAGTTCAAAAACTTCGAGATATAGTCACTCTTGGAAAGGGCAAGCCCCCCGCGCAGCAACCATATTTTGGGCCGGATGCAGAGCTATATCTCACCCCTGAATACTTGCGAGGACGGGGTACGGCTGAACCGGTCAAGGCCAGTGTAAATGCTGTTCGCGTATTGGACAATGAAACCATCGTTTTATGGGATGGTTCAAATGCAGAAGAATTCTTCAGAGCACGAAAAGGCATTCTTGCCTCTACCATGAGTCGGATTAGTCATGATGATACTTTCGATAAGGAATACTTCTTTTATGCTGTCAAAAGCTGGGAATCATTTCTTAAAGGACAAACATCTGGATCGGGGATTCCTCACGTTGATAAAGAAGTCCTGGGCAAGATTGAGATATTTCAATTTCCTAAACCTGAACAAACCAAAATCGCCGAAATCCTCTCGACCGTGGACCGTGCAATCGAACAGACCGAGGCGTTGATTGCCAAGCAGCAGCGCATCAAGACCGGCCTGATGCAGGACCTCCTCACCCGCGGGATTGATGAAGAAGGGAACCTCCGTTCGGAGCAGACTCATGAATTTAAGGACTCTCCGCTGGGGAGGATTCCAGTGGAGTGGAATGTAAAGCCGCTCGGGACAATTTGTGAATTGATCAAAGACGGAACACATCTCCCGCCTGCGCGAGTTTCTGAAGGTCCATTGCTATTGGGTGTTCAAAATATGGTGGACGGCAAGCTTACAAAAACCTCATCAGATACCCGCGTTCCATGGGACTTCTACGAGCAGATGCACCAGAATTGGAAAATCCTAGCAGGTGATGTTTTTTTAGCGATAGTTGGAGCAACAATCGGAAAAACGTGTTTGGCGCCTACAAATTTGGAGCCTTATACATTACAACGAAGCGTTGCACTTATCCGAGGTGAAAGGGGCATTTTACATAACCGCTTCTTGTTGCAATACTTGAAGAGCCCTTTCTTTCAATCCATCATTCACACAAAGACGAACTCAACTGCTCAAGCTGGTTTATATCTCTCACAGATTGCAGATTTCTATTTTCCTGTATGCCCCATTGAAGAGCAGATTGCAATCAGCATCCAGTTAGAAGGAATTAACAACCTTGGTGAATCATATACACGCACTGGTGGAAAACTTCGCTCCCTCAAAACCGCCCTCATGCAAGACTTGCTCACGGGTAAGAAGCGCGTCATACCGTTGTTAGAATCAGAAAAGGAGGCAACCGCATGAAGATTGCTTTTGTTGAAATCCAAAATTTCCGAAAGCTAAAAGGTTGTCGAGTTGAAATAGCATCACAAGAGACAATTCTGGTAGGGGCAAACAATAGTGGTAAAACCTCTGCGATGGATTCGATGATTTTGTTCCTCAAAAAGAATCGCCGCAAAGATATCGCAACCACGGATTTTACCTTATCGAATTGGACACATATCAATCAAATCGGCACGCAATGGGTAAACACTTCTGACGACAATAAGCCTGACTTTACACAAGAACAATGGCTGCCGTATTTACCATCTGTCGACGTCTGGCTTGATGTCAATGAGGCCGATATTCATCATGTCATCCACCTGCTTCCGACACTTGACTGGACATCGGATCAATTACTCGGCGTACGGCTGGCATTCGCCCCAAAGGACATTGAAAAGCTATACAAAGAATTTATAGATGCCTGCCAGGCTGCTCGCCAGACCGAGCAATCCGCATCTTCAGAAGGAGAATCTAAATTATCTTTGTGGCCAGAATCAATGCGGGATTTTCTGGACAGAGAGCTTCACAAGTATTTTGAAGTTAAGCCTTATATTTTAGACCCGACCAAATGCAATGAACCGGATAATGGCGTGGCCAAGCCCCAGTTGCTTCCTGCTGACAGTGAACCGATGGATAAGGAACCTTTTGAAGGACTTTTTAAGATCGATGTTATCAGTGCCCAACGGGGATTCTCTGATCCCAAAACTGAAGATGATTCGCATAGTAGCTTTGCGAGTTTATCCACCCAGCTTCGTCAATATTTTGCCAAACATTTAAACCCATCCGAATCTCCTGACAACAATGACATCGAGGCACTACAGGCAATTGAAGCAGCAAAGACGGTATTTGACGAGAAATTAAAGACCAGTTTTACACCAGCAATTAAGGAGCTTGAGGGACTCAACTATCCGGGCTTTAGCGATCCGCAAATTTCTCTTACAAGCAAGATTAGTCCGATTGATAGTTTGGATCATAAAACAGCAGTCCGGTTTAATCTGCCCGGTTCGGCGTCTCTTTCTCTGCCCGAGAAGTACAACGGCTTAGGGTATCAGAACCTTATCTCTATGGTGTTTAGCTTGATCCGCTTCAGAGATGAATGGATGCGTGTCGGCAAAGCGGCAAAACGACAAAGTAATGATGAAACAATCATCGAGCAGCTTCATATTGTACTTATCGAAGAACCGGAAGCTCATCTGCACGCTCAAGTTCAGCAGGTATTTATTAAGAAGGCTTATCACGTCCTACGCGGCCACGACCGACTCAAGGATGATCAATTCAGTACACAGATGATCGTCAGCACTCATTCATCTCATATTGCACATGAATTGGATTTCACTTGCTTGCGTTATTTCCGACGTGAGCCTGCGAAGCAAGATGGGGAAATACCTTCAGCGACTGTAGTAAATCTATCGAAAACTTTCGGCGATAGCGATGATACATCTAGGTTTGCCGCACGTTACATCAAATCAACTCATTGCGATCTGTTTTTTGCCGATGCAGCCATTCTGGTTGAAGGCTCGGCGGAACGAATGCTTGTCCCTCATTTTATACGGCATAACTTCCAGAAGCTGGATCAAAGCTATATTTCTTTGCTTGAAATCGGAGGCAGTCATGCACACCGCTTGAAACCATTGCTCGAAACACTCGGACTTCTTTCGCTTGTAATCACTGATTTGGATTCGATTGGCGAGTCCGGTACTGCAAAGATATTTCCTGAACGAGGCAAAAAGTATCGAACTGGAAACACGACACTCAAAGAATGGATTCCCAAAAAGGAACCGCTGGATGAGATTCTGGATTGCTCTGACGATGACAAGCAGTCTGACAACAAGCAGATCAAGGTGGCTTATCAATGCCCAATAAAACTCAAGTATAAAGATGACTCAGCTGAAGAAGAAGTTATTCCATATACATTTGAGGATTCTTTGGCTTTGACCAATTTGCAGCTGTTCAGGGATTACCAAAGCTCAAATGGCCTGTTAAAAAAGCTCACTGAAGCCCTTGGTAAAGATACTTTAAACAATGCCACCAAGGAGATGTTCGATAACTTAGGGAAAGGCAGCAAAGCTGAGATGGCGTTGGAGTTGCTCTACCTGACTGACCCAAGTGCGCTAAAGCCACCAGCCTACATTTCTGATGGTCTTCAATGGCTTGAAGACAAACTTGCTGAAAAGAAACAGGATTTCTTGGCTACCGCAACGACGGAGATGAAGAATGACTGATTCTAAGGCGACTCGAGATAATTACCTTAGCGATGTGATTTCAAACTGTCTCAATTTAGACAATCCGAAAAGCTTTTTTCTGTTTGCAGGTGCTGGATCTGGCAAGACGCGAGCTCTTGTTGAAGCTATGAAAATGTTTCAACAGAAGTATGGGCAGGAGTTTCGCCTTAGCGGCCGGAAGGTTGCAGTTATTACATACACAAACGCCGCATGTGACGAAATCAAACATCGAATCGATTTTGACCCTATTTTTGCTGTATCCACAATTCATAGCTTTGCATGGGAATTGATACAGTCATATCACAAAGACATACGCGAGTGGATCAGTGACAACTTGAAAGAGGAAATCAACTCTCTCGAAAAAAAACAACAGAATGGAAGAGCCAGTAAGGCTTCTGCTGATCGAGCCGTGAAAATTGAACAGAAGAAAAACAGAATAGATCGTCTCGATACAATCAAATATTTCACCTACAATCCGAATGGTGAAAACATCGGCAAAAACTCGCTGAACCATACTGAAGTCATAGGTCTCGCTGCCGATTTTTTAACAAATAAGCCGCTTATGCAAAAAATACTAATTCGCAAGTATCCAGTCTTGCTTATAGATGAAAGTCAGGACACTCAAAAAGATCTGATTGATGCTTTTTTTAGGGTTCAACACGAGCATCCAATGGAATTTTGCCTTTCCCTCTTCGGAGATACTATGCAGCGAATCTATTCAGACGGGAAGACTGGCTTAGCCGAGTCCGTGCCAGACGAATGGGAAAAGCCTGCAATTACCATAAATCATAGATGCCCAAAACGTATCGTAAGGCTCATCAACACGATAAGGGCAGAAGTAGATGGTCAAAAACAAGAACCTAGAGAAGATGCACCAGATGGGTTTGTACGATTATTTCTTATCCAAGATGATGATGGTATCAACAAGACAACCATCGAATCAGAAATCGCTAAAAAGATGGCTGAAATTACATCTGACGATCAGTGGTCAGAAGATAATCAAGAAATAAAAACGCTCACGCTTGAGCATCACATGGCCGCAAGGCGTGGTGGATTTAATGACTTCTTTGAGCCGCTCTATCAAGTCTCAAAATTCAAAACCGGGTTGCTTGATGGAACTCTAAGCGGTATTCCATTCTTTTCACAGCAGATACTCCCTCTGATGGAATCGTTGCAGTCCAAGGATAGGTTTGCGGTAGCGCAAATAGTTAAGAAATATTCCCCGATTGTATCCCCTGATTTGCTGAAAGCCAGCAAATCTCCATTGGAAGAAGTACGCAAAGCAGATGCTGCTGTACAATCTCTGCTTTCTTTGTGGAATAGCAACTCTGACCCTTCATTAATCGATTTATTGAAGGCAGTCGAGGACACTGGCCTATTTGCCATACCTGAAATCTTTGTGCCAATTATATCTCGTGGTGATTTGTTAGAAGGTGGTGATGATTCCGGTAAATCATCGGATAATGAACCAACGATTGATGCCTGGGATAAAGCTCTTTCTGCTTCATTTAGTCAACTAAAGTCTTATGTGGAGTATATTTCCGACAAGTCTCCATTTGGCACACATCAGGGAATAAAAGGATTAGAGTTTCCTCGTGTAATGGTGGTTTTAGATGATAATGAAGCCCGTGGGTTCATGTTTAGCTATGATAAATTATTAGGCGCTAAAGCTCCTACATCAACTGACCAAACAAATGTCAAAGAAGGAAATGAAACATCCATTGACAGAACTCGGCGGCTATTTTATGTCACATGCAGTAGGGCTCAAAGCAGTTTAGCTGTTGTTGTGTACACAAAAGAGAATGACAAAATTAGAGACCATTTGCAAAGCCTACAATGGTTTGAAAATGATGAAATAATAAATATGAGCATTGACGATCTCGAGGAAATCAGATGAATAAAACTGACAAATATAAACTCGACGAGCGCAATCATGTCGAAAAGCCGCTGCTGGATAACACCAGCGGCAGCGCTAACCGCCGGATCGGCAAGGTGCGAGTGACGCCCTTACTGGAAAAGACGGAGGCTGGCGCATGACCTCCAAACTCCCCATAAACCTCGAGGACTTGCTTCACCAACGAAAGGTCGAAGGCGAGCGGATCGAGTACAAGACAGGGTGGAATCCGGATCCGATCATGCGCACTCTGTGCGCCTTTGCCAACGACTTTGAGAACCTTGGCGGCGGTTATGTGGTAATCGGACAGGACTGCGACGATATGGGGATGCCAATCTTTCCGCCGAAAGGCCTGCCCGACAATCAACTGGACAAGATACAGCAGGAACTTCTGGGATTCTGCAACCAGATCCAGCCTTCCTATTTTCACATGTTGAGTGTCGAACGCTTCGAGGATCGCAACCTGATCGTCCTGTGGGCGCCGGGAGGACAGAACCGGCCGT
>JAHYJK010000164.1 GCA_019429225.1 Anaerolineaceae bacterium
TTCATCTATCAATGTCATAATATTGTCAGTCATCTTTGTGCCTCCTTTTTTTGGTTTTGACACCTTTATGGAAGCACAAGATGACTATTTCGTCAAGCTTTTTACACCACTTTATAAGATATTATCGGCGAATATCAGCTTTGAATGGTTTGTCATAACCGTTCCATCTACAAATAACGACCCATATTTGTTAAACACTGGATGTTATAATTTGCGAGAATAGCGATTTACAAAAACAATAATATAAAGAGGGCATTATTACACAGATTGCCGCGAGAATACCCACCAATTCACTGCTGAAGGGTGAAATTCCTGTAATGCCATATCGATTGCCTCTGGATAAAGATTTCAAGGATTTTTGCCTGACTTCATAGATAAATGAATAGTGGCTTCTGATACCGCTCATGTCGATCCCAATCCGACAGCGATTATTCTTATTGTCCTTTTGTAAAAAAAATTCTCTTTCGATTTTCCAGAAATAAGGATGCCATTAATTTTAACGCTTGCCCTCCATGACCGGCTCCCCTTCCCTGATGTTAGATTATCATATCTGCTATCATAAAATGCTATGCCGAATAACATCAATCACAATCTCTAAGTGCATAGAATAGTAGAAGATATCCGCTAACCATAATGCCCGAATTATTCTTACAGTCTTTTCCTCAGCTCCTCCAACCCAACCTCAATCGCTTCTACCGTGATCACCACCACGCGGTACCCCAGGGCCCTTAGCTTGCGCCGCTTTTCTTCATCCCCTTCCATAACATAGTCCAGGTGATGCACGGTCCCATCAACAAAGACGAGCAGCTTCGGCTCATAGAAGAAATCCACACTGGCTATTGGGATACCATCATTATCATAAATTGTTTTCTGGGCTTCGTCAGGCAAACGCAGCTTGTGTTCATTTATGGCTTCCAGCACACGCTTTTCCGATTCATAGAAGCTCTGGTCCATCAATTGATTAAGATGTGCTTGATCAATAACATTTTCCTCGATGATCTCGAACTCGCCCAAACTATCGATCCAATTCAAAGCCAAATGTCGATCCAGATAAGCATGGTAGCGCTGATTGTAGAAGGAAAGCAGGCACTGATAACAGGCTTGATCGCATCCCTCTTGATCGTTCCCGTGCAATATCTCCTGCGTTCTAATCAAAACCTGCTTAAAAGCAGATGTTTCAACCATTGCAGATAAACAGCCTGACCCTCCAATGGTATTTTCGTAGAGGATCAAACGATAGGGTATGTCATGGCCAGGATTCTTGGATAGGAAATAACCGATCTCGCGCTCCTCAAGATTGAAAGCAATCAGGATTCCACGATGAATGGCAGTGATCAACGTTCGATAAAACTGATCTGGATCAACCTGATCTGGATAGGGAATATCCATAACCAGCACATCACAGCGTAGATCATGCGTCAACCCAAACCCGACGATAATGTCCTCGGGCTTGGCATTTGCCCGACACTTACCTTTCTCCATAGCAGATGAAGGATGTTCATCAACCTCAGCCTGTGAGAGCAGCCAGCGGTTACAACGGGTGCATAAAGCAAAGGGTAGGATGGTGCCATCCCTTTGGCGCAAACCGTGGTTCATCATGAAAATATTGCCATTATTTTCCAGTATCAGCTTAATTTCATCCCCATTTTCGCCGTCAACTCTGAAGTGGCGCACATCTCCTCCACCCCGATGGTGAGTTGTGATCTCATATCCCAGGCGGCGGCGCTCTTCTTCATCTGAAGAAATCCTCGCTACTTTATAAGCACCCATATTGGGCAGTACCATTCCCCGCTCAGTGTGAATGGTCAACAAATCCGCACCACAGTCACAGCGCGCACGGTTAGTTTCATTGTCGCCTAAATACACCTGCTCGCAATCCTTACAGATCAACACATCTTGTAAAGTTGGCGCCAGATTAAAAGTGGTTGATCTGGCACTGGCAATCTTATGTGTATCTCCCCGGTAATAAATATAATTTCCGGGCGCATATTCCGAAAGCGCAATCGTCGGATCCCGGCCAATTTCCTCTTCGCGCTCATAAAAAGAGAGGTAAGTCGACTTTGGCGGAAAAGCGTAACCAGGTAAAAAGCCCTGTGAGCCCAAATAACGGTAGGTGTACCAATCCCCTTCACCTTCGCGCATTTGTTGGAGCTTATTAGAGATGACAACAACGCGCATCTGCCGCTCCCAATCTCCCTGGATGGTCAGCAAGTGATCCTCAATTTGTCGGCCTTCCTGGTAGAGGCTGTGATATTCCTCACGCCAATAATTGAAGGCTTGATCTACCTCGACAACGAAGCGTTGAATGATGTTGTCGACAAATGCTTCCGTCATCCAAGCAAACCCTGCAATTTCCTGACTAAAAGCTTCAAAAACCGCGCCCTGTATCTCAGTAACATAGTGTTGGATGGCATCCTCCCAGGTTTGACGCAAGTCAGGAAACATGGGATAAGTTTGATGATCGATCTTTAAGATCTCCCTCGGACTGGAGGGCAGCTTCAGCCCTGTTAACGGCTTGCCGGAGTGGGGGCTGTCAATCCCTTTACCCAAGACTTCAAATACCAGCGAATGGATGTGCGCCTTTATCAAAAAGGGGTTGTCCAGCCTGAAACGCGGCACGGAGATTGCGCCCGAGATCATCTTTTCTGGGAAGCGGTAAAAATACTGATCATGGGGGCCGCGCGCTGACCCCACACCCGCATAAGCCGTGATCAGGGAGGCCTGACCTTTTCGGCCTGTACGTCCTGCTCTTTGTGCATAATTGCTGGGGGAAGGGGGGATATTACGCAGTGCAACCACGTTTAATTCACCGATATCGATGCCCAACTCCATGGTGGGCGTGCACACAATCACGTTGAGGGGATCCTGTGGGTCTCTAAAGCGCTGCTCGATGCTGATGCGCTCATCACCCTGGATTTGCCCGGAGTGCTCCCTGGCTTGCAACTCAACTGACTCTGAAGGTGGGCGGGTATATATTTTCAAAAAATAGTTCTGGCTCAGATCCCGTTGAACAAGCTTTGTTTTGCAGGTGGTCTGAAAACACTGGTCCATTGTTTTAAAGTGATAGACGGATAAGCAGCGCGGGCAAACCTGCTTTTCTTCCTGTGTATCAATCCCCAGCGTGATCACTTCTGGATCGATCATATAAAGCTGGCCATGCTGGTTATAGAAACCATTGACACTCTCTACCATCACAAAGCCATTGCTGGAAAGCATCTCGATTGCTTCTCGGATCAATTCGCCGGCTTCAGCCGGTGATAATGCACCCAAATGTTTTCGAATCCAGCGGTTCATTCGGGAATTTCCGCTGCTTAGAGAATAGACGGTATAGTCACTTCCATCGGGGGCATCATCGCTAAACCCAAAAAAGCGGTCAAATTCGCGTTCATGCACCAGCGCCTCAACGTTGAGTTTGGAAATGACATCATTCTCAAATCGATCGAAACGCAATAAAGCTGGATGCTGGATTGCCAGACGCCGCCGCATCATTTCTAAGATGCCAAACAGCAGATCATAGCGTAGATCATGGTCAAAATCTTTGAAATAATGGGTGTCTTCCCAAACAGGATCATAATCAGCAAATTCATCCAAACCATCATAACCAACCACCATGATCCCGACATCTTCCAGGTCCTGGTGAATACGACGGTGGGTGCCTTCCAGCTCGATCAGCGTCAGAAATGTCAGGTATTCCTGATATTTACGATCTAAATTTCTACCAGCACTCCCCCATTGCGCATGGCTTTCTTTTTGATATTCCGGCAATAGGCCACTTCCTCCCAAGTGATCAAACATCTCGATGCCGATGTTTGCAAAGTGAATGGGTTGGCTATCTTCGCCGTTCTGAGGGATGAAGTGGTGCAGCGTATCGTATAATTGCTGCCGGAATTTAATCCGCCGGGCCATGCTGTTGATATGAGCTGCTTGCAGGGCGGTATCCTGGCGGTTGTCTGAAAAGTTGATCGCCTTTTGCTGTCCCTTAGGCAGGTTGCGCATTTTTGTACCCAGGATCAAATCCATTGCGGTAGATCGACCCACGGTGCCATAGGTGAAGAGCTTGCCATATTCCCGGGCGCGACGGTCATGTTCGACACCACAAGACGGGCAAAACAGGAACGGGGCGGGTATGAAAATCGCGCCGGTCTTCTCGCCATTGCATGCATGGTTGAAGGTGGCATGTTCCCGGCACACGGTTTGTAAGGAAGGAACACTCTCTTGGAATTTAGACTTGATTTTTCCTGTAGGTGTTTTCCACGACTCAGGGATCTCTAATTCAAATTCATCACTCGGACCATCCAGGAGCATCACATAGCCAGACTCACCGATCTGGCTGAAACTGTCTAATTCTGCGGGTAATAATGATTGGTCCTCTAATTTGGTCACACTGAAAAACTCTGCACCACAGCTGCGGCAGAACACCAACGGTAACGTTGGCGAAGGTTTGCCCACTTCGCTGCATGCTTGGCAGGTACGTTCACCGCGATCATTGAGGTGCGGCTCGCTACCAATACAGGCGTGGATTGGACGCCCTTGTGAAAAGAAAGCATGCACACGCGCTTGTAAATCAGGTTGATCAAGGATGGCCTTTACAATCTGATCTTCAGGGAATTGTAAGGTAGAAGCCAAATCAGTAAGTGGTTTTGGACCAGCGGAAAGAGAATTCATCACCTGGCGCATTACAGGATCAAGGTCTGTGCTGATATCCGCATAAACTTCGCCGATTACATCCTCGGGAAGGAAGGGCTCTCCAAACAAATCGCTGGCAAATTTCGCCACCGCTTCCTGGGCGCTTTCTCCTTCACCCGATTCCACTGTTGCCGAGGTACCGATGCAAGTCAATTTCCCGATTGTGCCCGTGTGCTGCTTGAGCCGGCGGATGAGAGCGGCTACATCGGCGCCTCGTTTTCCGCTGTGGGTGTGGACTTCGTCCAGCACCAGAAATTGGAGCACCCCCTGGTGACGGAAAAGGGTACGGTCTTCAAAACGGGTCAGGAGCAACTCAAGCATGACATAGTTGGTCATGAGGATATCCGGGGGATTATCCTGGATCTCTTTGCGTGAAAGCACCTCGCAATCGAAAGGCTCATCTCTACTTGTCAGCCTGCGATATTCATTCAGAGCCACTTCAGGGTTGTTCCTGGTATCACCGGTATAACGGCCGATCGTCAGACCCGATTGATGCAACCGCTCTGAGAAATCATCGTACTGGTTGTTGGCCAATGCATTCATCGGATAAACGATCACAGCTTTAATGCCACGGATGCCCTGTGATTTCATATGCAGGGCTTTAGATACGATGGGCAGACCGAAACCAAAGGATTTACCCGAACCGGTGCCGGTTGCTAGGATGACATTTTTCCCCGCGTGGATTTTGCGGATGGCCCTGGTTTGATGATCATAAGGCGTAATTGGCGGTGAATTTGGTGGTTCTTTGTCCTGCCTGGCAAAGCTTAAGGTTCTGGGGTGAAGGATATCCACTTCAACGAGTTTGGCCAAAGACTCACCTTGTTGAAAGGGCAAACTAATTTGCACATAAGGTGGTTTCCACAGCAGACCGCCAGCAGCCTGACGGTCCTCAATCCACGCCCTGATTTGGGGGCTCTTGATTTGCTGGAATGATGCAACATATGCGAGGTAGTCCGATTGCACCTCGGATAACGTGCTGAAGGGGTCGAAATTGGTTCTCATTTTTTCTCTCTATTCATGGCTTGTCTTGAATAATTTTTACCTTGTAGCCAATAATCTAATATTTAACCAATTCTATCAGGAAAGAGAGGGCAGTGAAGAAAAAATGATTAAATTATTTTCCAGGTAGATTTCATGTCTATAAAGACTTCTTCAATTTTTACATAAGTATTCTTCATGTTCAAATTTTTTCTTGAATTCTTCCTTATAAATTTTTCAACGTAAAGATTGTCTTTACCAATATGGGTTAGTTTATATTTTGAAATAAGCTTTCTAGCCTTGTCCACCATCCCAGCATAAACTAATGTTTCGGCTAATAAGTTAATAGCTCTTTTTGAAAAAGGTCTAACCTTCTTAACAAGATAATTCAGGATGATTACTGCCATCATGGCACCACTTTGATCATGCGACGTATTAAATGCCTCAATTATTTTATAAAGATGACCGATGTTCAAGAATTTGGTTTTATTAATATCGCTGACGGAGTATAGGAGGTTCATATTCTTGAGAAATTTCAAAATCAATCTTGTTTCTTCAGGAAATTTCAAATTGTTTTTTTGATAGGATTCCCAGTCAATTTTTTCAATATTTGAATAGTCTTTACTCGAAATCAACAGATTTAGGAACTTAATGGAATAATCTGCATCTTTGTTCCTTAACGAGGCATTTAGACCCGTAATTGATTCACCTGACAAGATTTTACAAATCATCAACCAGGACTCATTTATTTTGATGGTTGATTTCTCTGCTATTATTGCATTCTCATAGCCTATTCGCATCTTTTTTACATGAGAATCGTTTTCTAAATTATCCTTAAAGGTTATTGAATACATAAAAAGGTGTTCTATGATGTCAGGATTCATTAACAAAACTGACATATCTAGATTGTTTATTACATGTTCCCAGGATCTGAAATCCATTAATTTCAAGCCATTCTCAAAAATATAATCAAGTGCTTTTTGATGGCTAATACGATTTTGGGTCTTTTTTACCCAAGTATCCATAACTAAGGGAATAATCTGTAAATGATTGCTTTTTTCAATAAACCTAATATCTTTTTGGAAATCTTCCCAATTTAAATTGTTGAAAAAAGTAAAATAGGGATCCAGAATCTCATTTAGATTTTTTATTTTTTTATCATTCAATGATTTTATGCAATACGCCAAGCATTTTTCACGAACGCGGAGATCATCGTGTGAATATAATTCTGATAGCCTAATGAATTTCTGTTGAATTAATTCTTTATTGCTTATAACTTCAGATTCAAGTAATCGTTCATTTAAGTCTTTTTCAAAAATTGGATCTTTAAGGATTCGGACAATATCGATCATTATTTCTAGAGAAGTAAAACAAAGATCCTTGTTATTCGCTTTTTGCTTTAGATATCGTAATAAATTGTTGTGATTCAGACAATCCCTGATATCATATAGGATTTCAATAAACATGGATTGGGGCAACATAGATTCGAGTCGAATCATACAAATAAAGATGCTCTCTCTGGTGCTGTTGTTTTGTTCCAGAGAATACCAATTTTGAATGATTTTTATTATTGCTGTTTTTTTGATTTCATCTTTTAGGTTTGATTTTACAATACGGGTAAGTTCATCATTAAATTGTGGAACATCCCAATTATTAATTACTTGATAGTAAAAAATAAATGCATCATCATAATTCTCTTTAGCCAAACTGATTTTGGCTTTATTGTGAAAGTAACTGTCAAATGCTTGTAAAGCATCTTTTTTGAATTCAGAAATTTCATGTGGGAGCGTATCTTTGTGGCTTGTTTCCCATGCTGACAAGACATCAATAATTGATTCTTTCCCGTTAATAGATTTGGTTAAACCTTCTACCTCTTGCTTAACTTCGCTCCAGTCGAGATACTTAATCCATTGTTTGTAAAATTCTTTACGTTGTAAATTATTGGAGTTTTGATTAATTTTGGGTAATTTACATTCTTTTATCCAATACTTCAATGAATTAGGGTAATTCATAAGGTCAGCGACTTGGATCTCGGATAATATAATCTCGGCTAAATCTTTACGCCATCTTCGATATATTTGATCTCGCTCAGCAATTTGGGTTAATGGTTTCAAAATGATTTTAAGTGCATGATATTTTGGAAAATTAATTATAAGTTCAGACAATAATGTTCCATCTTTATCTTGCTTAATGATCCATTGAACTTCCTTAAAACATTGTTCTTTTGTTGAGCTTGAAAAGAACTTGTCATAAAATGAGCACATACTGGTAATATTCTTATTTACTAAAGCATTCCTGGCCAAAGCTTGTGCATATTCCTGATATTTCTGTTGATTATTAAACGGAGAATTTGGCGCATATACGACCAGTAAGCGTTCTCTCGTCTTTATGCTGACTGATGAATCAGGATCAGTCTCAATGATTTGTTCACCATAATGAATGACTTGCTCATAATCACTTTGGTTTTCATAGTAATCAACTAACATAAACCTGAATGCGGATAGATTTTTCAGATCATGCGCTAAGACCTGATCTATCCGGTCAACCAACTTCAGTAAGCGTTCCTTACCTGAGGCATCAACCTGGTAGAGTAAACTCTCTGTGACATTGATCATTTCCCGGGGTTGTAAGGCCAAAATTTCCTCAAGCATGGCATTCAGCCGCAGCCATAGGGCGGTTTGATGATCAGCTGTTTCGTCCAGTATCCGACCTGTCCAGCCAGTAAAATACTCGATCACGGACAATCCTTTATCTCGATCA
>JAHYJK010000165.1 GCA_019429225.1 Anaerolineaceae bacterium
TGACATGATTAAATTTCCTTTGAAGATATATTAATAATTGAATTTGTAAAGCATCAACCGGTGCAAAATCAGAATGACCTCCCTCGGAAGGGAATGGGCGGTAGCGTTTGCCATCCCAAACCAGGAAAGCTTCACCCAACCCGGTGCCTGGGGCAATCACCGCCAGCGAGCCGTTTCTGACAGGTTTGCCTTTATTAAGTGTAATCAGATCTTCTTCCCCCAGGAACGGAACAGCATGGGCGGTTGCGGAGAGGTCATTAATCAGACTGACCGGTAGATTGAAAACCTCACTCATATTCTTCCCTGAAATATTCCACGGCAGATTGGTGGCTTTCACCTGATCGTTGATGATAGGTCCGGCAATACCAAAACTGGCTCGAGAAAAATTTTCTTCTTTTCCTTTTAAGAAAAGGGTAATTATTTCTTCCAGAGACTTAAAGTCTTTACTGGGAAAAGTTTGCTTTACCAAAAAGTCCCTTGGGGACCCATCAGCACTGGTAATCGCCAGTGTTGTTTTTGTTCCCCCAATATCTCCAACAAGATGAAATGATCCCATTAATTTTTGTTTCCTTTCTGATGACAATTATTTTCTACCTGTATAAGATGCGGTTCATTCATCATTAATTACGATTGAATTATAGTTAATATGGTTTTGGTAAGAAAAGCAGACGAAACAACATCAAAACGGTTGGAAGAGACTTATGCTTATTATATAAAGATCTCTTGCAATATATTATCTAAGGAGTCTCCTAATGAGTACAACAACAATTGTTATTTTCGGGATCTCAGGTGATTTGGCTCGACGCAAACTTATCCCAGCATTATTCAATCTTTTTCAGAAAGACCGGCTTGAAGGTAATTTTAATATCGTGGGATTTGCTGGACGATCATGGACAGATCAGGAATTAAAAAAAATCGCACGAGAGGGAATCGATAAATTCGCAGGTTACCCGGTTGATAATGAAAAATGGCGTGAATTTGAAAATAAACTACATTATATTTCTGGAAAATTTCAGGATGAAAATGCTTTTGTGCTTTTAGCAAATACGCTCGAAAATTTAGAAAATGGATCAGCCAATCGCATATTTTATCTGGCAACTCCTCCAGGCTTCTTTACCGATATTATTGTAAACCTGGGTAAAACCGGACAAATAGAGGAAGAGAACGGATGGCGGCGCGTAGTAATTGAAAAACCTTTTGGGACTGATCTGGAGTCAGCTAAAAAACTTAATCACGATATCTTAAAAGTGTTACGCGAAGATCAGATTTACCGCATCGATCACTATTTAGGGAAAGAAACCGTCCAGAATATCTTGATTGCACGCTTTGCAAATACCATCTTTGAACCTGTCTGGAATCGAAACTATATCAGCAATGTGCAGATCACGGTTGCCGAAAAAGTCGGATTGGAGCATCGCGCTGGTTATTATGATACGGTTGGTGTGGTGCGTGATATGTTCCAAAATCATCTGCTTCAGTTGATGTCTCTGGTTGCCATGGAACCACCTGCTTCTCATAAAGCCAATGACCAGCGGGATGAGAAAGTGAAGGTGCTAAAAGCAGTCAGGAAATTTACACCGGAAGAAGTTCGCAAATATTCTGTGTTAGGTCAATACCGTGGTTACAAAGAGGAAGATGGCGTCTCAGAAAATTCTCAAACACCTACCTATGCTGCCATACAATTTTTTATTGATAATTGGCGTTGGCAAGGAGTCCCTTTTTACCTGCGGTCTGGAAAAATGTTGACTGGAAAAATGAGTGAAATCGTCATTCAATTCAAATGTCCTCCCCACTTAATGTTCCCTTTACCAGAGGATTATAAATTCACCTCTAACACCTTGTCGTTGTGTTTACAACCAGATGAAGGAATTCACTTAAAATTTGAAACAAAAGTACCGGACACAATTGCGGAGACGAAATCGGTAGATTTAGAGTATCATTATGAGAATGTCTTCGGTCAAAACTCAATTCCGGAAGCTTATGAACGATTGTTATTGGATGCTCTCTTAGGAGATGCCGCCTTGTTTACAAGAAGTGATCGCAGCGAGTTAGCCTGGGAAATTCTTGACCCCATCATTTCAACCTGGCAAAATGCTGACGAAAATCCTCTGGCAATTTATGAACAGGGTAGTTGGGGACCTGAGGAAGCAGACCGCTTATTACAAAAACAAGGAAATGCATGGATCCGAGGATGTGGAAATCATTAATGTCCATGGAAGGATGAAAACACCAAAGAAAATGTCAGACTTATACAATTACGATGAATTTGTGCCAGAAAAATTTGAACGCTGGATGCGATTTGATAAAAGCCCTGCCCTGGGCTTGAAGGTAAATAATTTCAATTTATGGGATCTGGAAGGAATCCAAACCAATTTGGTTGAGATTCTCGATCAATCCCAATTTACCGTCGTAGAATTTGGTAGCTTTACCTGACCATATTGTGGGCTGGCGGCGTCAGCCATGAATAAAATTGCAGATGATTTCTCTTCCAAGAACATTGGTTCCATCTTTGTTTACACCAACGAAGCCCATCCTGGTGAAAATTACCCCCATTTAACCAGCATGCAACAGAAAACCACTCATGCCAAAGCTTTGCGGGATGTTTTGGGTGTCAACCGTCCGATTCTGCTGGATGCTCTGGATGGAGCCTGTCATCGCTATTTTGGTTCCATGCCTAACATGACCTGGATATTTAATCGCGCAGGAATCCCAGTATACAAATCCGACTGGACCGATGCCAATAGTGTCAGAAATTCACTTGAATATTTATTGAATGTGGTTCAAAGACGAAAAGCTGGTGTTCGACTGGCTCCATTCTCAGTGGAGCGACTGGATTATCGCGAAAGCGACCGTGCTGCGTTTTATAAACGCCTGGCAGAGAATGGTCCAAAAGCTGTTGATGAATTCAGGAAAGTTTTTGGTGAAAATTGATCATCTTTAAAACTGGTCTTTGATGACAGAAGAGACAATTAGCCAATTTAAGAAATCTTTTAATTATGGCTCCCGGTCGGACATGAATTATAAATTTCTTAATGAACTGTCTGACGAAGCAGTGGCAACCTTCCTTCAGGAGTTATTGTGGAAGTTGGGGGATACACTGGATGATGGAGATCTGGAAAGAATTTTTAAACACATCTATCAATACCAACAAAAAGGTTATGCAGGATCTGGGAGATTTTCATACGCAGCATCAGCTTTCACAAAGATAGAACGCCCAAAAAATGAAATGCGGTTTGCGTTGATAGCTTCCACAGGACACTTTGTCCGAGGACAGGATCCAAAACCTTTTGGCGTGGAAGATATGAGTCAAAACCAAGCCGAGGAGAGAATAACAGAATTTCTCAGACTGGAACCTGAACTCTCCTCAATTCCTACGAATACACCACCAGATCAGCTCATGGTCCGGCATGGTGGATATGATGTGCGTGGGGCTATTAAAGATCACAATGTTAATTTTCCAATCGACCGGCTCAACGAACTGGCAGCAGAAGGATTGATAGGAGAGTTTTCCTCACCAGCCTATTCTTTTGTAGGAGCTTGTTCTCAAATGCGTTTGCAAAACCATGCCCTTCCTCGCTGGATTGAGAAAATTCATAGTGAATTAATTGATGGACTGATCCTGGTACCCGTCTGACCGGTTTGTCACGTGTCCGTGGGGCATGTAGCCAGAGCGATGGAAGATAGTGGGATTGCTACTGTTGTAATAGCTTCTGGTGTATTCAGTGACCGTATGACAGCTATGCATTTACCCAGACTTGTGTTGACTGATTTTCCGATGGGGCGTCCTCTGGGAGCTCCGAATGACAACAAAACCCAAAGAGAAGTCTTGTTGGCAGCTCTTGATTTGATTGATCATGCCAAACAAGGTGGCAGCATTCAAATATTTAATGGGAATTACCGTCCTGGGAATGAATAAGCGACAATTGTTTTTTGCATTTTCGTAAGAAAATCATGATTCACACCATCTAATTAACTGGAACTAGAATTTACATATATCGAAAGGAAAATTATTATGCCAAAAGCTATTTGGAATGGAAAAGTAATTGCTGAAAGTGAAAAAGTTCTAAAGGTGGAAGGAAATTCATATTTTCCACCCGAATCAATCAAAAAAGAATATTTTCAGGAGAACGATTCGCACACTGTTTGCCCCTGGAAAGGGAAAGCCAGTTATTTTGATATTGTTGTGGACGGCAAAACCAATAGAAGTGCGGCCTGGTATTACCCACAACCTTCAAGTGCGGCACAAGAAATAAAAGATTATGTCGCTTTTTGGAAAGGTGTCACCGTCGAAAACTAAGCCATCCAGCCTGATTTAAAAACACAAAACTTGTTTGGGTTCAAGGTGTTTATTCCTTTGGATGGATTTAAAACGCCCAGATCTTGTACAAACCTTGAACAACCGCATGTGTTTGTGTAATAATAAGGAATAAACATGGTGCTTGTTTTTTGAATAATACGTAGGTAATTGGGGTTCTTTATGGAATTACTGCAGGATGCATTCCAATACTATATTAATAACCAGTCCTTTTTTTGGAATGCGACTCGCCAACATTTAGTTCTGAGTTCCTTTGCTATGATGATCAGTTTACTGATTGCCCTGCCGATTGGAATTTGGATTGCTAAACGTACAGGTCTTGCCCAGATTGTGATCAATATTTTTAACGCCTTTCGTGTTGTTCCCAGCCTGGCAATTCTTTTTCTTGCCTTGCCTTATCTGGGTCTTGGATTTTTTCCTTCTCTGATCGCATTGACTGTTTTAGCTTTTCCTCCGGTACTGATTAACACATACACAGGGATTCGTGGGGTAGATGCATTCACTATTGAAGCAGCAACGGGCATGGGAATGACAAAAACCCAGGTGATGGCTAAAATTGAAATTCCACTGGCAATCCCTGCAATTGTCACTGGCATCCGGATCGCTTCGGTTGAAGTAATTTCCAGCGCAACGTTGGCTTCCTTTATTGGCGGTGGTGGGTTGGGTGATTTTATTACCCGTGGATTTGCCTTATATGATGTTCCGATTATGCTGGTAGGTGCATTACCCGTGGCGTTGTTAGCGTTATCCAGCGAAACGTTCTGGTCATTGTTTTTAAGAAGGTATCAAGTACCTGAAATTTTATCAAATTAAAAAACTCTAAGGAGGAGTTAAATGTTTAAATCTAAGAAAATTTTTACTTTTGTGTTTGTTTTGTTGATCTCGGCATTGATTTTAAGTGCCTGTGCCCCCTCTCAGTCTACAGATAGTGCAGGAACTGTTGCCGTCGGGTCAAAAGACTTTACCGAGCAATTCATTGTTGCGGAAATGTATGCTCAATTATTAGAAAATGAGGGCTTTACCGTTGAAAGAAAACTCAATCTGGGCGGAACCCCGATTGCCCACGAAGCCATGATGAATGGCGATATTGATCTCTATCCAGAATATACCTCTACCGGGTTGTTGACAATGTTGAAATTAGATCCTATTCAAGACGCCCAGGAGATTTACACCACAGTGAAAAGTGGTTATGAACAACAGTACAAATTAACCTGGTTAACCCCATCTCCCTTCAATGATACCCAGGCATTAGCGATGACGAAAGAAGTGGCAGCTCAATATGGCATTCAAACGTATACTGATCTTTCTCAAAAAGCTTCCGACCTGGTATTGGGAGGACCAGCTGAATTCCTCGAGCGTGAGGATGGTCTTAAAGGGTTACAACAAGCCTACGGTGGTTTTGAATTCAAGGAAGTTAAACAATTGGGCACGGGTAGCTTACGCTATCAAGCCCTCATGGAAGGACAGGTAGATGTCGTTGTAGCTTTTGGAACAGATGGAGCTATCAAAGGTAATGACCTGTTGCTCTTGGTAGATGATCTTGTCTTTTACCCCATCTACAATGTTGCCCCGGTAATTCGTCAGGACACCTTAGAAAAATATCCTCAAATTGAAAAAATATTGAATGATTTTGCCCCCTTATTGACCGATGATATCATGTCTGGCTTGAATTGGCAGGTTGATGGTCCGGAAGGCAAGGAACCAAAGGATGTAGCCAGAGCGTTCTTATTAGAAAAAGGCCTGGTTAAGTAGAACTAAGCATGTCCAGTGAAATGATTTCCTCATCAGCAGTAACAGTCGACGCACCGGTCAGAGAATCGGGTGAGATAGTTTTTGAGCGTGTGTCTAAATCTTTTGCGACCAACACATACCCAGCCGTAGATCAGGTTTCAGTCAAGATCACGGCTTGTGATCTGGTTGTTCTTTTAGGACCCTCAGGTTGTGGCAAAACAACGCTCTTAAAAATGGTCAATCGCTTGTATGAACCGGATAGTGGGAAAATCTGGATGGGTGGTAAAGAAATACACACATTGCCTGTGAATGAATTGCGCCGACAAATCGGATACGTGATTCAACAAGTCGGGCTCTTTCCGCATATGACCATTCAAAAGAATATTTCTGTCGTTCCCCATCTTCTGGGATGGCAAGAAAAGCGTATTAACGATCGGCTGGAAATGCTCATGGAATTGATTGGGTTACCAGTCTCTTATCTACCTCGCTATCCACGCCAGCTTTCGGGTGGTGAACAGCAGCGCGTTGGATTGGCACGTGCTCTAGCCGCAGACCCGGAAATCCTATTGATGGATGAACCATTTGCAGCCGTAGATGCGATTAATCGAGAACGCCTGCAAAGCGAATTGATAGATCTTCATAGCAAATTGAATAAAACCATCCTTTTTGTAACCCATGATGTCGAAGAAGCATTTCGATTGGCAAATAAAATTATTGTGATGCGTGCTGGGAAACTGGTGCAATATGGTACCCCTTTGGAATTGGTAACCCAACCTGAAAATGAATTTATTGAGGATCTGGTGGGGTCCAGCAATATTCTTCGAAAATTGAGCCTTGTAAATGTCAATTCAATCTTAAAAGCCAGAAAAAATCAGTCAATTTATTCGGGTGGGTCTCAACCTGTTGAAAAACCCAACACAGTATTACGTCCGGAAGATGATTTGCGGTCTGTAGTTTCGTTGTTATTGTGTAGTGGTAAAGACTCGCTGCCTGTAAAAGATTCCGTAGGTCATTTACTGGGTACGGTTGGGTATGCAGACTTGCGTGAAATGCTAATTTCCAATCTTCCTTCAGAATAGAAGTTGAAACAATGAATTATCTGGTTAATAACTTTGATGTGGTAGCAGAACTCTTCCTGCAACATTTACAACTGACGTTAGCGGTGATTTTCTTCTCACTTTTAATTGGGATCCCGCTAGGGTTGCTGTTGGCGAGGATTCGCTGGTTGCGCGGTCCGGTGATGAGTGTCCTGGGTATTATTTACACGATTCCAAGCCTCTCATTCTTCGTATTACTGATTCCCCTATTTGGATTGGGAACCAGACCAGCCATCATTGCCCTGACAGCCTATGCTCAATTATTGCTGATCAGAAACTGGCTGGTGGGATTGACGACCATTGAACTAGCGGTTCTGGAGGCTGCCCGGGGGATGGGATTGAATGGATGGCAACGCTTCTGGCAAATTGAATTTCCTTTGGCCTTACCCATGTTGCTGGCCGGGATTCGCCTGGTGGCACTCTCTTCGATCGGCATCGGCACCATCGCTGCCTTCATCAATGCAGGTGGACTGGGTGTGTTGCTGTTTCAAGGGGTGATTACCGCCAATTACGACAAAATATTTACAGGCGCACTGGCGGTGACTGTTTTGTCCTTTGCTGCCAACTACTTTATTCGCTATTTGGAGCAACGGGCTGAATTTAGAATTTATGGAAAGAGAATATGAAAGTTGAAAATTATGAAAAAATTTGATGTTATTATCATTGGTGCTGGTCAGGCTGGAAATCCACTTTCCAGAGCCTTTGCTGCAGCCGGAAAAAAAATAGCGCTTATTGAAGAAAAATATGTAGGGGGAACATGTGTAAATGTGGGTTGTACGCCCACCAAGACCATGATTGCCAGTGCAGAGGTTGCTCATCAAGCACGTCATGCACAAATATATGGAGTTGGTTTAGATAACCTCACTATTGATCTACGTAAGGTCATAGAACGAAAACAAGAAATTGTCTCCAGTTTTCGGAATGGCAGTGAACAACGAATTGTTGATGCCGGCGTATCTTTAATTTATGGAAAAGCGGTATTTATTGGCCACAAAATTCTGGAAGTGACATCCCAGAACACCACCCAAAAAATAACCGCTGAGACGATCATCCTCAATGGTGGCGGTAGACCCAATATTCCTGTCATTTCAGGGTTGGAAAATGTCAATTATCTTGATTCCTCTTCGATTATGGAACTGGAGGAAGTCCCGGAACACCTGATTATTCTGGGTGGGGGATATATTGCACTTGAGTTTGGTCAGATGTTTCATCGCTTTGGTAGCCAGGTGACGATTCTACAACATTCAGGGCAATTGTTGGGCCGAGAAGATGA
>JAHYJK010000166.1 GCA_019429225.1 Anaerolineaceae bacterium
ACGCTGTTTAAACGTGGGCATCGTGAGCATGGCGATGTGTTTGCCATCAAGCTGGGACCGCGTTTTGCGGCGGTTGTCAGTGGCGCAGAAAACAATAAATTGGTGTACACACAGACCGATAAAGCCCTCAACATGCAGGATGCTTATCAATTCTTGAAGTCTTCCCTGGGTGAGGTACTCTTCACAGCCAGCAAAGAAGCCTACTACAACCAGCGTCCGGTCTTGCAGGAAGTTTTCCGCCGTGAGCGCATGGCAGGCTATATTCAGGCGATGAATATTGAGATTCAAGCCTGGATTGATGGTTTGGGAGATGCCGGTGTCATGGACCTATCCTCCGAGATGTTGCGCCTGGCTCAATTTGTGGCTGGGCATGCCCTGATTGGTCCGCAGTATCAGCAGGAATTGGGTGCAGGATTCTGGGATCTGTACCTGGACATCAGCCGCTCGCTCGATCCCATTCTGCCACCCAACCTGCCCTTGCCAAAGTTCAGACGGCGTGACAAAGCCAAAGCGGCGATCAATAAGATTTTTCAGGAAATGATTGAAAAACGTCGCCAACATCCTGACCAGTATGATGATCTGATCAGCACCCTGCTGCAAACCCCCTTGAAAGACGGCACTGTGATGGAAGATCAAACCATTGTCAATATGTTCACCGGGTTACTGTTCGCCGGACATGAGACTACCGCTGGGCAGGCTGCCTGGACTGTGGCACAGATTCTCCAGAGTCCGGATTATCGCGAGCTGGTAGAGGGTGAACTCAAGCTAAAAGCCCCACTGGGAACAGAGATTACGCAGGAATTAATCAACCAGCTGGAACATATCGCCTGGGCAATTGAAGAAACCACCCGCATGCGTCCCTCAGCAGATTTGCAGATGCGCACGGTGGAACAGCCGCTTGATCTGGGTGGTTACCACTTACCAACTGGTTGGCAGGTGATCGTTAATGCTGCCAACTCTCATTTTCTACCGGAAGTCTTTAAGGATCCCGACTATTATGACCCGTTACGCTGGTCACCAGAACGCGGGGAGGGAAAGAATGCCTTCGCTTTGGTCGGTTTTGGTGGTGGCATCCATAAATGCACCGGGATGAACTTTGCAAAGAATGAGATGACCATTATTACGGCGCGCCTGCTGCAAACTTTCGATCTGGAATTGCTCAGCCAGGATATTCGTGTGGTACAGGGCGCCGGTGCTAATCATCCTTCAGAGATAAAGATTCACTATCAGAAAAAATAGGTCCAAAAAAATGCCCTGGGAATCAGGGCATTTTCTATCGATTAGCTTGAATATCCATTCTGACGTAATTGCTGTTCCCAGCCTGGAATGTCGATTGGGGCGGTCATATCGATCGTCAGCGGCGTCACAGAGACTTCATGATCGTACACCACCGCATAGATATCGCTATCCGGGGTGACATCTTCTTTGGTGACGTTGACTTTGAATCCAATCCGGCCTTTTTCCTGCCAGCTTAAGTTAGGATCAAAAAAGGGAACGTAATACATGTGACGGGATAAGCGGGTCATGCGCCAGGGGGTATCTACCGTTGCCTGGACGGGAACTTCCAGCTTCAACAGATCGACACCATCGGGCAATGTGGTTTCCAGCAACATTTTTGCGAATTTGTGGGTGAAATAACCAGCGACTGAGAAATCGATATCCGGATCATGCTTGTCAAAATCATCGATATTTTGCAGTTGCAGGGAGGCTGCAATGGTGGGGATACGAAAGCTGGCTGCTTCCAGGGCGGCTCCAACGGTACCGGAGATGGTGATCCCGGTGCCAAAATTTTCGCCATAATTGATCCCGGAAATTGCCAGGTCAGGTTTGCGGGGCAGGATCTTAAACAATGCGTTCAGCACACACTGTGCCGGTGTACCACCGACGGCATAGGCTTTGAAATTGCCCACATCCAGGCAACATTCCACTTCTTCAATCAAACCATCGGTTGTCAGTGGATGACTGCGACCGGTGGAGGAGTTTTGTTCGCGTGGAGCCACCAGTACCACCTCGCCCAGGGGAGCCAGAGCGCATGCGGCTGCATGAATACCGGGGGATGCGATGCCGTCATCATTGGTGACCAGAATTAGAGGTTTGTCTTTTGTCATATCACGATTCCTTTGCAAGCTTATTTTATATCACATCTATACAATTCTTGCCTCGGATTGATGGGTATTCCACCATCTGGCTATTTTACAAATCCATCTTCTGACCAGGTCGTACGCCGGCTGTTTGTTGGTTGTCCTGGGTTTGAAACATTCTTATATTTATACTCGAGGAGTAACAGCTATGCATAGAAAAAATAGAAAATGGGGATTAATACTGATTTTGAGTCTTTTGGGGTTATGTCTGGGGTTGATCGCTCTTTTTACTGTCATCAATTTATTTGTGCCCGGTCAGACCAACCAACCCGATCAATTAGCGGTTGTTGATATCACCCGAGTGCTGGAAGCGCAGCACCTGCGTCAGGAATTGGGGGATCAGGTTTTTCCGGGTCTGGGGATCGTCGACATACCTGCACTTATCTATAATGAAGAGAATGCCTTTTTAATTGGTATTGCTGACCCACAAACGGGTTGGGTTAAAGTGCCGCAGGAACTGGGTCGTGGTGGCGAGTGGCAGACAATGCCGCCACTGGAAGCCTACCCACAGGAAATTTATTTCCGAAGCGGATATGATCACAATCAAGAGCCGGATGCATTTACGGTGCGTGTGGGAACTGCCTATGTTGGCAGCCTGCCTTCCGCTGATTGGTTTCGATTAAGTCTGATGAATCAATTTCGCAAGGATTTACCCGGCTTTTTAAAACCAGTATTTCCGTATTCATTGGTCGCTTCTATTTTCTTCCCGAATAGCGATACCTACCTCTCCATGGTCCAGCATGAGAGTTTCCACGCGTTTCAGGCTGTGTGGGCGCAACCACGCTTTGAAGCAGCAGAATGGGATGGCATCCGTTTGTCTGACCAATACCCCTGGGAAAATCAGGCAGGTATCGATGCCTGGCAACAGGAACTGGATGTATTAAAAGCAGCCCTGAAGTCGCAGGATAAGGAAGAAATCCGGCAGCTGGCACAACAATTCCTCGATCATCGTGATGCTCGCCGGAAGAGCATGCAACTATCGGCTGACTTGATCCGCTATGAAAATCAACGCGAATGGGTGGAAGGCATGGCGCGTTACGCTGAGCTGGAAACCTGGCGTCTGGCAGCTTCGGATGAGCAGTACCAGCCGCTGGCAGATATGCACAGTGATCGTAAATTCAAGGAATATCAAACCTTCGATAATCGCTGGAGCAGAGAACTGGATCAGATGACTCGCATGGCTGAAGATGAAGGGGATGGTCGCTTCTACTACTCCGGTATGGCGCAAGCTTATTTGCTGGATCAGCTGCACCCATCCTGGAAGCTGACGCTGGCAGCAGATCCGATGCTTAACCTGGAGGATTTGCTCCGGCAGGCGCTGACAGTAAAGTAACCTTCAGCAAGTTTACATAAAACCAACCACTTCAGGTAAAATGAAACTATGAGCCGGGTGAAGAGATTTCTTATCACCCGCTTGTGCCTGTCCAATCAACAGGTAAATAATTACAAGGTTTCAACTTGAGGTGAAAGCATGAACGATCAACAGGTAATTTTCTCCATGGTGCGAGTGGGTAAAGTCGTCCCGCCCAGCAACCGCCAGATTCTGCGCGATATCTCGCTCGGTTTTTATTACGGCGCGAAGATCGGCGTCCTGGGCTTGAATGGAGCCGGCAAGAGTACATTGCTGCGCATCATCGCAGGCAAGGATCAGGACTACATTGGAGAGGTTACTTTTTCCAAGGGTTACACGGTGGGTATGCTGGATCAGGAGCCCGATCTGGATCAAAACAAAACCGTCAAAGAAGTCGTGGAAGAGGCTGTTGCCCCCATCATCAGAAAGTTAAAAGAGTTTGATGAAATCAACAATCAATTTGCCGAGCCGGATGCTGACTTTGATGCGCTGATCGAAAAACAGGGCAAGTTACAGGCAGAACTCGACCATGTGGATGCCTGGACACTGGATAATCGCTTGCAGATGGCTATGGATGCCCTACGTTGTCCTCCTGGGGATACACCCGTCAAAGTGCTCTCCGGTGGTGAACGCCGCCGGGTGGCTCTCACCCGTCTGTTGCTGACTGAGCCAGACATCTTGCTGCTGGACGAGCCCACCAATCACCTGGATGCCGAATCGATCGCCTGGCTGGAACATCACCTGCAGCAATATCGCGGAACGGTTATCGCTGTCACACATGACCGCTATTTTCTGGATAATGTCGCCGGCTGGATCCTGGAGCTGGATCGTGGTTATGGTATCCCCTGGCGTGGCAATTACACCTCCTGGCTGGAACAGAAACAGGAACGCCTGGCAGTGGAGGAGAAATCTGAATCCAAACGCCAACGTACTCTGCAACGTGAATTGGAGTGGATTCGCATGTCTCCCAAAGCACGCCAATCCAAGGGGAAAGCGCGTGTGACTGCCTATGAACGTTTGCTCAGTCAGGAAGTTGACCAGTACCGCGGCGAACAGGAGATCTACATCCCACCAGGTGAACGCCTGGGCAATGTGGTTTTTGAGTTCAACAATCTCAGTAAGGCCTATGGCGAGCGTTTGTTGATCGATAACTTCACAGCCGCCATTCCGCCCGGTAGCATCGTGGGTGTGATTGGTCCAAATGGCGCGGGCAAGACCACCTTGCTACGCATGATCACCAGTCAGGAAGAACCTGATAGCGGATCGATTCGCATTGGTGAGACCGTCGACCTGGCGTATGTTGACCAGAGCCGGGATACCCTGAACGGTGAAAACAACATCTGGCAGGAAATCAGCGAGGGGATGGATACGTTAACCTTAGGCACCCGCAAGATTAATTCACGTGCTTATGTCGCCTCGTTTAACTTCACCGGATCGGATCAACAAAAACAGGTTAATATGCTTTCCGGTGGTGAGCGTAATCGCGTGCATCTGGCGAAAGTACTCAAACGCGGTGCAAATGTCATTCTGCTGGACGAGCCCACCAACGATCTGGACGTGAATACCCTGCGCGCATTGGAGGAAGCCCTGGAATCCTTTGCCGGCTGTGCGGTAGTCGTCTCACATGACCGCTGGTTCCTGGATCGTATTGTGACGCATATCCTCGCGTTTGAAGGGGACAGCCAGGTGGTCTTCTATGATGGCAACTGGTCGGATTATGAAGCCGATCGCCGCAGACGCCTGGGCATGGCAGCCGACACCCCGCAACCGATCAAATATCGCAGCATAAAACGCTGATTAATTTGTTAAAACTTGTGACAAATATCACTATTCCGATACAAAATAGAGTATTATTATCTTATATATCTTATATATCTTATAAGTAAAACTTTATAAAGGAGTAGAAACATGGCAACACAATCACAAGTAAAAAATCCTGTACGATTTTCAGATCCGCCGATCGCCAATACCCTCTTGAACAGCACGCGCTGGTCATGGTTATGGTTGGTAGCGCGTCTATATCTTGGTTACACCTGGTTGAGCTCGGGTCTGGGTAAGATCTCCAATCCTGCCTGGGTGCAGAATGGCGAAGCTTTGAAAGGATTCTGGGAACGTGCCGTATTGATCCCCGAAGCGCCTGCCCGCCCGGCAATTTCCTTCGATTGGTACCGCATCTTTCTGCAGACCATGCTGGATAGCGGTTCTTATACCTGGTTCGCCAAGCTGGTCGTTGCTGGTGAAGTCCTGATCGGTATTGCACTGATCCTGGGCATATTCACCGGAATCGCTGCTTTCTTTGGTGGCTTTCTGAACTGGAACTTCATGATGGCTGGAACCGCCAGCACCAATCCGGTATTGTTCACCATCTCCATCCTGCTGATCCTGGCGTGGAAAACCGCTGGTTGGATTGGTCTGGATCGCTGGATCCTACCCGCCCTCGGCACCCCCTGGCAGCCTGGCAGGTTGTTTGGGAGGGAGAAAGATAGCTGATTAGCTGGTAGCCGATAGCCGGTAGCTTATTCTTAATAGAAAAGTTCTTGAGAATATGATCTCAGGAACTTTTGATTTAAATTGGTGCATTGCACTTGGGGATACATCAGACTTCCCGGATGTGGAAAATTAATCTAATCAAAAGTCCGTCAGGAGTGCATTGCACCTTGCGTTTATCCTGCAAAATCCGGAAAGTTGAAAAAATCCGAACTGGGATTTACAGGATTTTAGGATTTGGTTTAATGAGTAATTTTACAGGTGGGGTTTGTTGGTTATTCAGCGTTTGATGACAGGATTTACAGGATGAGGTGTCTGCAGCTGAAAATCTCTGATCTGATTTTTGTGATTACAGGATACCCAGGGTTACAGGTGTGGACTATGATGGAGGGCTTTTGGTGCATTGCACTTGGGGATACAGCAGAGTACCCGGAAAGGGAAATGATTGCGTTCAAAAGTCCGTCAGGAGTGCATTGCACCTTGTAATGTTACCTTTCCAACCCCAGAGGTGCAACGCACTTTTGATGTCGTGATGATCGCTGGTTGTGATCCATTCGGTTGAAGTGTGATGATCCCTAAGTGCAGCGCACCTTTTCTCGTTGGTGCATTGCACTCTGTAATTTCTCTTTTCCAACCCCAGAGGTGCAACGCACTTTTGGACTACTGATCAACAGATGTGTTGTTCCATTCAGGTGTTTCGTGACCATCCCTAAGTGCCTCGCACCTTAACTCATTGTCTTTCTCCACATTCCAGAGTAGAATGAATTCATTCAAAACAATTAATGAATCCTCTCGTTCTGCCATTTGCGTATTTCCAGGCTACGAGACTCCGGAAGATGGAAATACCCCAAAGAGGAAAAGATGTTATTTAAATATGCGTGCAAAAGTATGGGCTTGATTTGCCCATTTATGGTTACCGGCATTACAGAAGAAGAAGTGACTCAGAAGGCATTGCAACACGTGCTTGAAAATCACACCAAAGACTTTAATAGTATTAAAACACCTGAGGAAATCCAGCGGATGGAACAGGCGTTAGCCAGGTCTACCAGGGTTGTGGTGGGTTAAGGACTTCGAAGCTGTTTTCATTCCACCGTGGATTCAAATCCACGTCTAGGTAGAATCCAAACCTGTTCAAACAGGTTCAGAAATCCTTTTTAAAGGATTTGAGTGTAACTATCCTATGAATTGATTCATAGGATGAGTGCAGAAACAAGCTCTTTTGCGCAAAGAATGATTGTTATTTTCATTCCACCGTGGATTCAAATCCACGGATAGGCAGAATCCAAACCTGTTCAAACAGGTTCAGAAATCCTTTTTTAAAGGATTTGAGTGTAACTATCCTATGAATTGATTCATAGGATGAGTGCAGAAACAAGCTCTTTTGTGCAAAAAAGGATTGATATTTTCATTCCACCGTGGATTCAAATCCACGGATAGGCAGAATCCAAACCTGTTCAAACAGGTTCAGAAATCCTTTTTAAAGGATTTGAAGATGGGTATCCTATGAATAACTATCCTGTGGATTGATTCATAGGATGAGTGCAGAAACAAGCTCTTTTGTGCAAAAAAGGATTGTTATTTTCATTCCACCGTGGATTCAAATCCACGGATAGGCAGAATCCAAACCTGTTCAAACAGGTTCAGAAATCCTTTTTAAAGGATTTGAGGATGGGTATCCTATGAATAACTATCCTGTGGATTGATTCATAGGATGAGTGCAGAAACAAGCTCTTTTGCGCAAAGAATGATTGATATTTTCATTCCACCGTGGATTCAAATCCACGGATAGGCAGAATCCAAACCTGTTCAAACAGGTTCAGAAATCCTTTTTAAAGGATTTGAAGATGGGTATCCTATGAATTGATTCATAGGATAAGTGTGAACATCCAACCAGATTTTCATTCGAAATGCATACCATCACTCTACTAACCTCGAATGTAGTGCAATCAGATTACCACTCCTCCCCCGATCGAGCCAAACACCCCCGCCTCGCAGAACGCGGGGTTTTGCCAAAATAATCCTGCCACCAGTCGTCGATACGCAGGGGCTTGGGGGGATCATCTGGCTTGCGCCATTGCAGCGATTCACGGAAGGCGAAGTGGCTGTACAGGCGCATGAACTCACCCAGGTAGATGTCGGCCACACGGGTGTTGCCGCGTATGACCAGCATGTTCTCGTCGTTGCGAATGGTGGAGGCTTCACTAAAATTAGCTGAGCCACAAATCACAATTGGGTCATCTCCCAACGGATCCACCAGCATGAACTTGTTGTGGACGTAGCGCACATGCGCATTCAATCCACTCAGGCGTTCCTGGAGCCAGCCATCGACTTCATTGGTGCGGATAAAATCGCCGACGGCAAAGACATTTTCGGGTTTATTGCGTAACTGTTGGATTCTGCCTTCCTCGGCTGTCTTTTCTGGTCC
>JAHYJK010000167.1 GCA_019429225.1 Anaerolineaceae bacterium
AGATTGGGTTTGTTTTCCAATCCTTTGCCTTAATACCCACTTACTCAGCTCTTGAAAACGTTGAATTGGTTTTGAGGTTAGCTGGTGGTGACCCGCAGAAAGACCGGCATAGCGCTATACATTCTTTACGGGCAGTAGGTCTGGGAAATCGGGTAGATTCCCACCCAGATGAGCTATCGGGTGGTCAGCAACAACGGGTGGCTATTGCTCGAGCCATTGCCAACCATCCGGACCTGATTCTGGCAGATGAACCCACCGGTGAGTTGGACTCCACTACTACCCAACAGATTTTTAGGTTATTTCGCCAATTGGTAGATCATGAAGGATTAACGATACTGGTCACTTCCCATAACCCATTGGTGGAAGAGGTTGCTGATCGAGTGATTGAGATAACGGATGGCAAGGTGTATTGATTGAAGTATTCGTCATAGTATAGCTTCCATTTATGATTGTATATGTTGGTTTCTGACCTGGAAAGATAGGATATGCTCTGGGAATTCCGAATTGAATTGAATAAGGGTTGACTGTTGATGTGTGCCAGATCCATTAAAAATCCGAATATTCGCTGCGTAGTTAGATTTGCATGCAATAAAAAAGCAATTAATTTTTCAAAATCAACCTCACCTTTATATTCTTCTAATTTCTCAAGAACAAGGTCAGCCGAATAACTTGTTCGATGGAATTGAATGAGATCAATCAACGCTTTTTCAACCGTGGCGATTTTTACATTCTGGTGATCAATTTCATGAATTTTCCAACCATAAAAATAATCCGATTTCGTTCGAATGAAGTGATAGGAAATTTCATCAATTGTCCTGGAAGTCTTTTGCACCAACGAAATTGCGCTGACAGATGATAAATACTGATCAAACAATCCATGGTGTTGCAAAGCATTTTCAAATGAAATGTATGAATCTTCTACAAGGTGATTGACGATGGCAAGATGAGATATCGATAGCGAACCTCTCGAGGAAAATTCGGAGATCACATAAACACCATTTTTTATCCTTGTGAGCCAACCTTGATTGACCAGCTTACTAATGCGAATCCTTGCATATTCAACATCTTCCTCAAATAAAGAAATAAGTTGTTGAAATGTGACCACAGAGCCGAAATGAATAATCGCTTGTTCTAGTATTTCGATATCTGTATTTGTTAATGATATTCTTTTCATATATAGATAATATCATATTTTATATATTATTGCTATATTAAAAGAATAAAGTTTTTTTCTCCTGCCATGAAGAAAATCTAGAATATTTGGGAAAAAGGTGCGTTGCACTTAAGGATAAGAATTCTACACTGAATGGAATAATGAGATTGAGAATCAAGATACCAAAAGTGCATTGCACCTCTCGTCCGTAGACCTTGTTGGCTTAAGTTCAGGTGCATCGCACTTTTGGATTCATGTTAAACAATCTCTTCTACCAAGATGGATGGTAGTTGTAAATCCCTAAGTGCAACGCACCAACAGCTTCAGGTGCAGCGCACTTCTGTAATTGTGATTACCAGTACTGTGAATAGCTCTGTTTGCTTAGTTGTAAACACTGAGGTGGTATATTATTAAGATATGAAGAATTTGAAATTACCAAAATTAGATAAAAAAGCCATAACAATATCCTCTCTTCAGGAAGAGAGCGATGAGGTAGCGTATTGGCATTCAAAAACACCTCAAGAACGAATGGAAGCAATCGAGGTGATGAGGCAGACTATTTATGGCTATGATCCAGCTACCACCCGACTCCAGAGAGTTCTTGAAATTGTTGATCTTGAATAATATTTACGCAGGTTGAGCGACTTGCTCCACCAACACTCCATCCGACATACTCCAAACCTTGTCCGATCGCTCGGCAATTTGCGGGTTATGCGTGACCACCACAATGCAGTATTTTTGTTGGTGTGCCAGTTGCGCCAGAATTTCTATCACTTTCTCACCGTTGGCTTTATCCAGGTTGCCGGTTGGTTCGTCTGCCAGGATGATGCGTGCACCACTCGCCAGGGAACGCGCAATGGCGACCCGCTGCTGTTCTCCACCGGATAGATTGGCTGGATAGCGTTTATGCTTTTCAGCTTCGATTCCCACGGATGCCAACAATTCTTTAGCTTTTGCCTTTGCATCAGATTTTGATATACCATTCAACTCCATCGGGAAACAGACGTTCTCGAGCACCGTCAGCAGTGGAAAGAGGTGGAATGCCTGAAAAACCATAGCGACCCTTTCTCGACGGTATTGATCCAGGTCCATGCTGGCAAGCTCTTCTCCATCCAGAAAGATTTTTCCTTGAGTGGGTTGATCCAATCCGGCCATCAAGGAAAGCAGTGTGGTCTTTCCGCTACCGGAAGGGCCAACAACCGCGCTTACCTTCCCGCTGCCAAACAGGCAATTGACATTATTAACAACCTTCCTGTCTGCATTTTTATATGTGTAACTAACCCCATCCAGTTTTAAATTGGACATGAGCTTCCTCCTTATTCTTTAACCTGTAAGAGATCAATCGGCTGTTTATTTGTGACTATGACTGCACCAATTAGTGAGCCTATCAAGGCTCCAAGGATGTACAACCCGCCAGCAATCAGTATGGGAGGTGTGAGAACTGCCTCTGGATTGTGACTTAGTACTACCAGCAGCCCCAGTCCCAGCAATATCCCCAGAAATGAGAGCAGCAGTTGCTCACTGCTGAGCATAGCCCTTACCCTGATCCTGCTCACTCCCAGCATGCGCAGCAGCGCGGTTTCGCGTGCCTGCTGTAGCACCAGCAGCAGGCTCAATCCGATCCCGATCAGTACCGAGACCGCCACTGTCACCGGATAGAGCACTTCCAGCAACGAGAGGTTCTTTTCCAGCGGTTCCACCACTGCCCGAAGTTCTTCATCCCAGAAAACGATTTGCAAAGGCAGCCTGCCGGCGCTGGGTTCGGCAATCATCTTTTTCATCTCTTCCCGAAACGCAGGCAGTTCCCTATTTTTGGCTGGGTCGAGGGTGAATTTAGCAACTGAATAATACACATCGTTATCCATTATCACCTGTAATGCTGAAAGTGGGATCAACACCGCTACACTCCCCCCTTGCTTAACGACGTTCGGCGATAATTGCCGCGGACCTTCAAGATAACTGCCAACGATTTTGTATGGGTAACTATTAAATTCTGTATCTAGATTAACAACATTTCCCCGCTTCAGGTTGTATTTGTTAAGGAAGCTTTCAGGAAAGATTGCCGGTACGCCTTGTGAGATAATTTCATCTTTAGTCCAGACTTTGCTAAATAGACTTTCATCCCATAATTTACCATATTGAACCGTGTCTCGCGTGGTGAGTGAAGCAAAAAATTCCTCAGGCTGATCAAATGCAAGTAGCGTCTCACTTAACTGATGAATCTCTGGGGAATTTCTGTTCTCAAATAAAATTAAAAACGTCAGTTCAACCTCAGCTTCGGTGTAAGCATTACGGACAAACCCGCTCTCCAGCATGCGTTCAACCGTCCGTTCAGCAATCACTGAAGGACCTTCCGATGTTGTCAGATTTAGGTTGGCGGGGATGATCTCCACCTCGACCACAACCGTATCATATAGGTGTTCTACTTCCTCCCGGTTACGATCGATACTCCAGCGCATCCAACCCAGCGCAAGTGCAAAACCTATCGCCACCAGTATCGATAGGATGGTTTTCAACCCAGCCCGGGTGGCATGCCTTGCCCCAAAACGCAGCATAGCTGCGCCTGCCTCCCTCGCCCGCCCCGAAGCAGTAACGCCTGGTAATGGTTCATAGCTTTCAGATGGCCTGTCTGTTGTGCTTGTTTCAACTGTTAAACTAGTTTCTGCAACTTGCTTAATTGGCGGTGTGACGCTTGGCGCTTGCGGCGGCGATGTTGCTATCTGTTTTTTTGCACCCACGGGCGTTGTCTTGATAAGGATTTCAAGCACCGGCCTGCCTGCCAAGATGCCAGTGCCTACCCTGGTAAACACCAGCAGCAAAATCAGGATTACAAGGATGATTGCCACAAGGTAGGCGGGCTGCAGCGTGATTTCCGGCAAAACACCGGCAGGAGTGGGCAGGCTGGAAAACGAAGCGGCTGTATTTTCCAGAGTTAACTCCCATGCCGGGAGTGCACCACCAATAACCGCAACAGCGGCAAACAGTATAAGCGGAAGCAATAGCTGGCGGTTGGCAGTCTTCTTGGGAACACCCAAAGCGCGTAGGATGGCATAATCCCGGCGGCGATGGTTAAGATAGAGAAAGGTTACCAGCGCCAGGGCGATGACGAGTACCATAGTGAAAACGAGTAATCCGGAAAATGCCGAGCGCCTTAAAGGGTCAACTGCCGCCCAGAAGGTTGCGCCATTGTTTTCCGAGAAAGTTACCTCCATCCCCAATTCGGCAAGTACGGCTCTATTTTCATTAATAAAGGCATCCTGATTGCGCGAGGAATCCAACACAAAGCTGTACATACTGGCATATACGCCGTCCAACGGGTAGGCGATATTCTCCGGGATAAGCGAATTGGGTAGATATGCCCAGGTGGTGTGGTTGGTACCCAACTCCAGCAGGTAATCATATATCCCGACGATCTCAAATGTTTCCTCATGCCTGGGGAAAGCACGCCATTGATTGCGATCATCAGTAGTGATGTAGCCGCCATACGGATTTTGCAGTCCGCGCAGGGTGAGTGTGATGGTATCGCCGACCCTGAGTTTGCGAAGATCGGCGAAATCCTTTTGAATCACGATCACCCGGTTCTGGTTCAGATCATCCTGGTGGTTCAGCCAGCGCCCATCGGTTAGAAAATACATGCGGGCAGATTCCTGCATCGGCGGCATTGCGCTCAAATCAGCAGTACCAAAAAGAAAAAGCGCATGCTGGTTTTCGTTCAAAATCTCTATTTCATTTTTTATACCAGCTAATGTGGGATCGTTAAAATCCAATTCTGCGCCTTCCATCAGCGTCAGGTACCATAAACCTTCATCATCCAACGGTCTGATCTGCAGTGTGGAAGAGGCATTTTGCCAGGTTAGGTCAATATGAAAGGAGTTATCTTTCCTGGCGCGCATCAAATAGTGCTGACTCACCTCCATTTGTTCAATCGCAGGGATGGCGGTTTCGTTACCTTCTTTGAGAAAAATAAACCCAACGGGTCTTCCTTCAATCAGGTCTTCCGGGTAGGCAGCCAGAATAGTATCCACCAGAAAGTTGAGTGTGTAACCGATAACTTCGGTGGTTTCCTCGTCAATCTGTTTAAGAATTTCACGTTTGGTCGTCAGTTTGCCGCTGAACCACATATCTCCCGTGAAAGTACCTGTCAGTTCTTCAGCCAATCTGCTACTACCGCTGATATCTGCATTCCAGATATCTTTCATCACCCCCTGGCTTGCCCTGCGGTTGTCTTCGAACGCAAGGTAGGGGCTTTTCTGGATCAAAGCTGCCCCTGCAGAAAGATCCTCCTGCTCTTCACCGCTCGACCCCGACAATGTACCGATGGAGCGATAGTAACCGCCTAGCCGGTTGGTTTCGCGCTGTACCACCAGATACTCTACTGCTTTTCCGATGAAGGCGAAAGAAATTAAGCCTAGCAGGATGATCAGAGAGCTTGTGAATATTAGTTGACGGACAGTGGATTTTAGAAAAACATTTGGTTTTGACATTTTTACATTTCCCAATTGAATAATCTAATCTTTAAAAAAAACCTGATTTTTGAAGGATAAAACAATATACAGAGGTAAAGATAATGAGATTAATATATGATTTCGGCAATTTTTACCATGTCTTCAATTAGAAGCATATCGGGTGGTCCCATGAACATCAATTCAAAAGCCATTCCCTCATTCTGCCATCGCAATCTCTTTAAATAGGGATCTGGTTCCCAAACTATACCTTTTTCCGTATACTTCCACACACCTTCAACATATTCTCCGTAAGACCCAGATATGGATACCTCTTGAATAAATCCATCAGCGCCAACTATTGTGCATAATTCACAATTTCCTGTTATTGGAATCGGTTGTTGTCTAAATACTAATCCATTCGTAACATCATCTTGATTGGAGTCATATAGTGTATAAATGATGCTCACAATTTGATTTCCATCCCCTTCCTCGATCGAGGCACCAGAAAAAATCAAAATAACTGGAATCCAATCTGGAATCTCCAAATTGTATTCAACCAATTCTTGAACCTCAGCAATTTGTTTTTTTGCATCTAATATGCTTTTAGGATCAGGAGTCGCTACTTTTTCTGCACTCACTTTTGTTTCCTCAACTAACGGAGAAACGGCGGTGAATTCTGTTGGTTCGTAAACAGCCGTAGTTGGAATGGCTTTTTGAATGGGGATTTGGTTGACATTACTTCGACTAAAGAAACCTACCACATTTTGTCCAACAACTATCCCTTGTGGTGTTGTGAAAAAAAAGGCAACTAATGCCAGGGCCATCAAAATAATAGAAGGAACCAGACTCTTCTGCAGCAAAGATTTATGGTCACCGTTATAAGGTTTTTCTGGAATACTTAATTGTTTATGTGCAAAATTTTTGTCATTCAATACTCTTTTTTCAATGGAGGGCCATAAATTTATTTTTTCTTTAGGAGCTTTTTGACGGGCGATTGTTTCTAAAATTGATTTCATGTGTTTTTTATTCACTTTTCTCCTCCATTCTTACAGGATCATTTTTCAAATCCGAATTAATCATCTGCTTGAGCCGTTGTCGGGCAATAAAAAGCCACCATTTAATAGTAGTTAAAGGTTTGCCTAACTGATTGACTATTTCACTTTCTGTATCTTCCAAAAAATATTTTAAAACTATTACAGCCCTTTGGTTTGGACTCAATTTTTCAATTGCTTGCCACACGAGAGCTTGAATTTCAGCCGACTCTGCTAATTCTTCAGGGCTTTTCGTTTGATCGATCAACCAATCTTCAATATAATTTTCATCATCAGGTTTATCCATCGTCAAAAATTTCTTTTGCTTTTTGGCCATCTTAATCGCTGCATTGATCACTATTCTTAGAAACCATGGACCGAAAGGCCGGGTTTCATCAAATTGTGAAATTTTTTGGAAGACTTTGACAAAGGAATCCTGAACAACTTCTTCAGCTGTGTAGAGATCGTGTGTGATAATTAATGCAGTATGAACAGCCTTAACCTGATATTTTTGAACCAGGATTGATAAACCGGAGATGTCGCCTTTTTTAAGCATCAATATTGCTTTTTCCTCAGAGGACAAATACATTTGTTCTTGGTTTGAAGTATTTTTCATACTATGATCACGATAAATTTCTTCCCTTTCGTACGATCTATATTAATAGTATCCTTTAGATCACAAAAAAGTTAGTAAATAAAAATATATGGACATAACAATATTATTGCAAACTGATCCCGTAAGCTCGTAAAAACCTGTAAAAACATAATATTTTTTCATTGGACAATAATTTAACTTGAAGGAGTTGTCCCAACCTAAAATCACAATAGAGAAATCCCTAAAAATTACTACATCTATTTATCTCTGGTATCACAAAAAAAAAGATAATAGGAATTTGGAGAACTGTAATTCCAAATCTTAGTGCTAAGGCTAAGGCGATTCCCTAATTAATAAAGGAAACATTTCCATTTCATAAATCCCAATTGGCAAGTCCAAAATACATTTTTGTCCAAATCATATAGTGGAACCAAGTTTATTTATTGTCCTCTCCACCCAATCATGTAGTTTCCATCAAAACCCCATCCGACATACTCCAGACTTTATCCGATCGCTCGGCAATTTCCAGGTTATGGGTGACCACCACAACACAGTAGCGCTGCTGGTGCGCCAGCTGTCGCAGTATCTCGATCACGTTTTCTCCATTGGCTTTATCCAGATTGCCGGTGGGTTCGTCCGCCAGGATGATACGCGCACCACTCGCCAAAGCACGCGCGATTGCCACGCGCTGCTGTTCTCCACCGGACAGGTTGGATGGATAGCGTCTGTGCTTTTCCGTTTCAATTCCTACAGATGCGAGCAGTTCTCTTGCTTTTGCCTTTGCATCCTTTTTGGATATGCCATTCAATTCCATCGGGAAACAGACGTTCTCCAGCACAGTCAATAGTGGGAATAGATGAAATGCCTGGAAAACCATGGCTACCCGTTCACGACGGTATTGATCCAGGTCCATACTGGCAAGGTCTTCCCCATCCAGGAGGATTCTCCCTTCCGTGGGTTGGTCCAACCCGGCCATCAGGGAGAGCAGGGTGGTCTTACCGCTGCCGGATGGGCCAACAACCGCGCTCACCTTTCCACTACCAAACATGCAGGACACCTTATTTACCACTCTACGGTCACCGTTCTTATATTGGTAACTAACCTCTTCCAGTTTTAATGTAGACATGACCTTCTCCTTATT